>CAYJKB010000017.1:0-37232 GCA_964370625.1 uncultured Oscillospiraceae bacterium | reverse complement strand
ATACCCCCTCCGTCACTTCGTGACACCTCCCCCAAAGGTGGAGGCACATAATGAAATTATAAAACTAAACACAATAAAAAAATCTAAGGAGGACTATATTTTGGATGGAAAACTAATAAAACAAGATGAAACGAACTTTGTAATGAATACATACGGACGTATTCCATTGGTATTAGAACGTGGTGAGCAATCTTATGTATGGGATGCTGACGGAAAAAAATATATAGACTTAACTTCTGGTATCGGTGTAAATTCAGTAGGTCATGCAAACCCTATTTTAACTGATGCTATTGCAAAACAAGCAGAAACACTTATCCATATGTCAAACCTTTACACAACAGAGCCTATGACAATTACAGCAAAAACTCTATGTGAGACATCTGGAATGTCAAAAATGTTTTTCTCAAATAGTGGTGCTGAGTCAAATGAGGGAGCTATAAAACTTTGTAGAAAATATAGTTTTGATAAATATGGCGAAGGTCGTAATAGAATTGTAACTTTGCATAATTCATTTCATGGTAGAACTATCACAACCCTGAAAGCAACAGGTCAAGAAAAATTTCATAATTACTTTTTTCCATTCACCGATGGTTTTGACTATGCGACAGCAAATGATTTTGACAGCATAGTGAAAGCAGTTACAAATGAAACTTGTGCAATTATGATTGAACTTGTACAAGGTGAGGGTGGAGTATTACCACTTGAAAAAGAATTTGTGCAAAAAGTACGTGCTTTCTGCGATGAAAAAGATTTGCTTTTAGTGATAGATGAAGTACAAACAGGTATCGGAAGAACTGGTAGTTTATTTGCATTTATGCAATATGGAATTATGCCTGATGTTGTAACAGTTGCAAAAGGTTTAGCTGGGGGAGTGCCGATTGGTGGTATTCTTGGAAATAGTAAAGCTTGCGATGTTCTAACAGCTGGAACACATGCGACAACTTTTGGAGGGACTCCTCTTGCGTGTTCTGCTGCAAATGCTGTGCTTTCGATAGTGAATAATGAGGAATTTTACAAAGAAGTACGTGAAAAAGGTGAATATTTCACGAAAAAAATATTAGAATTTGGCTCATCAAAAATTCATGGTGTTCGTGGCATGGGGCTTATGCTTGGTATCGTAGTAGACGAGGGGACACAAGGTGCTTACATGACGAAACTTATGGAGCAAGGTGTACTTGTGCTGACTGCTGGCAAAAACGCAATTAGATTACTTCCATCACTTAATATATCATATGAAGATATTGATGATTCTCTTAGAATTATGAAAAAAGTATTTACGGAGGAATAAGGCTATGCAACATTTATTAAAATTAATTGACCTATCAAAAGATGAAATTATTGGACTTTTAGATTTGGCAGACCAACTTAAATATGAAACAAAAAACAATATTCAACATCATCACCTAAAAGGAAAAAGTTTAGGTATGATATTCCAAAAGTCATCTACTCGTACAAGAGTTTCTTTTGAAGTGGGTATGTATCAACTTGGTGGCCAAGCATTATTTTTATCAAACAGAGATTTACAAATCGGACGTGGTGAACCTGTAGAGGATACAGCACGTGTTTTATCACGTTACCTAGACGGTATCATGATTAGAACTTTCGAGCAACAAGAAGTTGAAGATTTGGCGAAATATGGATCTATTCCTGTAATTAATGGTTTAACTGATATGTGGCACCCTTGCCAAGTATTGGCCGACCTTATGACTATACGTGAAAAGAAAATGGCACTTGAAGGACTTAAAATGTGCTATATTGGCGATGGAAATAACATGGCACACAGCCTTATTGTTGGTGGTGTAAAAACTGGTATGGAAGTGACTGTTGCGTGTCCTGAAGGTTATTATCCAGCTGAAGAAGTAATGAACTTTGTAAAAGCTGAACAAGCTAAAGGTGCAAAAATTACGATTACAAGCAATATTGTTGAAGCTGTGAAAGACGCTGATGTTGTATACACTGATGTTTGGGCTAGCATGGGTCAAGAAGATGAAGCAGAAAAACGTAAAATTGCATTTGATGGATATCAAGTAAATGATGAACTGATGAAAAATGCAAAAGCTGATGCAATTGTACTTCACTGTCTACCTGCACATCGTGGCGAAGAAATTTCAGCAGAAATTATGGATAAACATGCTGATAGCATTTTTGAAGAAGCAGAAAATCGTTTACATGCTCAAAAGGCTGTAATGGTAAAATTGATGGCATAATTTTAAAGCCGTATTTTGCCTATATTATAATGTAAGAGAAATAGCAGTGAATAGACTGTGATAATTCATCTGTTTGCTGCTGTTTTTTTATGTTAAGGTCACATAAAAAATAGCAAACTTTGCAAAAAAATGTAAATGTTAAAAATGCATAAAATTTATTTGAAAAATTCTACAAAAAAATCAAAAAATCTATTGACATAAATGCTCATATATAGTATTATGTTCTAGTACCTACAAATTAGGTATGTGCGATGATGTGGGAGATTGCTGCTTTGCAGGTAACTTTCACGGAGTAGGTCCGTAAATCGGGCGGCTGAGAACTGCTTAATAATAGCGAATGTACGTTTTTGCGTAAATCAGGAACTGGAGTAACCATGCGATTACTTTAAGCCTGTGCAGTAAACCAATGCATTTCTGTTTTGTCGGAGTAAAGCCTATTACGCTATCTTTCCGACTAATTTTATATCTGTGCGTGATACGCACGGCGAAGTGTGCAGTTTCTCTCCGTAGACGACGACCTTATATTACATTAAAAAGATGTACGACTACGAGGAGGAAATAAGAAATGGAAAAAATCAGAATCAGACTTAAAGCTTACGATTACCAACTAATCGACGGAGCTGCTGAAAAAATTGTTGAAACAGCGAAAAGAACAGGTGCTAAAGTATCAGGCCCTATTCCGCTACCAACAGAGCGTCAAATCGTTACTATCCTGCGTGCTGTTCATAAGTACAAAGATAGCCGTGAGCAATTCGAAAGAAGAACACACAAACGTTTGATTGATATCTTAAACCCTGGTCAAAAAACAGTTGAGTCTCTAATGAGCCTTGATTTACCAGCTGGTGTAGAGATTGAGATAAAACTCTAATAAAAATTTTAGAGTGCGACAAGTTCGGAAGTTTTCACACCGAACAAGGTCATGTTGGCGAAACCCTTTGTCAACCAATAACCTAATAGGAGGAAACAAATAATGCAAAAGGGAATTATCGGCAAAAAAGTTGGGATGACTCAAATTTTTGATGCTGAAGGAAAAGTTATTCCTGTAACTGTAATTGAAGCGGGTCCTTGTACAGTAACACAACTTAAAAGTGTTGAAAAAGAAGGATACGAAGCTGTTCAATTAGGTTTCATGGACGTTGTAGAACGCAAACTAACAAAAGCTGAGGTGGGTCACCTTAAAAAAGCCGGAGATGCTGTTAAGAAATATCTTAAAGAATTCCGTCTTGAAGATGTATCATCTTACAACTTAGGGGACACAGTTAAAGCTGATGTTTTCGCTGAAGGCGAAAGAGTTGATGTAACTGGTATTAGTAAAGGTAAAGGTTTTGCCGGAACTATTAAACGTTGGAACGCATCTCGTGGACGTATGTCTCACGGTGGTGGTCCAGTACACAGACATGCAGGTTCAATGGGCTCATGTTCATCACCTTCAAGAATTTTCAAAGGTAAAATAATGCCGGGTCACTTAGGTGCAGAGCAGGTTACGATTCAAAACCTTGATGTTGTTAAGGTTGATGCAGAACTTAACCTTATTGCTGTAAGAGGCGCAGTTCCTGGTCCTCGTGGCGGTATTGTATTCCTAAAGAACACAGTAAAGAACGCCTAAGGGATAAGGAAAGGAGGAAAAGTATATGCCAAACGTAGCAGTTTATGATATGACAGGCAAAAAAGTATCAGAAATTACATTATCAGATGCAATTTTCGGTATCGAGCCTAATGCTCCGGTTCTTCATGAAGCGGTAAAAAATCACCTTGCAAATTGTCGTCAAGGTACACAAAGCACATTAACTCGTGCTGAAGTTCGTGGTGGTGGTATTAAACCATGGAGACAAAAAGGTACAGGTAGAGCTCGTCAAGGTTCTATCCGTTCACCACAATGGACACACGGTGGTATCGCTCTAGGTCCTAAACCTCGTAGCTACCGTTACTCACTAAACAAAAAAATGCGTCGTCTAGCTCTTATGAGTGCTTTATCAACTAAAGCAGCAAGCGGTGACATCATTGTTATCGACAACCTAGATATGGGTGAAATCAAGACTAAAAACTTCGTTGCTTTCTTAAAAGCTTTAGAAGTTCCAAGAAAAGCTCTTGTTGTAACTCCAGAAGTTCGCACAAACGTTGTTAAAAGTGCAGCTAACATTCAAAATGTTAAAACAACTATTGTATCTACATTAAACGTATACGATATTTTAGATGCTGGTAAATTTATCATTGATAAAGCAGCAATAGCAAAACTTGAGGAGGTGTACGCATAATGAAAAGTGCTTACGATATTATAAGACGTCCTATTATCACAGAGCGTTCAATGGAAGGCCTGCAAAATGGGAAATACGTTTTCGAAGTACAGCGTACAGCTGGTAAAATCGAAATCAAGAAAGCTATCGAAGAAATTTTCGGTGTAAAAGTTGCAAAAGTTAACACTATCACTTTACCTGGAAAACAAAAAAGAATGGGCGTTCATGTTGGTAGAACACCAGCTAGAAAAAAAGCTATCGTTACTTTAGCTGAAGGCTCAAAAACTATTGAAATCTTCGAAAACATGGTTTAATCTGACACGTTTCAGTTAAATTATATAAGGGCAAACAAGTTTTGCACCGTGCCGAAAGGCAAAATATATGGGATTGCATCCCGATAAGAAAGCATTAAAAGGAGTTGAAACACATGGCAATTAAGACCTTTAATCCTACAACCCCTTCCAGACGTAATATGTCAGTTCTTGACTATTCGGGGTTAAGTAAGGTCAAGCCTGAAAGAAGTCTACTTGAGACTTTGAAAAAGAATGCTGGCCGTAACAGCTATGGTCGCATCACTGTTCGTCATCGTGGCGGCGGTAACAAAAGAAAATACAGAATTATCGACTTTAAACGTAATAAAGTAGATATGCCTGCAACTGTTATGACATTAGAATATGACCCAAACAGATCTGCAAACATTGCACTAGTTCAATATGAAGACGGTGTTAAAGCTTACATCATCGCACCTCACAGCTTAAAAGTTGGCGATGTTGTTATCTCATCTAACACAGCTGATATTAAACCTGGTAACTGTTTACCAATCGAATACATCCCAGTTGGTACAATAATTCACAACGTTGAATTATATCCTGGTAAAGGTGCTCAACTTGTTCGTTCAGCAGGTGGTAGCGCACAACTTATGGCGAAAGAAGGCGGAAAAGCTCAAGTTCGTCTACCAAGTGGAGAAGTTCGTTACATTCGTACTGAGTGTCGTGCAGTAATTGGTCAAGTTTCAAACTTAGATCATGAAAATGTACAAATCGGTAAAGCTGGACGTACTCGTCATATGGGTATCCGTCCAACTGTTCGTGGTTCTGTAATGAACCCTTGTGATCACCCACACGGTGGTGGTGAAGGTAAATCACCAATCGGTCGTTCAGGTCCTGTTACTCCTTGGGGTAAACCAGCACTTGGCTACAAAACTCGTAAGAAAAATCACAGAACAGATAAACAAATTGTACGCCGTCGTAACGGTAAGTAATGAAAGGAGACTATATTTATGGGCAGAAGTATTAAAAAAGGGCCTTTTGTAGCTCCTGAGCTTATCAAAAAGGTTTTAACAATGAACGAAGCTGGCGAAAAGAAAGTAATCAAGACTTGGTCTAGAGCATCAACTATTTTCCCAGAATTCGTAGGACACACTTTCGCAGTGCATGATGGACGTAAACACGTTCCAGTATATGTAAGCGAAGACATGGTAGGCCACAAATTAGGTGAATTTGCTCCAACTCGTACCTACAAAGGTCATGCTGGAAGCAGAACATCAAATAACGGCAAGTAAACTTAGGAGGAAAGTTAAATGGAAGCAAGAGCGTATTTAAGACACGCTAGAATTGCACCTCGTAAGGTTAAGATTGTTTGTGATCTTATCCGTGGCAAGGATGCAGGAACAGCGGCTGCAATACTGATGAATACTCCCAAAGCTGCCTCCGAGCTTTTGATTAAGCTATTAAAGAGTGCAGTTGCCAATGCGGAGAACAATCACGGCATGGACCCTGAAAAACTATATGTTGATGCAACATTTGTTACACCAGGACCTGTTATGAAAAGAGTACATCCACGTGCTCAAGGTCGCGCATTCAGAATTCTTAAGAGAACATCGCACATCACGATCGTTCTTAAAGAGAAAGAATAGGCGGGAGGTAAGTTATGGGACAAAAAGTTAATCCTCACGGTCTTCGTGTAGGCGTAATTAAAAACTGGGATTCCCGTTGGATCGCTAACGACTCTGTGTTCGGCGACCTACTTGTGGAAGACTACAAAATTCGTGAATATCTAAAAAAATTATTATATCAAGCAGGCGTTCCAACAATTGAAATCGAACGTTCTGGAGATAAAGGTGAAAAAATTAAAATCTTTATCCACTGTTCTCGTCCAGGTATCGTTATCGGACGTGGCGGTTCTGAGATTGATAAACTAAAAGCTACTCTTGAAAAAATGACTGGTAAGAGCGTAACTCTTAACATTCAAGAAATCAAGAATCCAGATGCAAACGCACAACTAGTTGCTGAAAACATCGCAGCTCAACTTGAGAAACGTATTTCTTTCAGAAGAGCTATGAAACAAAGCATGGGTCGTGCTATGAGAATGGGCGCTAAAGGCATCAAAACTGCGTGTTCTGGTCGTTTAGGCGGAGCTGAAATCGCTCGTACAGAGCATTATGCAGAGGGCACAATCCCTCTACAAACTATCCGTGCTGACATTGACTATGGTTTTGCTGAAGCTGATACAACTTACGGTAAAATCGGTGTTAAAGTATGGATTTACAAAGGTGAAGTTCTAACTGGCGGACCACGTCTTGGCAGAAGAATTGAAGCACCAAAACCTGCGTCAGAACGTCGTGAGCGTCGTGACAGACGTGATGGTCGTCCAGAACGTCGTGACAACAGAAACGGCGACAGAAGACCTCAACAAAGAAGGGAAGGGGGCAATAAGTAATGCTATTACCAAAAAGAGTAAAATACCGTAGAGTGCATAGAGGAAGACTAAAAGGTAAAGCACTTCGTGGAAACCATGTAAGCCACGGTGAACTAGGACTTGTTGCTACTGAGCCTTGTTGGATTACATCAAACCAAATTGAAGCTGCCCGTATCGCTATGACTCGTCATATCAAACGTGGTGGTAAAGTTTGGATTAAAATTTTCCCAGATAAGCCAATTACAGAAAAACCAGCTGAAACTCGAATGGGTTCTGGTAAAGGTTCTCCTGAATATTGGGTAGCGGTTGTAAAACCGGGTAGAGTAATGTTTGAAATTGCTGGTGTTAACGAAGATGTTATGCGTGAGGCGCTTCGCCTTGCAAGCCATAAACTACCTGTTAAAACGAAGATTATCAAACGTGAAGCTGAGACAGGCGGTGAATAATCATGAAGATTAAAGAAATTAGAAACTTAAGTTCTGTAGAGCTTAACAGCAAATTAGCAGATCTTAAAAAAGACCTTTTCAACTTAAGACTTCAACATGCAACTAACCAGTTAGACAACCCGATTAAAATCGCTGATGTAAAGCATGATATCGCCAGAGTCAAAACAGTTATTCGTGAGCTTGAGCTTGCGAATAAGGCGTAAGGCATAAGGGAGGTAAGCTAAGTGAGCGAAAGAGCATTCCGTAAAACTAGAGTCGGCATGGTTGTGTCAAACAAAATGGATAAGACTATAGTTGTTGCGATAGAAGACAGAATACAACATCCATTGTATAAAAAAATCATTAAAAGCACATACAAACTAAAAGCACACGATGAGAACAATGAATGTTCCATTGGTGACAAAGTTCGTGTTATGGAAACAAGACCTCTATCAAAAGACAAAAGATGGAGATTAATCGAAGTTCTAGAAAAAGTTAAGTAAGGAGGAACCCCGTAAATGGTACAACAAGAAACCTACCTACGTGTTGCTGACAACACAGGAGCGAAAGAAATCAAGTGTATCCGTGTACTTGGCGGTTCTGTCCGCAAATACGGTAACATCGGCGATGTTATAGTAGCATCAGTTCGTAAAGCTAGCCCAGGTGGCGTAGTAAAGAAAGGTGACGTTGTTAAAGCAGTTATCGTTCGTACTAGAAAAGGCTTACGTCGTGCAGATGGTAGCTATGTTCGTTTCGATGAAAATGCAGCTGTAATCATCAAAGAAGATAAAAACCCTCGTGGTACTCGTATCTTTGGACCAGTTGCTCGTGAACTACGTGATAAAGATTATATGAAAATTTTATCACTTGCACCTGAAGTATTATAAGGAGGTCGCTTAATGAATACATTGCATATTAAAAAGGGCGACACCGTAGTCGTTCTTTCAGGTAAAGAAAAAGGGAAAAAAGGCAAAGTTGTGTCTGTAAACCCTGAAAAAGGTATGGCTGTTGTTGAAGGTGTTAACATCGTAACTCGTCATACAAAACCTCGTCGTCAAGGCGAAACTGGTGGCATCGTGAAAAGTGAAGGCACAATTCGTGCTTGTAAACTTATGAATGTTTGCCTAAAATGCTCAAAGCCAACTCGTTTAAAACACAACATTTCTACTGATGCTAACGGCAAAGTAACTAAAACTCGTGTTTGTAAACATTGTGGCGTAGAAATATAGGAGAGGGGGAAATTACGTGCCAAGACTTAAAGATATGTATAAGGCGGACGTAGCTCCTGCTCTTATGAAAAAATTTGAGTATAAAAGCCCAATGCAAATTCCTGGAATCGAAAAAATCGTTATCAACGTAGGTTGTGGTAATGAAGCGAAAGACAACGCTAAAGTTGTTGACGCTATCATGAACGATATCGGTTTAATCACAGGTCAAAAACCTATCGTAACTCGTGCTAGAAAATCAGTTGCGAACTTTAAACTTCGTGAAGGTATGCCTGTAGGTGTAAAAGTTACTCTACGTGCAGACCGTATGTGGGAATTCTTAGACAGACTTTTAAACCTTGCACTTCCACGTGTTCGTGACTTTAGAGGTATCAACCCTAATGCTTTCGACGGCAGAGGAAACTATGCACTAGGCTTAAAAGAACAACTTATCTTCTCTGAAATTGAGTATGATAAAATAGATAAAATCCGTGGTATGGATATCGTTATCTGTACTACTGCAAATACTGACGAAGAGGCGAGAGAGCTATTAACATTAATGGGCGCTCCGTTCTCAAAGGCATAGGAGGAATTGTACAATGGCTAAAAAGGCAATGGTACTAAAACAACAAAAAGAACCTAAGTTCTCAACTCGTCAGTACAACAGATGTAAAATTTGCGGACGTCCACATGCGTACATTCGTGACTTTGGTATCTGCCGTATTTGCTTTAGAGAACTAGCGTACAAAGGACAAATTCCTGGCGTACGTAAAGCTTCTTGGTAATTTTTATCGTAAGATAAAATTTACATGTAACTTAGTTATTAAAGTTATTTGATATATACGGACATTCATTTGTCCGTGTATATAAATATAGAAATCGCATTTCGGTGCGTCATGCATTGCAAAAGGCGATGCATGAAGAAAAGTGGAAAGACAACTTTCTAACTTCTATGAGGAGGATATAAAATGCATATCACAGATCCAATAGCAGATATGCTTACGAGAATTCGTAATGCTGGCTCTGCTCGTCATGATAGCGTTGATGTTCCAGCTTCAGGTATGAAAAAAGCAATTGCTGAAATTCTACGTGAAGAAGGATATATTAAAAACTATCAACTAATCGAAGATGGTGGCCAAGGTGTCATCAGAATCGCTTTAAAATACGGCGAAAACCGTGCAAAAGCTATTTCAGGACTTAAAAGAGTTTCAAAACCAGGACTTCGTGTATACGCAGGTTCTGCTGAACTTCCAAAAGTTCTTAAAGGTTTAGGTATCGCTATAATTTCTACATCCAAGGGCGTAATGACTGACAAGAAGGCTCGTAGCCTTAATGTTGGTGGCGAAGTCCTTGCGTTTGTATGGTAAGGGGAGGTACTAAACTATGTCTAGAATAGGTCGTGCGCCAATTACTGTACCTGCTGGTGTTACAGCTTCAATGAATGATGGTGTAATCACTGTAAAAGGGGCTAAAGAAACTCTAACTCAAGAGATTCACCCAAACATGCAGGTAAGCATTGATGGTAACACAATTACGGTTACTCGTCCAAATGATTTAAAACAAAACCGTTCACTTCATGGCCTTACTCGTACACTTATCAATAATATGTGTATCGGTGTAAGCGAAGGCTTCAAAAAAGTTTTAGAAGTTAATGGTGTAGGTTACAGAGTTCAAAAACAAGGTAACCAACTTGTAATGAACTTAGGTTATTCACATCAAGTTATCATGGAAGAAATTCCTGGTATTACAATTGATGTAGAAGGCACAAATAAAATTATTATTTCCGGTCCTAACAAACAAGTGGTAGGTCAATTCGCAGCTGAAGTACGTGAAAAACGTCCACCAGAGCCTTACAAAGGTAAAGGTATTAAATATGCTGATGAAGTTATCCGCCGCAAAGAGGGTAAAACCGGAGCTAAGAAGAAGTAAAGGAGGCTGTGCTAAATGGTTGCAAAAAAGGATTCAAACAAAAGTCGTCTTAGAAGACATAAGCGAGTTCGTGGCACAATTTCCGGAACTGCTGAAAGACCTCGTCTTAATGTTTATAGAAGTGCAAAAAACATCTATGCTCAAGTTATAGATGATGTAAGCGGTGTAACGCTTGCCTCTGCTTCTACTGTTGAAAAAGATTTCGCAGATTACGGCGGAAATAAAGATGCTGCTAAAAAAGTTGGCGCTTTAGTTGCTGCTCGTGCTGCTGAAAAAGGAATATCAGCAGTAGTATTTGACCGTGGTGGATATTTATATCATGGTCGTGTAAAAGAATTAGCTGAAGGTGCCCGTGAGGGCGGCCTTAAGTTTTAGTGGAGGGAGGCTAAACAATGGCTGTTAAAACAGAAACAAATGCTGTAGAACTATCCGAAAAAGTTGTAGCCCTGAACCGTGTATCTAAAACTGTTAAGGGTGGACGTATCTTCAAATTTGCAGCTTTAGTAGTTGTAGGTGATGGAAATGGTACTGTAGGATTTGGTCTTGGTAAAGCATCTGAAGTTCCTGACGCAATTCGCAAAGGTATTGAAGACGCAAAGAAAAACTTAATTAAAGTTAACACTTTAGGCACAACTATTCCTCATGAAATCGTTGGTGAGTTTGGTGCAGGTAGAGTACTACTTAAACCAGCTGGCCCTGGTACTGGTGTTATCGCTGGTGGCGCGGTTCGTGCGGTTGTAGAAGCTGCTGGAATTAAAGACATTAGAACTAAGTGTCTACGTTCAAATAATCCACAAAATGTAGTTACTGCTACTATTGAAGGTCTTAAAGCTCTTAAGAGTCTTGAAGAAGTTTCAAAAGCTCGTGGTAAATCTGCAAAAGAAATTTTAGGCTAGGGGGTATTTTAAATGGCTAACATGAAAATTACCCTAAACAAGAGCTTAATTGGCAGACTGGATAAACATATTGCCACAGCTCATGCACTGGGTCTTAAAAAAGTAGGCGACGTAACTGTTCAGCCTGATAACGCTCAAACTCAAGGTAAAATCAAAAAGATTTCTTATCTTGTGTCTGTTGAAGCAATTAGTTAAGGAGGTGCAGATATTATGAACCTGCATAACTTACAGCCTGTTGAAGGCTCTGTAAAACCAGCGTACCGTAAGGGTCGTGGTAAAGGATCAGGTAACGGAAAAACTGCTGGTCGTGGACATAAGGGTCAATGGGCTCGTTCAGGCGGCGGTGTACGTCCTGGTTTTGAAGGTGGTCAAATGCCTTTAGTTCGTCGTTTACCAAAACGCGGATTCACTAACATTTGGGCTCTTAAAATTGGAACTGTTAACGTTGCATCTTTAGATGTATTCGAAGATGGTACAGTTGTAGACATCAACCTACTTCTTGAAAATGGTATCGTTTCAAAAGCACTTGATGGACTTAAAATACTAGGTAATGGCGAAATTACTAAAAAACTAACTGTTAAAGCTAATGCTTTCTCAGAAAGTGCAAAACAAAAGATTGAAGCTGCCGGTGGTAAGGTGGAGGTGGTATAAGATGCTCGAAACCATGAGAAATGCATGGCGTATACCAGAACTTCGCAAGAAGATGACTTATACGTTATTTATGATTTTCTTATTTCGTTTGGGTTCTTCCATCCCTGTACCTGGTATAAACCTTGAACTTTTAGATTTATTCTTCCAAAGTGCAAGTAATACCATGTTCGGTTTTATTGATGTGTTCACGGGTGGTGGTTTGTCACAAGCTACATTGTTTGCGATGTCCATTACTCCATACATTAACGCATCAATCATTATTCAATTATTAACTATCGCAATTCCTGCTTTAGAACGTTTAGCTAAAGAGGGTGGCGAAGAAGGTAAAAAAACGATAGGTAAAATTACTCGTTATTTAGCAACAGTAATCGGTCTTATCCAAGCTTACTCATTCTACATCTTCCTATCAATGTCAGGTCTACTTCAAACAGACTCTACAGCATTTGATGCTTTTGTTATCGTTTTAACATTTACAGCAGGTACTGCAATCGTAATGTGGCTTGGCGAAAATATCACAAAAAAAGGTATTGGTAACGGTACTTCAATGATTCTTTTTGCTGGTATTATTTCACGTGTACCTTCTATGGTAATGAGCATGTATAATCTTGTAGCATCTGGCTCTGTTCATGTTGTTATTATGATTATCATCGCAATTTTAGCTCTTGCTTTAGTTGTATTCGTTGTATTTATGAATGCTGCAGAACGTAGAATTCCAATTCAATACGCAAAACGTGTTGTTGGACGTAAAATGTATGGTGGTCAATCTACGCATTTACCTATTAAGGTATCAGCGTCAGGCGTTATGCCAATCATCTTTGCATCTTCACTTCTTTCTCTTCCAAGTACAATAGGCATGTTCCTTGTACCAGAAGAAGGAAGTTTCTGGAGTAGCTTCCTTGATGTAATGGCACAAACTAGCCCTGTATATATTATACTTTATTTACTATTAATTTTAGGTTTCAGCTATTTTTATTCAGCGGTTCAGTTTAATCCGATAGAAATTGCCAATAATCTAAAAAAGAACGGTGGATTTATTCCAGGATTCCGTCCTGGTAGACCTACAAGTGAGTTCATCACAAAAGTGCTTGCAAAAATCACTTTTATGGGAGCTGTATTCTTAGGCGTGGTTGCAACACTACCTTTAATCGTAGGAGCTGTGTCTCCAACACTTTCTGGTGTAGCGTTAGGTGGTACATCACTTCTAATCGTAGTAGGTGTAGCTTTAGACACTGTTAAACAATTAGAATCTCAAATGATGATGCGTCATTATAAAGGATTTCTTGAATAAGGAGAACTGTAGATGAATTTAATTCTATTAGGCCCTCCTGGGGCAGGAAAAGGAACTCTTGCTGGCAACCTGTCAAAAAGACTTTCAATTCCAACTATCTCGACAGGCAATATTTTGCGTGAAGCGATTAAAAACAATACAGAACTCGGAAAAAACGCTAAGTCATTTATGGACGCAGGAAAACTTGTTCCAGATGAAGTTGTTATCGGCATGATAAAAGAGCGTTTTGCTCGACCTGATTGTCAACAAGGCTTTATCTTAGATGGATTTCCACGAACAATTGACCAAGCTGAAGCACTAGATGCTATCTGTGATATTGATATTGCATTAGGGCTTGAGGTGGACGATAAAATTATCGAAGAACGTATGACAGGTAGAAGAAGCTGTGTATCATGCGGAGCTACTTATCATATCGTAAATAACCCGCCAAAAAAACAAGATGTGTGTGACGATTGTTCAGCAGAACTTACTATTAGAAGTGATGATAAAGCTGAAGTTGTTATAGACAGACTTAAAACTTATCACACTGTTACAAAACCTTTGGTTGCGTATTACAGAGGTCAACGTAAATTCCGTAAAATTATTGCGGAAACTACTATTGAACATGTGATGGGCGAAGCACTTAAAATATTGGAGATTAAGTAATGATTAAGCTTAAATCACCAAATGAAATAGAACTTATGAGAGAACCTTGCGTAATTGCGGCGACGGCACTTAGCCTCGCCGGCGCAATGGTGAAGCCAGGTGTTACAACAGGTGAAATTGATGATGCAATTAAAGCATTCATCATAAAAAGGGGTGCTAAACCGTCCTTCTTAGGATATGGTGGTTTCCCGGGAAGTGCCTGTATTTCAATAAATGAAGAGGTAATTCATGGTATTCCTTCCAAAAGTCGTAAGATTTTAGAGGGTGATATCGTGTCAATAGATGTTGGAGCATATAAAAATGGCTTCCATGGGGATTGCGCAAACACCTTTCCTTGTGGTACAATATCTAAAGAGGCTCAACATTTAATTGATGTAACACGGCAGAGTTTCTATGAGGGTATCAAATATGCCCGAGAGGGACAAAGATTATCCGATATTTCAGCAGCTATACAAACTTATGTTGAAAACAATGGTTTTTCTGTTGTACGAAAATTTGTAGGCCATGGTATCGGCACATCCTTGCACGAGTCCCCTGAAGTTCCAAACTTTGGTCTACCAGGCAGGTCTGTAAGGCTTAAGTGTGGTATGACACTTGCGATAGAGCCAATGGTAAATGAAGGCGTTTACGATGTAAAAGTTCTATCAGATAACTGGACGGTCGTTCCGACTGACGGAAAGCTGTCTGCACATTATGAAAACACAATAGTCATAACAGAAGGCGAGCCAGAAATTTTAACGAAGGCTCAAAGTGAGGTTTAAATCTCATGAATATAACAGACATTATCATATCTACAAAGGGAAGAGACACAGGAAAGTTTTCCATTGTCATATCTGCAACTGAAGATGGATATATGTATCTTGTTGATGGAAAAGCCAGAGGGATTACAAATCCTAAACGCAAAAAACAGAAACACGGGCAAAAAGTTGGAACGTGTCATGAAAAATTGGCAACTAAACTATTGTCTGGGGACAAGATTACAAATAATGATATACGCCGTGCTCTTTCGGAATTTTCCGAAGACACAGACCAAAAACCTTAAGGGGGTAGTAAATTTTGGCGAAGGATGATGTAATAGAGCTTGAAGGTACCGTCATAGAGGCGCTGCCCAATGCGACATTCCAAGTTGAACTTCCAAATGGGCATAAAATTTTAGCTCATATTTCTGGAAAACTTAGAATGAATTTTATAAGAATTTTACCAGGAGACAAAGTAACTGTGCAAATGTCACCTTACGATTTAACTCGTGGTAGAATTACTTGGAGATCAAAATAAAACCTTTCGGTTTTATAGTGAAAAATGAAAAATGAAAGTCGAAAAGTGAAAAAGGCAGGAAACTGTTCACTATTCACTGTTCACTATTCACTTAACAGTGGAGGTTTCTAAAATGAAAGTAAGACCATCAGTAAAACCAATCTGCGAAAAATGCAAAATTATTCGTAGAAAAGGTCGTGTTATGGTTATCTGTATTAACCCAAAACACAAACAAAAACAAGGCTAAGAAAATTATATAAGCCAGGAGGTGCGTATTAATATGGCACGTATTGCCGGTGTTGACCTTCCACGTGAGAAAAGAGTAGAAATAGGTTTAACTTATATCTACGGTATCGGTAGGAAGTTATCAAACGATATACTAGAAAAAACAGGTGTAAACCCTGATACAAGAGTTCGTGACCTAACAGAAGATGACGTTGCGAAACTTCGTGAAGCAATTGACAGAGATTATACGGTTGAAGGTGACCTTCGTCGTGACATCGCGCTTAACATTAAGCGTCTTGTAGAAATCGGCTGTTACAGAGGCATTCGTCATAGACGTGGTCTACCAGTTCGTGGACAACGTTCTAAAACAAATGCAAGAACAAGAAAAGGTCCTAAAAAGACTATCGCTAATAAGAAGAAGTAAGGAGGTAGCAAGTAAATGGCAAAAGCACAAAAGAAAGGCGCAGCTAAACCTCGCCGTCGTGAACGTAAAAACATTGAAAAAGGTGCAGCTCATATTCGCTCCTCTTTCAATAACACAATTGTTACTATTACAGATACAAAAGGTAATGCTTTATCTTGGGCATCTGCAGGTGAAATGGGCTTTAGAGGCTCAAGAAAATCTACTCCATTCGCAGCACAAACAGCTGCTGAAACAGCAGCAAAAGCTGCTATGGAACACGGTTTAAAATCTGTAGAAGTATTTGTAAAAGGACCAGGCTCAGGCCGTGAAGCTGCTATCCGTGCACTTCAAGCTGCAGGTCTTGAAGTTAGCATGATTAAAGATGTTACTCCAATTCCTCATAACGGTTGCCGTCCACCAAAAAGAAGAAGAGTATAGGAGGGATTTACCAAATGGCTAAAAATAGACAACCAATTCTAAAAAGATGTAAAACATTAGGTATTTCTCCAGCGGTTTTAGGAGTTCATAAAGAAACTAACAGAAACCCAAAGCCTAATAAGAGAAAACAATCTGAATACGGTTTACAACTTAACGAAAAACAAAAAGTTAAATTTGTTTATGGCGTACTTGAAACTCAATTTAGAAAATATTATGAAAAAGCTGAAAAAGCTCATGGAATCACTGGTGAAGTGCTACTTGAACTGTTAGAACTAAGACTAGACAGCATTGTTTATAGACTTGGATTTGCTAACACAAGACGTGAAGCAAGACAACTTGTAAACCACGCTCACTTTACTGTAAACGGACAACGTGTAAATATTCCGTCATATTCTGTGAAAGTTGGAGATGTTGTAGGCGTTTGCGAAAAATCAAGAACTACTACAAAATTCAAAACTTTACTTGAAGAAAAAGGTGCGACTTCAACTCCATCTTGGATGTCAAGAGAAAAAGACGCGTTCGAAGGTAAAATTAACGCAAAACCTGTTAGAACAGAACTTGATTTTGACGTAGAGGAACATCTGATTGTCGAACTTTATTCTAAGTAATACTAACAATCCTCAACATAAAGACGAATATATATATACAATTAAGCCGGTTACAAGGAGGGTATCATAAATGATTGAAATCGAGAAGCCTCGTATTGATTGCGAATTTCTGGAGGAAGACGGTTCGTATGGTAAATTTGTAGTAGAACCGCTAGAACGTGGATATGGAACAACGCTAGGGAACTCCCTACGCCGTATTTTACTATCATCCCTTCCCGGTACAGCTGTAACAAGCATCAAGATTGGTGGCGTTCAGCATGAATTTTCTACAATTCCGGGTGTAAAAGAAGATGTAACTGAAATTGTTCTTAATGTAAAAGGCATCATAGCTAAATTACATTGCGAAGGAACAAAAACAGTTTATATCGAAGCTTCAGGTGAAGGTGTAGTTACCGCAGGTGACATTCACGCAGATTCTGATGTTGAAATTTTAAACCCTGATTTGCATATTGCTACGCTTATGAGCGATGCACGCCTATCAGTAGAGCTTACCTTAAGTCATGGTAGAGGATATGTTCCAGCAGAACGTAATAAACAGCATCAAAATTCTATAGGAACAATTCCTGTAGATAGCATTTATACACCTGTGTATAAAGTTAATTATTCTATCGAAAATACACGTGTAGGAAACATGGTTGACTATGATAAACTTACACTTGAAATTTGGACAGATAGAACTATTACTGCTCGTGATGCGGTATCTCTAGGTGCTAAAGTATTAACTGACCACTTAAATCTATTCGTAGATTTATCCGAAGAAATCGGTATGAGATCAACAGTTGTTGAAAAAGCTGAAAGTCAACAAGATAAAATTCTTGAAATGACAATCGAAGAACTGGATTTATCAGTTCGTTCATTCAACTGTTTAAAACGTGCCGGTATCAATACTGTGGAAGATCTTGTGAACACTTCTGAAGATGACATGATGAAAGTTCGTAATCTTGGAAGAAAATCACTTGAAGAAGTTATCCACAAGCTAGAAGCTATGGAATTATCTTTAGCTAAAAGCGAAGACTAAACTTTAGAGAGTTTTATTAAAACTCCAAAATATATTACTTTAAAGTGGGGTTTACCTTTAAAAAACTTCACTTTAGAGTAAAACTAAATTGCAAAATTCCGAAAAATTCGGAAAACCATACAAAGGAGGTATTTGTAATGGCAGGAAACCGTAAACTTGGTAGAAATAGTGACCATAGACGTGCTATGCTTCGTGCAATGGTAACTTATCTACTTGAAAACGGCAGAATTGAAACAACTGTTACAAGAGCTAAAGAAGTTCGTCCACTTGCAGAAAAAATGATTACTTTAGGTAAGAAAAATACTCTAGCAACAAGACGTCAAGCTCTTGCTTTTATCACTAAAGAAGATGTTGTAACTAAGGTGTTCTCTGAAATTGCACCAAGCTATGATACTCGTAACGGTGGTTATACAAGAATTATCAAAACAGGCCCACGTCGTGGTGACTGTGCTGAAATGGCTATCATTGAACTTGTATAGTATATCTGCATAAAATATAAAGGCTTTATCCCCAGTGTTGATGCTATGGGGATAAAGTCTTTTCTCATGTTTTAATTTATCAATTAAATTATTTAAGAGTAATATATTAAAAATTAACACAAAATACCTTATATAAATACACAAGCAGTTGTTATGCACAAAAATGCAGTGTTATAATTGTACAAATTGATGAAAAAAACATATTTCTATTTTTAAAAACAAGTTGTATAATGTAAATATAGTAACTATTGGAAATCACAACTTATATGGAGGAATAAACATGACACGTACTATCAGAGTTAAAAACACTGGAGACATTCAAAAAATTAATGCTATTGTATCTCAATATTCATATGATATTTGGATTCATGGGAAAAGTGGTATGGTAGATGCAAAATCTTTACTAGGTATGTTCATTTTAGGATTAAATGAGCCTTTATCTTTAGTTGTTGAAGATGATGTTGATACTAAAAATCTATTTGCTGATTTAAAAGAATATCTTGAAATCGACGAAGATTAATTAAATTTAACAGAGTGACTTTGTTTAAAGGTCACTCTTTTTTATTTTTTAAGCAATCTAAGAAATATAAGAAAATTATATTACATTCAAAAGCCAGTTTTGTAACATTACGAGAAATGTTACAGTAATATTACATATACGCAAAAAGTATTTACAACATGTGCTTTATTTGGTAAAGTATCTACAAAGGCAAATAGCCTAAATTTTGAGGAGGAATTAAAAACATGAAAACTTTAAAAAAAGTTCTTGCGCTTACACTAGCTTCAACGATGTCACTATCAATGCTAGCTGGCGCTGCGTTCACAGATGCTGATAGCATTTCTGCTGACGCTACTGATGCTGTTGACAACATGGTTGCTCTTAGCATTATCCAAGGTTACCCAGATGGTTCATTCGGACCAGAAAAAGTGGTAACTCGTGCTGAAATGGCAAAAATGATCTACACACTATACAACGGTGGACAAACTGATGCTTCTTTCTGGGAAACTTCAATCCAAAATCCTTTCGTTGATATGGGTAACGCTGAGTGGGCTATCGGTTACGTAAACTTCTGTTACGCTAACGGTATCATCGCTGGTAAAGGTTACGGTGTATTCGATCCTAACGCTCCTGTAACAGTTGTTGAAGCAGCTAAAATGATGCTTACTGTTGCTGGTTACCAAGCTGATAAAGCTGGTCTAGTTGGTCCTTCATGGGCTCTTTCAACTGCTGAACTTGCTACAGTTGAAGGTATCTTAGATGACGTTAACACTGGTGCTGCTACTGAAGGCGCTCTTCGTGAAATCGTTGCTATCATGCTTAACAACCTACTTTCAGTAGACACTGTTGAATATTCAAAAGACATCGACGCTTTCGTAAAAGACGAAGTTAAAGGTGCTCCTGTATCTGTTGGTTACAAATTCTTAGATTTAGTAGAATTTGAAGGCGTTTACATGGGTAACGGCGACTACTCTTACGGCGGAAACGTTAAAGATGGCGAAATCCGTATCGAAATGGGTGGAGAAGACCAAGATGAGAGCGAAACTTTCGCATATGACATGGATTTATCTATGATCGGTGAAGAAGTTGTTGTTCTTTATCAAGATAAAGACGGTTCAGGTTACGATATTAAAGATGACAGAGTATACGGCGTTCGTCTAAGTGGTGACACTACTGCTCACAGCGTAATCAAAGCTGATCTTGACATCGAAATGAACGATGCTAACACTGAAGTGAACAACATTGAAATCGATGGAACAGACTACAAACCAGCGACAAACGATGCTGATAAAGAATATGTACAAGTTATTACAAACTATGATGATAACGATACTTACATGACTGAAACTCAAGCTAGTGCAGAATACATTAAAGGTACATTTGATGTAAACTCAGCTGACCAAGTTAAACTTATCGAAAATGAAGATGGCGATATCGCTACTATCTTCGTAACTGAAAGAATGTACGACCAAGTAGTTGATGTTCTTGATGATGAAGTTCAATTTGCAACTATAGGTAATCAAGACTTAGATGATGTTGTTGCATACGAAGGTATGGATGATGAAGACATCGTTGTTTACTCAAAACTATTCGGTGATACTTATGTAGTTGAAAAAGCTGACATCGTTGAAGGCGAAATGACTGCTCTTAAAGGTGCAGACGAAATCGAAATTAACGACGAAACTTTCTACAAAAGAAACCTTGAAGTAGATAGTATTACTTACACTTCTACTAACCCTGCAACTACATTTAGCGTAAAAACTTCAGTTGTTGAAACAGTTGAAGATTACGATTTAGCTACAACTGGTGCTAACCCAGCAGTTGAAGATTCAGACGTTGGTATTGATTACAATGTAATCGTTGACGGTGGTCTTTGGGTTGCTGCTATGGCATCTGATGACGCTATCAAAAACTACGCAGTAATCACTTCAGGTGCTGATGGCGTAAATGACCAAATTAAACTATACCAAGCTGATGGTGCTTCTGTAGTTTATGATTTAGATGATTCAGATGGCGTTTACAATACTTGGGGTACTGGTGATGCTGATGACGCAGAACTTGCTCTTAACACTCTAGTTGAATACTCAACTAAAGATGACGGCGACACAGCTGAAATCGAAAAAGATAGCGTAAGAGATGATGCAGTTATATCTAAATATGATGAAGATGCGAAAACATTTACACTTGATACAACTGTTGCTAATTCAGCAATGCCTGTAGCGACTGATGCTGTTGCATTCGTATATGCTGAAGATGATAAAGAGTGGGGCGTTTACAAAGTAACTGACCTTGCTACAATTGATGGTATTGACGAATATGACCATGACTTAGACAAAGGTGTTCTAACAGCTGATGAGCCTACTATTTCTACTTATATTGAAGAAGATGGTATTGTTAAAGCATTTGCTATTTATGCTGAATCAGCTCCAAGTGCAGCTGGTAAAGAAACTGTTTACGGTTATGTAACTGGTGACGGTACTTACACTAACGGTTCAAACACTGAATACACAGTGTGGACAGCTGAAGGTGAAGTTGAACTTGTTATTGATGGTAACACAGTTGGCACAATTGTTGACGGTGACTATGTAGTATACGACGCTGTTGAAGATGGCGAAGTTTCAAAATCAAAAGTTACAGCTTACTCAATTAATGGTAGCGATGTAGTTTCTGGTAATGCTAGCACGGCTATTGGTTCAAGAACTATTGCTAATAATGCTGAAATCATAGCTATCAAAGATACAGCTTCAACTTACATCACTCAATGGGGTGGCACAGCTTACACAGCTGACGCTGATACTCTAGTAGTAGGTGTTGAAGTAGCTGAAACAGCTAAAGGTGCTAACTCTTACCGTAAAGCTGACACAAGCGAAGCAACAGTTGCTGGCGTAACAACTACTACTGCAACTAAAAATGCTATTGTTATATTCGAAAATAAAACTGGTTACGAGCTAGCTAAAGCTGTATTCGTTGATAAAAACGATGACATCAATGGCGATTCAGCTAACCTAACAGTAGACGTTGCTGATGCTACACAAGCTGTAGTTGATGCTAAAAATATCGTAGCTGGTCTTCCAACTCATGCAACAACTGGTCTTCCAGCGGGTACAGAAGTTCTTACAGCTGCTGGTGTAACTTATATTCAAGATACACTTGTAATTAATTCTACAAACTACACGGATTATGATAGCGCTGCAAAAGCTATGGCTGAAATTGCACTTGCTAATGCAAACTATGTTACAAATGTAATTTATACTATCGCTGCAACTTCTGCTACAGAAGTAACTATCGGTACTGCAAAATACACAGTTGCTGCAACTAATGCACAAGATGTAGATGGTACTGCTGCTGTAGATGTTGTTTTTGAAGCAACTGCTGATAAAGTTGCTGATGCTGATGGTACTATCACTATTACAGCTAAAGTTGGAAGCACTACTATAGATACTGCAACTATTACTGTTACTGATACAGATGATAATACTATTATTCCAGCTACAGTAACATTAACAATTCCTGCTGATGTTACTGGTGACGTAACAATCACTATCGCTTAATCCCCTCAAAATTATACATACCTCATTCTAAATGACGGTAAGTAACATAAAGGACACCCTTTTGGGTGTCCTTTTTTAATCCACAAAAAACCTCGAAGGAAATTTTCCTCCGAGGTTTTGTTTATCACCAATGATTAAAATGTGGGCGAGAATTAAAAGGAATAGCCGAATTTGCATAAGGTTCTACATAGCCTAAAACAATAAATCCATAAGACACAATATTATGTGGCAAAGAAAAAAGCTTTTGATATTTAATCTCTGCATTAACTTCACGAGGGCGAATTCCCAAAAAACAAGTACCGATATTAAGACATTGTGCAACTAATAAAATATTATTAATAGATGTATTGCAATCTTCAAGCGCAAAATCATCAGCACTTTCAAGCGATTTATCCCCACAAATAACAATACAAGCTGGAGCATTTTCTAAAATTTCGGAAAAAGGAAAAATCTCATGAATTTTGTTCATAATTTCTGAATTATTAACTATTATAAATTGCCATGGTTTATTCTTTTTGTTTTGCGTACTATGCATGCCGGCACGAAAAAGAGCCAGTAAATCCTGTGGTGCAATACTTTTATCTTTGAAGTGCCTGATTGTGCGTTTTGTAAAAAATGCATCTAACATAATGAACACTTCCTTTATATGTAAATTTCGCTAAGAAAAGTTAGGAAATTCTCTACAAAGTTAGTATATCATAATCTTAGATTAAATATAAGTAGAATTATACATAATTAAAAATTTGTATTTTGTATAAGATTTTAGGATAAAAATACAAAATTTACAAAGTATTACATATATAAAAAATCGAAGGAAAAATTTTCCTTCGATTTTTATGTTATTCAGAAATTAAACCTTCTTCAATTAAAAAGTTTCTTGCAACTTCAACATGAGTTTTCTTATCAATAACTACTTGAGCATTTAAATCTGCCATTTCATCATCAGTTAATGTGCCTTCTAATTGTTCTAAAATTGGAATAATATCAGGATATTGTTCAGCAATTTCAGTTCTAACCATCGTTCCCATGTCATAACTTGGGAAAGCAGATAAATCATCTTCAAGAATAACTATATCATATTGTTTAAGTAATGCATCTGTTGCAAAAGGTGTCATAATTTCAACTTCATCAGTTAATAATGCTTCATACATAAATACACCACTAAATTGAAGATAACCTGCAAAATCTAATCCTTCATAAACGGCTTGTAAAGCAGGAATACCATCAGCTCTATGTGGGAATTCTTGGTCACACGCTAATATGAAATTATTAGATACACCAATTAAATCAGAAATCTTAGAAAGATTATACTTTTGAGCCGTTTCAGGTAAAACTCCAAGTGTATATGTGTTATTAAATCCATAAGGTGCTAAATAAGTAACACCAGCCTGTTCATTTGCTATACGAACTTGTTCATATAAATCCTCTGGAGATGTTCCAGGAACTGGAGCAAGTTTCATAATCGCACTATAATAACTACCAGAATATTCAGGATAAATATCAATTTCACCAATTTGCATTGCATTTGCTATGATATCTGTTGCACCTAAACCTAAATTACGTTCAATTTCATAATCTGTATGATAATCTAATAATTCTGCAATAATATTTCCCATTATTACACCTTCAACTTCTGGCTTTGAAGAAATAACAATAATATCACCATCTTGTGGGATAAAGGAATATGCAAAGGCAGATACAAAAACAAGTACAATTACTAATGATGCTGCAATAATTCTTTTTTGTGACATACGTAATTTTTTGATTTTTTCACGTGTAAGCTGAGTCGCATCTACAGATAAACTTATCGGTGTAACAGCTTTTTCAATTTTAGCCATAATGAAATCCATTAATAAAGCTAAAATACAAGCAGGAATTGCACCAGATAACATTAAATATTCATTGTTAGTTTGAATACCAGAAATTACAAAGTTTCCTAATCCACCAGCACCAATATAAGCTGCAATTGTCATAAGTCCAACAGCTGTAACAGCAGAAATTCTAAGACCTGCCATAATAACTGGTAAAGATAATGGTAATTGTACTTTTGTTAATACTTGGAATGATGTCATTCCTATACCATGTGCAGCTTCAATTGTTTGTGGATTTATGTTTTTTATACCCGTATATGTGTTCTTTACAATAGGTAATAATGAATAAAGTACAACCATGAATATTGCAGGTGGACTACCAATCCCTAAAATTGGAACAAGTAAACCTAATGCTGCTAAACTTGGTACAGCTTGCATTACATTTGCAAAACCTAATATTGGTTTATCAAATCCGTCTACTGTTGCAATTAATATACCAAGTGGTATACCTATTAATACTGCAAAAAATACAGCTATAATTGTAAGTTCGATATGGTCATAAATTAATGTTAGAAGTTCTTGATACTGATTTTGTAAAAAGTCTGCATATCCTGTGAAGAATTCCATCATGATAAAGCACCTCCTTCGTTAGCTTCATCAATAAATTGTGTGCTTAGAGTAGTTACAAGGCTACTTGTTGTAATTAAACCAAGTAATTTCCCATCATCATCAGTTACTGGAATGTTAGAAATATTATTTTCTCTTACAATTTTTAAAAGTTCAATAATAGATTGATTAGGTGTTGCACAAAGTGTATGAGGTGTCATAATTTTAGAAATAGGAGCATTTTTATCAGCTTCACGCTGAATTACATTAGCTTTTGCAGTACCTCTTAAAACTTTGTTATCATCAACTACTAAAATACTATCTACTTTGCGATAACGCATAATTTCAACAGCTTTAAGTAGTGAAATGTCTGTGTAAGTGTAAACAGGCTCAGGAATCATAATATCACTAGCACGAATAAGTGCTGGATTTGACCAAATTCTCTTTTTACCAACAAAATCAGATATAAAATCATCAGCTGGATTTTTAAGTATATTTTCTGGCGTGTCATATTGAGCAATTTTGCCTTTGTTCATAATACAAATTCTATCAGCAACTTTAACAGCTTCATCCATATCATGTGTAACAAAAACTATAGTCTTATGCAGTTTAGATTGTAAATACATTAGTTCGTTTTGTAATTGTTCACGAGTTATAGGGTCAAGTGCTGAAAACGGTTCATCCATTAAAATGATTTCAGGATCTGTTGCAAATGCACGTGCAACTCCAATACGCTGAAGTTGGCCACCAGATAATTGAGGTGGATAACGATATAAAAAATCTTCAGGATGTAAACCGATTAAATTCATAAGATAAATTGTTCTCTCACGAATTTCATCTTTATTCATTTTCATAAGTTTAGGAATAATTTCAATGTTTTCTTCAATAGTCATATGTGGAAATAGTCCAGTTTGTTGGATTACATAACCCATAGTTCTACGAAGGTCGATTATATTTTGTGTTAAAATACTTTTGTCATCAATAAAAATATCGCCAGAGGTTGGTTTTAATAATGCATTTATCATTTTAAGTGTTGTTGTTTTTCCACATCCAGATGGACCAATTAATGCTACAAATTCACCTTTTTCTATGGTGAAAGATATATTATCTAGCACCTTGTTTTTCTTAAAGGATTTACTTACGCTGTCAAATCTTATCATAGTTAGCACACTCCTCTCAAGTGACAAAAGGGTTTCGGATATTAGTAATTTCAAGGTATATATGTAATAGTATAACAGAATTGTAAGTTGCTGTCAAACTTCATAAGTATACTATGCATGATAAAATTGTAAAAAAACAATGAATTTTAGTATAAATGCACAGAAAAATATTAAATATTCAAAAAATGTATTTGCAAAAAAATGTATATTGTGTTAAAATAAAAGCATAATAAAAGCACTAGCTTTTTTGGTATATAGAAAGGATGAGAAACATATGATTAAATGTGAATATAATTTATTTTCACAAGAAAATGATTGTCCTGTTATGGGAAAACTAAGCTCTCTTACAGATTTTGTACTTAGCAAAGCAAAAAAATTTACAGCAATAGATTTTGCGATTATTAAGCTTTGTTTAGTTTCTATGGGCATTTTTATTGGTGCAAAATTTTCAGATTTTTTAAGGAAATATTCAGCTGTTTTTGTAAGCATGTTTATAGTTTCTTATTTTTATCTTATTTATAGAATCTTCTTTATCGAAGATGATTAAAATTGAATATAAGTTGTAAATAATACATTTAGTATATTGTTTGTGCAGTGTCATGAAAAATAGAATATTGTAATATTTACGACTTTTTTGCTTTTTAAAGCATGTGTTATCAAAAAATATACATAAATTTAACATTATAAACATGATTGTAACTTGAATGTTTGATTGGATTATAGTATAATAACAATAGATAATTGATATGACAGATTTAATAAACTAAAGACTTGATATTTTGTAAACTTAATTGTATTTTTGCGAATAGGAGAAGTGAAGTTATGTTTTCTGTAGGCGATAAAATAGTATTTCCAATGCATGGCGCTGGAATTATTGAAGAACAAGTTGTAAAAAAAATTGATGGTTGTGATACAACATATTACACACTGAAATTAGCATTAAATGATATGGCGATTTTTCTTCCAACTAACCCTCACTCTGATTTAGGTATTAGAAAAATCGTGTCGAAAGAAAGAGCGTGTGATGTAATTGAAAATATCCCTAAAATACATATCGAAGATGATAAGTTTTGGAACAGACGCCATAGAGATAATTTATTAAAACTACGTGGTGGCGACATTAATGAAGTTGCATCAGTTGTCAAAAATCTGTCTTTGAGATATATGCAAAGAGGGCTTTCTAATGGTGAGAAAAAAATGCTAGTCTCAGCAAAACAAATCTTAATATCAGAACTGATATTATCACTTGATAAAAGCTATGAAGAAATCGCTAAAGTTTTAGATTTTGCATTCCATAGTGAAAAAATATCATAAAGAATAAAATTAAAAATTAAATGCTAAAATTCCCCTTTATTGGGGGATTTTTTTGTGTTAAAATAAGAGTTAGTGAAATCAGAAAAAATGAGGTGGATACTTTGGGATTTATAGATAGTATAAAAAATATGTTTTCAAAGGATAAAGAAATTAAAATAGATAGAAAAGTAACTGCAGTTATAGTTGCAGCTGGGTCATCTTCCCGCATGGGAGGACAAAATAAGTTGCTTATGGAAGTTTTTGATATACCAATCTTAGCACATACTTTGTTGCAATTTAACTCATGTGAATACATAGATGAAATTATAATTGTATGTCGTGAAATGGATATTATACCTTATGGTGATTTATGTAAAACATATGAAGTTTCAAAAGTTTCTCATATAATTAAAGGTGGACAAAGCAGAACTCATTCATGTCTTGCAGGGGTGAGTATTTGTTCTTCTGATAGTGGACTTGTGGCTATTCATGACGGAGCAAGGCCACTTGTAACGAATGAAATAATTTCAAATACTATTGAACTCGCAGCAAAAACAGGGGCTGCAGCACCAGCAGTTGCAGTTAAAGACAGCATTAAACTAGTCAAAGACAATACAGCCGTTGGAAATGTTGATAGAGATAGTATAGTTGCAGTTCAAACACCTCAAGTTTTTGATAAAGATTTAATAAAAGGAGCATTGTCAAAAGCAATTTCTGAAAATATTGCAATTACAGATGATTGTTCAGCAGTTGAACTTCTTGGAATTTATACTAATTTGTCACAAGGAAGCTATGATAATATTAAAGTTACTACACCAGAAGATATTTATATCTGTGAAGCGATAATGCAAAGGAGAATGGATAATGAGCAAACAATATAGAATAGGTCATGGATATGATGTGCATAAACTTGTAGATGGCAGAAAACTAATTCTAGGTGGGATTGAAATCCCTCATACACTCGGACTTTTAGGTCATAGTGACGCTGATGTGCTAATTCATGCGATTATGGATAGCATCGTCGGTGCGTTAGGTTTGGGCGATATAGGCAAGCTTTTTCCAGATACTGATGAGCAGTACAAAGGTATTTCAAGCGTGATTTTGCTTGAGCGAGTGTATGACGTGATGGATAAAAAAGGGTATATGATTTCTAATATTGATGCAACTGTAGTCGCTCAAAAACCTAGACTTCGTCCTTTTATTGACCAAATGCAACAAAATATTGAAAAAGCACTGCATTGTGATGAGGGTGATGTGAATATTAAAGCTACCACCGAAGAAAAACTAGGTTTCACAGGTAGGGAAGAAGGAATATCAGCACATGCTGTGTGTATGCTTCAAAAATACAAACTGTAAAGGTGAAATTATGACAAAAATACTTGAAAACATATATAAAATAGAAATACCATTGCCAAACAGCCCGTTAAAAGTGCTGAATTGTCACATCATTTGTAGTGATGAAAGAAATCTCATGATTGACACAGGATTTAATAACGAGGAAAGTTATAAAGCAATGATGACGGCTTTGGGAGAGCTTAATATCTCGCTAGATAAAACAGATATCTTCTTAACTCATTTGCATTCAGACCATGCAGGGCTTGCGTGCAAACTTCAAACAGAGAATAATAAAATTTACATATCAGATGTGGATGGAAAACGAGTAAATGCATTTACAACTAAAGAATATTGGGAAAATTTAAGTGAAATGCAAAATATCATGGGTTTTCCAGCTGATGAGCGTTTGAGCTATGATATGCACCCAGGATATAAAAACCGAGTAGATAAACCTATTGATTATATAGCTGTTGAAAAGGGGCAGATTTTTAAAATAGGGGAATATGAGTTTGAAGCAATAGATTTAATGGGGCATACTCCAGGTCAAATGGGTTTATATGAAAAAAATCATAAAATTTTGTTTTCAGGAGACCATATCTTGAATAGAATTTCACCAAACATTAATTTATGGGATTTTGAACAAGATTATCTAGGTGCATTTTTGCAAAATCTTAAAAAAGTTGATGAAATGCAAGTTGATGTAATTTATTCATCACATCGAACAGTGATAGACCAGCCTAAACAGCGAATTTCTGAACTTTTAGAACATCATAAAACACGACTGGAAATCATCATTAACCTTATAAAAGAGGGTAAAAGTACAGTTTTTGATATAACAAATGGTGTTAAATGGGATTTTGGTACAGGTAAATTTTGTGATTTCCCAGTGCCACAAAAATGGTTTGCAACATTGGAAGTTTTTGCACATGTAGAACATTTGCGACGTAAAGGATTTATAAAACTTGCTGAAGAAAATGGAATATACAAATATTTTATATAGATTACACAAAAAAAGAATGTAAAAATTGGACGAAAAATGAATTTTTTTGGCTAAATACTGTTGATTTTTGAGGTGTATTATGGTAAACTCTTATCTAGTTTGATTTTTTATTTAAAGAGGGAGAGTTTAAAAAAATGAGTAACACAACAAACTTTGCAAATCCAGCACCATTAGGGTTAATCGGATTTGGTATGACAACAGTGCTTTTAAATCTACACAACTCAGGCATTATCGAGCTATCAATCGTAATCATAGCTATGGGTCTTGCGCTAGGTGGTTTAGCACAAATTATTGCAGGTATTATGGAATTTAAAACAGGCAACACTTTTGGAGCAACAGCTTTTACAGCTTACGGATGTTTCTGGTGGTCACTTGTATTTATCTGGGTACTTCCTGTATCACAAAAAGCTGACCTTACATCAATGGGATTCTATTTATTATTATGGGCTATCTTCACAGGTGGTATGTTCATCGGAACATTAACTCATAATAAAATTACACAAATCATCTTTGGTTCGCTAACACTTCTATTCCTATTATTATCAATTGGTGATTTCACAGGCAACCACACAATCACAACTATTGCAGGTTATGTTGGTATCTTCTGTGGTGCATCTGCTATTTACTCAGCATTAGGACAAGTAATTAACAACGAACACAAAAAAGATATCTTTAAACTTTAATTAAAAGAAAGCCTCTCAATATGACGAAATGTCTTTTGAGAGGTTTTGTATTTCAAATAAGAGGTATAACATTTAATGAATGATAGAAAAATAATCGAAGAAACATTGGTAAAAGTGTTTAATGGCGAAAATTATTCATCTGTACATAGTGCAACATATATTAATCTGCCAAGAATACTTTTGATGTCCTTGATTGGTATAGGTGTAGGATTATTTTTAATATTCAAACTTAATTTGCATATGTATATAGCATCTATTGTTGCAGCTGTGATAGCAACGCTATTTATGAAATCCGTAGTGTATATAGGGATTGGCAAAAACAGTATAGATGTGGCATATGTTGACGGAAAGAATAAAACAAAAGTCTACAAAAAAATTACAATACCAATTAATGATATTGTAATTAAAAAGCTTTCTAATGGGAAACTTGAAAGTATACTTTTCTTTAAACATGCAGGAAAAAGATATAATTTTTCAAATGTCAAAGGTACTGTGTATAGCACCGGAGAGATAGCTAAAGACGAACTATACAACGCATTTTTACCATATTATAAAAGATAAAGTTAAACCTAATGGGGGTGTCACAAGTGATGAAAATCATTTGCGACACCCCTAAAACAAAATATCGTGTCTAACTTTTGGGGGTCAGTTCACACGCCCTGACTTTTTTGTAATTTTAATAATTTTTTAGCATTGTTTATTAATTTTAGCTATTTGAAATTGAAATAAATGGCTTAATACGACAGTTTATTTTTTTATAGCTTATTTGTTGTCGTGTAGAAAAGGAATATTTGCAACAACACGAGATAAATATTTGATGAAATCTTTTATTTTATTATATTGATCATCAATAGGACTTGTATCATTTAGTTGCAAGGATAATCTATCATTCTCAGCAGATTGTACAAAAACATAAATGTAGCTATCTTTAAACAAAATAGCAAATTTATCAACAACAACTTCTTTAAGTGAAATTACCTTATCGATTAAATATGGAGTGAAAAGAGCTATTTCATCAACTTCAGATTTTGAAAAAGTATCAAAAAAATAGTTAAATAAAGCTGTTTCTGTTTGTATAGAGTCGTTACAATTTACTTTGTTATAATGCATAAAAAGGTTTTGTGAATTTGGAAATCCTTTTGAAGCAATAAGCACTTCATTAATGTCGGATAAATTAGCAAATTTAAAAGCTGTACCAATAAATCTATCATCTAGGATTTTATCAGATGATGAATAAGCTAATCTGTTATAAGCTTTAAGCGAACAACAAGAAAAAGATTTACCTAATTTTTCAGCAATTAACAGGTTTGAACCATACAACACGTTTGAATCATAGAATAAAAATAAATCTAAAATTTCTTTATCTGAAAAACTGCTATAAGGGTCAAAATACACATTGTCGAAAGTTTTACTAAATTCTTTTACAACAATTGAATTTTTGAACCAATCATTAATAAAATGCTTTTTTTCTTGTATAATTCTATAAATATAAATTGAATATAGAAAGTAAATCAAAATAACAAGAGGAATATAATCAGGCAAAAAGAATAAACATAGTGGTATCGTTAAAAAAGATAGCCAATAAAATAACTTAGTATAAAGTAAGTCAATTCGTTTTAATTCAAGAGCCCTAAGCGGTTGCATACCAAATTGAAAAGAGTTTATTTTAGCACGACAAGAAATTATCTCGAATACTACTAAAAAAGAAAGTGCAAGAAAGTAAAAAGATAATGTCAGCCCCATTGCTTGAGCCGAAAATATCAAAATACCTCGAGTAGTTGAAACCTCTACAGGGTACACTAAGTATAAAGCGATGCCAATAGTCACCAAAGAGATACAAAATACAATATTCTGTATTTTGCTAAAAACATTTTTAAAAAAATCTATATATAACAAGTTATTTCACCAAATTTCATAGTGGATTTATCAATTATTATACAGTCTAACATAAAAAAAATAAAAATTCAATTGCAAAAAGTTTGCATTATACTGATATAATTGTAAAAAACGCTTAAATTTTGCATTTTAAATTATTAAAAAGCTAAATTATATAAAATAGTCACAAGGTAAATGACAAACTAAAACAAGTATATAAAAGCATAAAATACATCAAACTCTTTAAAAACATAACTATTTAACATCAATTGTCGATTGAATAATTATGCAAATTAATTCATGAAAATGCACACAAAAGCCGAAGTTTACGATTTTGTAAGCAAGTATATCTTTATTGCAAATGATAAGAGGTTATGTTATAATAACAATGAATAAATTTGTGAAAGTTTATCACTAAATATTCTATATAATAAATATTTCTAATTTGTTTATAAATATCTAATAAATATTAAATTCTAGCTTAAGGAAGTGCATTATAATGAGTTCAGAGTCAATGAAAAAATACAGATTGGGTGACTTGCTTGTATTAAAGGGCATTATCACAGAAACACAGCTGCAGGATGCTTTAGAATTCCAAAAAAAACATAAAAAATGGTTAGGTGACTGCCTTATAGAAATGGGTGTAGTTACCGATAGCGATATAGCAACTGTGCTTGAAATGCAACTTGGAATCCCAAGAATTGATTTGCGTGGTATTAGAATTGAGCCAGACATAATTGGTCTTGTAAATGGTAGCGTGCTTCGTAAACACAACGTTTTGCCAATTGGTTATAATGAACAACATGGTGGAGCGCTTATTCTTGCAATGTCAAACCCACTTGATATGACAGCACAAGATGATATTTCGATTATCACAAATTGTTTAATTGAGCCTAGAATTGCAACGGTTGGGGAAATCAATGCTGTACTTGATAAGCATTTTGGTTCTGGAGAGGCAATGAGTGCAGCAGAACAATATACAAAAGAGCGTGAAGTGCAACTTAAACAACTTGAAGATATGGAGCTTGCACAACAAGCAGAACTTGAAAATGCACCTATCGTTCAACTTGTTCGTTCTATAATTGAGCAAGCTGTTCGTCAACGTGCCAGTGATATTCATTTTGATGCACTTGAAAAACAAGTTCGTATCCGTTACCGTATTGATGGTGTTTTGATGGAAAAAATGCTTTATGATATAAATCTTCTGCCAGCGATTGTAACACGTATTAAAATCATGGGTGGAATGGATATTTCTGAAAAGCGTAAACCACAGGATGGTCGTATTTCAATTGTTGTAGACAGAAGTGAATATGACATTCGTGTATCTATTCTTCCTTCATCTTATGGTGAAAAAATAGTTATGCGTATTGCATCATCTGTTGGACTTACAAAAACAAAAGCTGAACTTGGTATGCAAGAATGGGAACTTCAAGCATTTGAACATATATTAGATAACCCGAATGGAATTATCCTTGTAACAGGGCCTACAGGTAGTGGTAAATCTACTACATTATATACAGCACTTTCAGCACTTAATACAGAAGATGTAAACATCATCACAGTAGAAGACCCGGTAGAGGCAAATATTCCAGGGATTAACCAAGTACATGTTAATGTTAAAGCTGGGCTTACATTTGCAAGTGCACTTCGTTCTATTCTACGTCAAGACCCTGACATTATAATGATAGGGGAGATACGTGACTATGAAACAGCATCTATCGCAGTTCAAGCATCTATCACAGGTCACTTAGTTGTAAGCACACTGCATACAAACAGTTCAGCGGCAACTATTTCTCGTTTACTTGACATGGGGCTAGAATCTTATCTGCTTGCAGACTCATTAGTAGGAGTTATTGCACAACGTCTTGTGCGTAGACTTTGTGTATCTTGTAAAAAACCAAGACTTGCAACAGAAGATGAGAAAACATTACTAAACGCACCAAAAGATGAAGAACTTACAATTTACGAAGCAGAGGGTTGTCCACTTTGTGGGGATGTAGGATTCTTTGGACGTATCGGGGTATACGAAATTATGCAAATCACACCAGAAGTTAAACATATTATTACAACTCGTGGGTCTACTGAGTCTATTAAGGCTGCGGCAGTAGAAAACGGAATGAACACACTGCGTATGAGTGCAGGACAATATGTAAAACAAGGTATTACAACTATTGATGAAATGTTGAAAGTATCATTTGAACAATAACCCCTATTATATGTAAGAGGAGAACAACGATTATGACAAAATTCATGGAACTTGTTGCACTTGCTGTTAAAAACGGTGCATCAGACCTTCACTTAAGTGCAGGACTTCCTCCGGTAGGGCGTGTTGATGGAACACTTCGCCCACTTGCTGAACAAAAATTATTACCACCTGATATAGAAGAACTTGCTGAAAGCATAATGTCAGACAGCAACAGAAAAATGTTTGAAGAAAGAGGCGAAGTTGACTTTGCATATTCTGCGCCGTCAATTGGCCGTTTCCGTATTAACGTATTTACACAACGTGGCTCTTATGCTATGTCTGCTCGTGTGCTTAATACAAGAATTCCAACACCAACGGATTTAAACTTACCTTCTGCTGTTGTTGATATGATTGACAAAAAAAGAGGGCTTGTATTGGTAACTGGTGCTACTGGTAGCGGTAAATCTACTACCCTTGCAAGTTTAATCAATGAAATCAACCAAAAATATAATCACCATGTATTAACGCTTGAAGATCCGATTGAATATCTTCACCAACATAATAAAGCAGTTGTAAACCAACGTGAAGTTGGTGCTGATACAAAATCTTTCCCTAATGCACTTCGTGCGGCACTACGTCAAGACCCTGATGTAATTCTTGTAGGGGAAATGCGTGACCTTGAAACTATCTCTATCGCTGTAACAGCAGCTGAAACAGGTCACTTAGTTTTTTCAACACTTCATACAGTAGGAGCAGCGAACACTATCGACCGTATTATCGACGTTTTCCCTCCTTATCAACAACAACAAATCAGAACACAGCTAGCTGATGTATTAGAATGTGTTATCTCTCAACAACTTATTCCAACAATAGATGGAAGAGGACGTGTAGCAGCGTTTGAAGTTATGATGTCAAATCCGGCTATTCGTAATAACATTCGTGAGGGTAAAACTTTCCAAATTCCATCTATTATGCTGACAAATGCTAAAGCAGGAATGAAAACAATGGACGATGCATTGCTTGAACTTTATCAATCTATGCAAATTTCTGCTGATAGTGCTTTATCTTATGCACAAGATCAAATTGCTCTTAGCAAGCGTATGATTTAATATATACTCTTAAAGGGCAATCTATTTTTTATAGGTTGCCCTTGTGTTTTAAAGAAAAGTTTTACTATATTGTAAAATTAATGTTATTTTTTTGTATAATTGCAAGCTGAATGTTCACAGTTTATATGTATAATTACACCAAATTTGTAAATTGCACCCAAAAAGTGCAAAAAATATACTCAATTTAGGCTAAAATGACGAATGCTTACGATATCGTAAACAAGTGAGACTGATTTTTGAACGAAAACCTATTGCAAAGAAAAACCATATAGGCTATAATTACATCATCAAGAAAAAACTTAAAGGGGTGTATGAAATTTGGCTACTTTCTCATATGAAGCAGTTGACGCTTTAGGAAAACAACACAAAGGAACACTAGAAGCTGTTGATGTATCTCAAGCGAACGCTCTTTTAAAGCAAGATGGCAAAATTCCAATATCTGTATCATCAGCAAATGCAATGAGTAAAGATATTAAAATAACGGCGTTTGATAAAAAACCAACCTCAAGAAACTTAGCAGTTTTTTGTAGACAGTTTGTAAGTATCACTTCGGCAGGTGTTCCTGTAACGCAAGCGCTTGAAATGCTTGGAGAGCAAACAGAAAACAAATTGCTTTCAGAAGCAATAGTAGACACAAGAACAGCAATTCAAGGGGGGTCTACATTCTCTGAAGCAATGGGAAATCATCCAAAGGTTTTCCCATCACTATTAATCACAATGACGGCAGCCGGCGAAGAATCTGGTAACCTTGAAACTTCGTTCTCTCGTATGGGTGAACAATTCGAAAAAGATGCAAAGCTAAAAGCTATGATGAAAAAAGCATCTATCTATCCGATTACAGTTATTATAGTTGCTATCGCAGTTGTAATATTAATGCTTACATTCGTAGTTCCTCAGTTTGCAACAATGCTGACAGACATGGGTTCAGAACTTCCATGGATTACAGTTATGGTTATGGGTGCATCTGAATTTATGCAATCATATTGGTATATCGTGCTTGCTGTTATCGTCGGTGCGACTGTCCTATTTAAGCAATGGGCAAAAACTGAACTCGGCGAAATAACGATAGGCAGACTTCAACTTAAACTTCCGTTATTTGGACCATTAGCAGTAAAAACAGCTTCTTCTCGTATGAGCAGAACGATGTCAACGCTTGTTGCTGCTGGTATTCCAATTATAGATGCAATCGAAATCGTATCAAGAACTATGGATAACGCACTTTTCCGTGATGCTCTACTTGAAGCGAAAGACGACGTTGCAATGGGTACTCCGTATTCAGAACCACTTATGCGTTCTGGCTTGTTCCCTCCTCTTGTGTGTCATATGACAAAAATCGGTGAGGAAGTTGGGGACATCGAAGGAATGCTTAACAAACTTGCTGACTATTATGACGAAGAAGTTGAAATGGCTGTAGCATCTCTTATGGCTGCTATGGAACCACTTATCATCATTATTCTAGCATTAGTTATCGGTGTTATCGTTGGTGCTGTTATGGCTCCTATGGCTGAAATGTATTCAAGCCT
>CAYJKB010000016.1:37581-40507 GCA_964370625.1 uncultured Oscillospiraceae bacterium | reverse complement strand
AGCCTACAACCTCTCGTTGAGAATGCAGTAAAACATGGACTGAGTAAAAAAGAGGGTGGCGGTACAGTCACCATTAAAACAGTAGAAAAAGATGAGTTTTATCAAATTGTAGTTGCAGATGATGGTGTGGGCTTTGACCCAAACGAAAAGCCAAGTGATGGTAAACTTCATATCGGTATTGACAATGTAAATTTAAGACTGCAAACGATGCTTAATGCGAGTGTTAAAATCGACAGTGAAAAGGGGAAGGGTACTACTGTGATTGTGAGGATACCGAAGTAGGAGGTGTGCCATACTTCTTTTTTCGCCCTGCCGACATAGTTGGTGGTTGTTTATACAAACAAAAACAGGTGCAATTTTAGATTGCACCTGTTTTTATAAGGGGAAAAGGTTTATATTAAGAAAATTCTAAGCTTAGATTATCTTGTAGTTCTCATATCCATTTCGTAGGTAATTCGCCATTGACCATCAATTAGACTTAAATAAAACATTGATAATGCAAGGCTGTTTTCACCAAGCTCCTCACCAGTTGCAGGTCCTTTTCTGCTAGGGCCTGTATTTGTACCTGTAAGGTACATTCTGCGAAAAACTCTCCACCCACCTTTGTTATCAGGTGCGACAATTACTTTTTGAACATCTGTTTTAAGATTAGGATACGCTGCAAGAAGAGCTTGTCTGTCAGCTATAACTTGTTCTACACCACGAAGTCTAAGTGCGTTTTCACGAAGTACTTCTACATCATAAATATAGTAATCATGCATCATACCAAACATACAATGATCATATGTAAGTTTTGTATAAGCACGGACAAATGCTTCAACATCATCACGGTTATTAAGTTCAACATTTTCAACTTTAGCACATAAATCCATGATTTCATCATGTAAAATATCAGCTTTTAACATAATTCTGTTGCCTCCTCTGTGTCACAAATTGTAGGTTTATCAAGCGTCATTGTAGCTGTGATTAATTCTTGAGAACGAGTAACCCATTCTTCAACAATTTTCCATCTACCATCAACTTTTTCAACTCGGCATTCACAAAGCCCTACACATATTTCACCATCACAAAGGCTTTTGCCTGTAGGAGGTCCGATTTTACTATAGCCTGTGTTAGTTCCATCGAAATAAATTGCCTGTCCGAAGCTATATCCATCTTGTGGATTTCCTTCAGCAAAAATATCGATAAATTTAAGTTTTAAATCTGGAAAAGCTGACATTAGTTGCAATGTATCAACCACAACTTCTTCTGAGCCTTTAAGGTCGTGTCCGCCTTCACGATTTATGATAATATTATCACAATATAAATCATGTATACGTCCCACAAGTTTAAAATCCCAAAGTGTTCTTGTGAAATCTTCAAATAATCTTGCCACTTCCTCTGGTGTTTCAAGTTGACAAGTGTTTACAAAATTTAAGCACCTATTTCTATCTTCTAAATAAAGTTGACGTTGTCTATCGTCCATTGTAAACATTCCTTTCATACATGTTCTATGCTAATTAGTTTTTTGTTTAAAAATTGTTTAATTTAAGCTTTTGAGCCTAAAATAGATAAGGCTTTAAACCATTTATTTGGCAACGATGAGACTAAAACCGTACCAACTGCTATAGCAATTGCGCATTTTAAAGTCATAGTGCCTGAGGCAAGTGACAAAGCACCTTCCTCCATTATAAAATGATAAGCTGTATCATAAATTCCAGCACCTGGAACTATAGTGAACAGTCCACAAACTAAAAAAGTTATATTTGGTGTTTTGTGTACAATAGCTAAAATACGAGATAATAGTGTTGTTATTGCGGCAGAAACTAAAGTTGCACCGATGACATCACCGTCCATTAATGCTAGAGAGAATAAATAAGTTGCCCAACAAACTGCACCTGATAATCCACAAGAGAATAGATATTGCACAGGAGTTTGGAAAAGAAAAGCAAAACCTATACATCCAAAAAATGCAGCTACTGCTTGCAAAAACCAGTCCATTCAAACACCCTCCTATAAAAACAACATTAATTTCCAAACAAAACCTATGCCTAATGCTATACTCATAGCAATTAATAACGCATCAGCCATATGTATTAACCCGCTGAGATAATCACCATGTACAATATCACGAATTGACATAGTTATCCCCCAACCAGGAACTAATGGAAAAACTGCACCAATAATTATCTTATTTACATTCGTATAAGGTATGACAGATGTTAATGCAATCCCCAGTATTGCAATTAAAATAGCACAACACATATTATATACCAATTTATTAATTTGATATTTTCCAATATGCCATTGAAAAATACTTAATACGAGACCAATTGAAAATGCAGATAAAGCATCGATTAATGTGCTACCAAACATATAACAAAAGCATCCTGATCCTATTGCAGTTGCTAGAGTTGTTATAAGCATATTATATCGTGGCATTTTTTGAATCTGTGATAGTCTTTTAAAAACAGTTTCGACACCATACTGCTTGTTCATTAAATCACGGCTTAGTGCATTAATTGCAACAATTATTCCGAAATGTGGTGATTTATTAGGCACATGACGCTGAATACTTCCAACATCTGGAATAGATACAAACACACCATTAGCAATTACATAAATTTCAATTTGAGGACAGTTTAAATTTTCAGACATTATAGTAAGTGTTTCTTGAGTTCTCCATACTTCAGCACCATTATTAAGCATACTAGCACCAACATCAGCAATGCATGACAAAACAAGTTGGCTATTTGGGTTACTTGTAGCTTGCTCTTTCATAATAATACCTTTTACTATAATATATAACGTTTACGCTCTAATCTATCAAAAATATCGATACCTAATTGCATTAATAAATCAATAATATCTAGATGCAGCCAGTTTTCAACGATTTTTCCATTTGAAATTCTATAAGTATCCATTGCACGAATAGTAATCACTTTTC
>CAYJKB010000016.1:22476-37481 GCA_964370625.1 uncultured Oscillospiraceae bacterium | reverse complement strand
ATTTTTCCATTTGAAATTCTATAAGTATCCATTGCACGAATAGTAATCACTTTTCCTGTAGCAGGAAGTCCTAACCATTCTGTGCCACTATGTGTCATTTTAACAGGTCCACCTGAAGCTGAGTAATTACCTTCTGCAAATCGTGCTTCATGTTGTGCTCCACGTCTGTCTGGGAAGGAAATCAGCCAAGGCATTTGGTGATAAGCTTGGAAACCACGAATACCACGAGTAGGCCCGATACCAGCTGGTGCATAATACATAAAGTGTGGATCCCAGTATAAATCCATACCCATTGAATTTGGATCCCCTTCTTTATATTTATGTAAACCTTTAAAAATCATATCTTCATGTAATTGTTTTGAAGCAGCTGACGTTACTGGATCAGCTTCACCTAGTTGGATTCCATCAAAAGTTGAAGGTCCTGGGATAATAATTTCTTGCGAAGTTGCAGGATAAAAGCGTATTCCACTTTGACGAATTAAATCAAGTAAATCCAAAACTGCGATAGTTTCTGTGATTTTTCCGTCAACCATCTTATGAAACTCACCATAACGAATCCAAACTGGACGCTTTGTCGCTGGAATTCCTAAAAAGTCATTTTCAAAAATACCAACAAAGTTTCCACAAGTATGAACCCAATCATTATATTCAGCTGTGCCAAAGTAGTTTGATAATGCATCTTCATTTAGGTTTGGTAAATCTTTTTTCCATTCAGCCCAACGGTTAAGGTCAGCACCACAAGAGTTTCCACCAAATAGGATATAATCATCTTTTTGTAAATCTGGAAAAGAAGTCAAAAGTGGTTTCCAGAATTTTTCAGCAAATTCATCTATGCCACGAAGTGTATTTATAGGATGAGGGCCATGCCAAACTGTATCCTCGCTATAGTGCTCACGAAGAATTCCTTCAATAGTGTCAGCAGTAGCACCTAGTATTTTTTTTCCAAAATCATAGATAGTTTGTTTGTTTTTAATATTGATTTGACTCATAAATAAAACCTTCTTTTTTTAAATTTATAGATAGATAGTAAATTAGAACTTGCCTTAATAATATATTAAAAATCAACTAAATTCAATATACGATATCAAGGATTTGTACAAAAATGCACAAAACTGGATTTTGTATAGATTGACACTTATTAACATTTTTGCTATCATAAATAAGGCATAATATTAATAAATTCAAATGAGGTGATTGCATGAATTATAATTCAAGAGAAATTATAATGAATATAATGCGCGACTTAGTTTCACGTGGTAAATTTGAAAAAGCGACGGTTGACAAGATAGTAAAAATGGGAGGGCTTACAAGAGGGTCTTTCTATTATCATTTTCAGAACAAATATGATTTAATAGAGCAAATTTTCTTAAAGGATATAGGAGAATTACATATAGATAATGATGAACTATTTTTTGAAGGTATGAAACGTATATTGACAGTACTCTCAAATAAACGTAACTATTATCATCATTCAATATCAATTTTTGATTTTCGTGCATTTTTATACAGATATTTTGAAGATTATGTTGGTCGCTGGTATTCAAATAAAGCGCCGTCACAACCCTTTTTACCTAGACTTCTAGCGTATGGCTGGGTGGCATACATTTGCCAATGGGCTCGTGAAGGATTTAAAGAATCTCCGGATGAACTAATTGAATTATTTAAGACTATTAAACCGTAATCTTACATAAGATTAAATATGTATAGCAAAAGTGTACAGCTTCGCTATCGCTAGTATAATAATTTGCATAAATTGTAAATTTTTGTACAAAATGTAAAAATTGTATATTGTCAATATATTACAACAAATGTATACTCTAACTATAGATAAATAGTGAAATTAACGAAAATACTATTTTAGGAGGGGCAATTATGCAATTATTTGACTGGATTATCCTCGTTGCCTATATGGCAGTGGTGCTTCTTGTTGGTGCTTTAGCTGGCAAGAAAAATGAGAGTGAAGAAGACTACTTTAAAGGTGGTCGCAGTATGCCGTGGTTTGCGGTTGGTATTTCCGTAGCACTTACAATGCTTAGTGCTGGTGGATTTATTGGAGGTCCTGGTTGGGGGTATAAAGCTGGGCTTTTATCTTTAAGTGTTCGTATGGCAGTTCCATTATGTATTATTTTTGCGACGTATACTATTTTACCGATTATTTATCATTCAAACGTTACAACTGTTGGTGAATACTTGAATAAACGATTCGGCTCTCGCACAAGATTATTAATCGTTGTGGTTTGGCTTATAAACTCACTTATACTTATCGGTGGATTTGTTTATGCGCCAGCACTTGTTCTTGAAGCTATTACAGGTGTAAATCTTGATGTATGGGTGCCTGTCATAGTAGTCATATCCATTATATACACCATAGCAGGTGGTATCAGAGCGGTTATCTGGACAGATACTATGCAGGGTATTGTAATGTTTATAGGTGTAATTATTGCAGTTGGTATAGCTGTTTCTGGTATTGGTGCACCTATTGGTGAAACACTTGCTATTGCTGGTGAAGCTGGGCTTACACAATCATTTGTTTTTGAATTTACATGGTCAGATTATAACGTGTGGCTAGCATTAATTGCAGGTTTCATGTGTTGGATTTCTTATTTTGGATTCAACCAAGAACAAGTTCAACGTTATATCACATCTAAAAATATTCGTGAAGTTAAAAAAACTGGTATAGTATCTACAATTACGATGCAAGGTATTCACTGGACTTGTTATATTTTAGGTATTATTCTATTCGTTTATTATCAAACTCATGCACCACAGCTTGATTTTGAAAATGCAAATAACATCATGGTTGACTTTATATTATACCATTGCCCTACAGGTTTAGTTGGTATTATGTTAGCAGCTATTTTCGCAGCAGCTATGTCATCACTTGACTCCGTTCTAAACTCTGCGACAGCTGTATTTACTAAAGATATTTATGAGCCACATTTCTCAAAAGGAAAGCCTGCAACTCTTAAATTATCAATGACTTTCACAGCTGTTATAGGCGTAGTAGTAATTATCTTTGTTTATCTATATCTAGGTGATTCTACAAAATCTATACTAGAAACTATTGGTAGCCTTACAGCACCATTCCAAGGTGTTTTATCAGGTATTATGATGTGTACATTATTCTTACCAAAAGTTAATGATAAAGGTTGTTGTTATGGTACAGCTCTTGCTATTGTAGCATCACTTATTATCAAAAATTATGAAGGTGTGCTTGGTGTTAACTGGATGTGGGGATATGTTTACTCTGCCCTATTAGCTATTATCCTATCAATGATAATCAGTGCATTTACTAAAAATGAAGAAGAAACCAAATCTACATATCCTTACACACTTTACGGAAGTGTTGAACTATTAAAAGGCAAGACTGACGAAACAGGCTGTTCAATGGAACCACTTAAATTTGACCGTTATGCTTACATAACCTTTGGATTATTTGTAGTACATATGGCACTTCTTGCATGGTTACAATCACTATAGCATTAATAATGCACAAACTATATAACTAACTATTTCTCGGCGAGGCATCAAAAAGTCAGTAAATATTGGATTTTTAACAGGCTGCTTCAAAAGTTGCCTGTTTTTTTATCTAAGTATTCTTGCAAGCCGTAAATAGACAAATCCTCCTTTTGCTTTGTACAGACCTAAACCTGTACTTATTGTATCAAAAGGAGGATTTTTTTTATATAAAATTTCTTATTTTCCCAGTTAAACTGAGTGTTTTTTCTTACTAAAGCTGTATAATACTACAATTTCTAATTTTGATAGTAGGTGTTCAGCAACAAATAAAATCTGTTGTAAAAATGATTATAAAATTGTATAATTAAAATAATAGCTCTAATACAATAGATAAAAGAGGAAAATAATGAATATATCTGAACGTATAACTAAATTCCATAAGCTTTTAAGTGAAAATGATTTGCTTATATGGCAATATATTAAAAGCAACTTAACCAAATGCGAAAAAATGTCAATTGAAGAATTGGCTCAAAAATGTCATGTTTCAAAAACGACGATTTTAAGATTTACACAACGATTAGGCTTTACTGGATATTCAGAATTTAAGCATATTTTAAAAACTGAAAATAAAGAAATATTATCAGTAAGTGATGACAATAATTCAATTGAACTTATCAAACAAGGATATAATAAGTATATAGACAGCTTAAAGTCTAAAGATTTATCATATATTTCAAAAGCTATATATGGTGCTAAAAATATATATGTTCATGCAAGAGGTGCAGTGCAGAGAAGTGTTGCAGATGAATTATATCGAGCCTTTTTGCCGATTAATAAGCTGATTTACAGAATAAAAACTACAGGTGAAACAGGTCATTACGAACAAAATATAGATAAAGATGATGTTGTTATCATAATATCGTTTTCAGGTGATACAGAAGAAAGTATTGATTTTGCAAAAAAACTAAAACTAAAAGGTACAAAAATAATAGTTATCACAGCAACTCGTGAAAATGAACTTCAAAGAATTGCAAACTTTGGAATTTATATAGAGCCTGTTATTGTTAAAAGCAATCATAATGCAGAATATATTTGCCTAGCAGAGTATTTTATTTTAATTGATGTTTTACTTGTTTCATATTTAGATTTTTTGAAAAATATAGAGGGTTTACATAATGAACATAGATAGATTAGTAGAGAAAAATTATGATAACTTAAATGAAAATGACATTTATATCTGGCAATATATTTTTCTTAATAAGGAAAAATGTCAAAAAATGTCCATTTCTGCATTAGCTGAAGCTTGCAATGTATCAAGCGCAAACATAATGCGTTTTGCTAAAAAGTTGGGACTTGATGGCTTTAGTGAACTTAAAGTGTATATTAAATGGAGTTTAGAGAACATTCCACAATATGATAAAAACACTGTAATAAATACAGCTTTAGAACTTCATAAAACTCTAGACCATCTTCAAAATGCAGATTTAGATGAAATAATTTCACGAATGAGTGATGCTGATAGAATTTTTATATATGTCACAGGTGAAGTGCAGAATTTAATGGCAAAAGAATTAAAACGTAAATTTAGCTATATTAGCAAACATATGCACATAGTTGAAGATAATGACGAAATGAAAGTTTTGATTAATTCACTTTCGAATAAAGATTTATTTTTTATCATATCATTTTTAGGGGATAATAAAGGCGCTATTAATTGGGTGAAAAATTTAAAAGAAAAAGGCATATATGTAATTGGAATTGCACAAGATACAAATAACCTTTTAAAAAGAAACTGTAATTCATTTTTAGGATTTGTAGCAAGTAAGTTTTACACTGGACTTTCTGATGTAGCATTTACTTGCACTTCGCATTTCTTCACAATAACTGATATGATATTCGTAAAGTATCTTGAATATATAAATAAAAATTAAAAACTTGGGTGGGGACGAAATTTTCGTCACACCCTTTTTTACTTGTAAATAATTTGATTTTGTCGAGATAAACCACGGTTTTTAGTGCATGTTTACTATATAAAATATTTACTGTTTGGATATATTATATAATTGTAACAATTCCCACCTTTTGAAACAGATTACAATAGTTGTTATTTGTCGCTAAACTACTAAAAACTATTGCTAAATTCCAAATGATTTTGTAATATTAGTACAAATAACAGAGGAGGACAAAACACATGATGAAAAAAATTCAAGCCTTTGGTGGCGCAATGTTTATACCGGTATTACTTTTTGCTTTCGCAGGGGTGGTAGTTGGTATAGGAACACTATTTACAACAGAAGCAATTGTCGGGGGACTTGCAAATCCAGATGGTATGTGGTATAAGTGTTGGTCGATTATAATGGACGGTGGATGGACGGTGTTTAATCAGCTTCCACTAATATTCGTAGTAGGTTTACCAATAGGTTTAGCTAAAAAACAACATGCTAGGTGTTCAATGGAAAGTTTAGCATTATATCTTACATTCCATTATTTCATAAGTGCGATTTTAAAACATTTCGGAACAAATTTTGGTGTTGACTTCTCTCTACCTACAGGTGGCGAAAGTGGACTTACAATGATAGCAAATATCAAAACACTTGATATGGGTATGGTTGGAGCAATTCTAATTGCACTTATCGTAATTACATTACATAATCGATTATTTGATACAGAACTTCCTGAATGGCTAGGTGTATTTAATGGTTCAACATTCATTTATATAATAGGATTTTTCGTATTAATTCCAGTAGCAGTTTTATCAGCATTTATTTGGCCAGTAGTTCAAGATGGTATTTCTTCTTTCCAAGTATTTATAGCTGGAGCAGGCTCTATCGGTGTTTGGATATTTATTGCACTTGAAAGATTATTAATTCCATTCGGATTACATCACTTATTATATTTCCCATTCTATTATGATGCAGCTGTTATCACAGGTGGAGTACAACAAAACTGGGTTGCAATGCTTCCAGAGCTTGCAGCAAGCACAGAATCACTAAAAGACCTTGCACCATTTGCATGGCCACAACTTACAGGTTTATCTAAAATGTTTGGTATTCCTGGTATTGCATTCGCATTTTACAAAACAGCAAACCCAGAAAAAAGAAAAAAAGTAATGGGTCTTTTAATTCCAATTACACTAACATCAATTATCTGTGGTGTAACAGAGCCAATTGAATTTACATTCTTATTTATAGCACCATTATTATTCGTAGTTCATGCATTCTTAGCTGCGACATTTGCGACAATTGTAAATGCTTTAGGCTTAGTTGGTGCAATGTCAGGTGGACTTATTGAAATTTCAGCAATGAACTTTATTCCGCTTATGAAAAACCACTGGGAAACATATTTAATGCTATTAATAGTAGGTTTAATTTTTACTTTAATCTATTACTTCGTATTTAAATTCTTGATTTTAAAATTCAACTTTAAAACTCCAGGTCGTGAAGATGATGAGGAAATTAAGTTCTATAGTAAAGCAGAATTTAGAGAGCAACAAGCAGTTTCAAAAGGTGGAAGTCTTGCAGAAAGCATTTTAGAAGCTTTAGGTGGCAAAGATAATATCGTGGATGTTACAAACTGTGTAACGAGACTAAGACTTAATGTTAAAGACGAAAGTCTTGTTCAAACAGATGCATACTTCAAACAAATCGGCACACATGGAGCTAGCATTAATGGTAAATCAGTTCAAGTAATTATAGGGATGAAAGTTACAAAAGTACGTGAAGATTTCGAAGCACTTTTATAAGTTGTAATTTAAAATAAAATAATATATAATATAAGGAGAATTTGTTATGAATAAGAAATATTCAGTAGTTATTGCTGGTGGTGGAAGTACATTTACACCAGGAATTTGTTTGCTACTTCTGCAAGAGATGGAGCGTTTCCCAATTAGAAAAATCATGTTTTATGACAACAATCACGAGCGTCAAGAAATTGTTGCAAAAGCGTGTGAAATCTATATGAAAGAAAATGCACCTGAAGTTGAATTTGCATACACAACTGACCCTGAAACAGCATTTACAGATATTGATTTTGTTATGTGTCATATCAGAGTAGGACTTTATGCAATGCGAGAACTTGATGAGAAAATTCCACTTAAATATGGCGTTGTAGGTCAAGAAACTTGTGGTCCTGGTGGGATTGCATATGGTATGCGTTCAATTGGTGGAGTTCTTGAAATCTTAGATTATATGGAAAAATATTCACCAAATGCATGGATGCTAAACTATTCAAACCCAGCTGCAATTGTAGCAGAAGCTACAAGAAGACTTCGTCCAAATTCCAAAATTTTAAATATCTGTGATATGCCTATTGATCTTGAAGAAAAAATGGCACATATAGCGGGAGTAAGTTCTAGAAAAGAACTTTCAGTAGGATATTATGGGCTTAACCACTTTGGTTGGTGGCATAAAATCGAAGATAAAGACGGAAATGACCTTATGCCAAAAATTAAAGAACATATTAAAGTTCATGGTTTTTCAAATTCAAAAGCAGGTGGACAACATGCTGAAGATAGCTGGAATGATACATTTACAAAAGCACGTGATGTATTTGAAATAGACCCTACAACAATTCCAAATACTTATTTAAAATATTATCTATTCTCTGATTATGTAGTTGAACATTCAAACCCAGAATACACACGTGCTAATGAAGTAATGAACTTTAGAGAAAAAAATATATTTGCAGATTGTCAAGCGATTATTGACAAAGGAACTGCTGTCGGCTGTAAATTTGAAGCTGATGCTCATGCTGAATATATTGTAGATTTGGCTTGTGCTATTGCTATGAATACAAAAGAAAAAATGCTATTAATTGTGCCTAATGAAGGTGCTATAGAAAACTTTGATAGAGATGCTATGGTTGAAATTCCTTGTATTTTAGGAAAAAATGGATATGAAAAAATCTCTCAAGGAAAAATTCCACGCTTCCAAAAAGGACTTATGGAACAACAAGTTGCAGTTGAAAAACTTGCAGTTGAAGCTTGGATTGAAGGAAGTTATCAAAAATTATGGCAAGCAATTACAATGTCAAAAACTGTTCCAAGTGCAAAAATTGCAAAATGCATACTAGATGACCTAATAGAAGCGAACAAAGACTTCTGGCCAAAACTTTCTTAAATTTTAAAATTAAAGGAGAAGCACTATGTTTTTTAATAAGAAAAAAAACGATATTGTAAGCCCGTATAAAGGTAAATATATTAAGCTTGAAAATGTAAATGATCCAGCATTTTCCTCTAAAGCAATGGGTGATGGCTTTGCAGTTGATTTAGTGTCAGGTGATATAAAATCTCCGATTGATGGCAGTGTAATGATGTGTTTTCCAACAAAACATGCATTCGGATTGATTGATGACAAAGGAACGGAATATCTACTTCATATAGGCATCGACACAGTTACACTTGAGGGAAATGGTTTTGAGTGTTTAGTAACAGAAAGTCAAAAAATCAAAAAAGGAGATATGCTCTGCAAAGCAGATTTAGAGTACTTAAAAGAAAATAATATAAGTGCAGTTTCTATGTTTATTGTAACAAATAAAGATGTAAAACATATCTTTAAAGGTAGTGAAGTTGATTTTGGTACAGGAGATATTATTACGGTTAAGTAAATTATATAATTAGTAGTATATCTGTTTAATTCAAACAAACATCCTCTTAAAAATTATCCAAAAAGTATTGCAATCCAAATGGGTTTAAGGGTATAAAAAAATAGGACTAAATCGGTATAATCCCTGTACTTTCAGTGATTATCTAATTTAGTCCTATTATAACATTATCGTAACATAATATATGAGGATTAAGTTATATAATTAAAATTTTATACAACTCTTATTTCACTATCCAGTGACCAGTTTTATCCGAGCCTACTCTTTCTAATATATCAAATTCTCTTAGTGGCTCACCAAAATCTGAAGGTAATAGAATGTAAAAAACCTACAAATTAAGCTGCTACATTTGCATTTATACTATCAATAACACCCTTAATTCCCATCCATACTGACAAATCAGTAAACACTTCGACTACACTTCTTTTGTGCCAACTTCAGCCCAAAGAATTTTTTCAAGATCTGATAAATCGTCAACTCGTGTTTCAAAATCTCTATATGCTACTACAATTACACTGCCTACAAGACGAGGTGTTGCGGTAACTTACACACCTAAAGTTTCCGAAACAGTAACTTATAGTATAAAAAGGCATAAAAAAAATGATTGTTCTTACAGAGATACTTAAATCCTATAAGAACAATCATAATGGTACGGGTGAAAGGACTTGAACCTTCACGGTCTCCCACTGGAACCTAAATCCAGCGCGTCTGCCAATTCCGCCACACCCGCATTCGACTTAATTATCTTATCATGCGGAATTGCATTTGTCAATACTTTTTTAAAAATTTCTTGTTAAAATATTACTGTTATACAAAAAATCTTCTACAGAGTCAAAACCTAGTCTGTCAATTAGCTCCAGAACATACGGATTATCAATAGGGGATCGATAGCGTGAACTCTCGCCATATTCGTCTACAAATTGAGTGCCTTCGTCAGCTGGAATTAATACCTTAGGACCGCCGACACAGCCCCCAATACATCCCATTCCTTCATAGAAATTACCTTTAATTTCACCATCTAAAATATTTTGAAGCATAGTCTTACATTCTTTAACACCATTTGCAAAAACCGGTTTAACATCTAATTTTGGATTAATACGCTTAATTGAAAGTGTAACAGCACGGCTGACACCACCAGATCTTGCATAAATTCTACCCGCTATAGAAGAATGTTCTTTTTTTGTTTCATCTAGCATAGAAAAATCTAAATCAAAAGCATTGAAAATTTCAGAAAGTTCAGTGAAAGTTAATACTAAATCTATTGCACCCACTAATCCTTTTTCACGGGCTTCAGCTTTTTTTGCCATACATGGACCAATAAATACTGTTTTGCAGTTTGGATAAATTTCTTTAATAATGCGACCACAAGCAATCATAGGGGATACAGATGGAGGCAAATGGTCAACAATATCATTAAAATGTTTCTTGATTAATGCAATCCAAACAGGACAACAACAGCTAGTAAGTTGGAAATCTTTGTAGTGAGTTTCATTTTGAGTGAATTCTAAAGCTTCTTTAAGAGTTAAAATATCGGCAAATGCAGCAACTTCAATCATGCCACTAAAGCCTAATTGTAACAATGCAGTTCTTAATTTTCCAGGTGTAGCTTCTGTGCCAAATTGACCAATAAATGCAGGTGCAACCAAAGCATAAATAGGCTGATTTGATGTTTTAAGCATATCAACAACAGAAATAGTATCGCGACTTGCAGTTAAATTTCCTTTTTCACATGCCTCAATACACGCACTACAACCAATACATTTTTCTTGATTAAATTTAATATTATTATCATGAATTTCAATTGCATTAAACATACAAGCAGCAACACATTTTTTATCTTCTCCACAGTTGCAATTATTAGCATTGCAAATTACAGGATATTCTTCAGGATGTAATAAACAATTTAGTTGATTTTCATTAATAGGTACATCGTGTAAATCAAGTGGTTTATCCTGTGCTTTGTCTTTTAAAACTTTTAGATATAGTTGTTCAAATGTCATAATTATATCTCCAATCCATAAGTAAACTTGTATCCATTAATTAGTGTAATCAGATTTTAAATTATTATTATTAAACTGTATATACTTTAATAAATTCATCAAATTGGAGCGAGTATTTTTTAATTTTTAAGTTAACAAAAAGGGTGTAATATTATAATAGTAATAAAATTCATAATAATCACACCCAAATGTTAATAAATTAAATTTTTGTTAATGCTTGTTCTACATCAGCAATAATATCATCAATGTTTTCAATACCACAAGAAAGTCTTACAAGTCCAGCTGTGATGCCAGATTGCACAAGTTGTTCATCTGATAATTGTCTATGTGTAGATGAGGCAGGATGTAACACACACGTTCTAATATCAGCTACGTGGACAACAAGGCTTATTAATTTTAATTCATCAATAAACTTTGCAGCAGCCTCTCTGCCACCTTTAATATCAAAAGATAATACACCTGATGCCCCGCTTGGAAGATATTTTTTGTATAATTCTTGATATTCATTAGCGGCTAAAGTAGGGTAATTTACCTTGCTGATTTTATCATGAGATTCAAGATAATGTGCAAGTTTATCAGCATTAGATGAATGACGTTCCATACGAAGTGCAAGTGTTTCAGTACCTAAATTAGTTAAAAAAGCACCATGAGCAGATTGACAAGCACCAATATCACGCATTAATTGAACACGTGCTTTGACAATATAAGCAGCTTTGCCACAAGCTTCGGAATAAATTAATCCATGATAAGATTCATCAGGAACAGTAAATTCAGGGAATTTACCAGATGCAGCCCAATCAAAATTACCACTGTCGATGATAACTCCACCCATAGCCACAGCATGACCATCTAAATATTTAGTAGTTGAATGGATTACAATATCTGCGCCATATTCTATAGGGCGACATAAAGCAGGTGTTGCAAAAGTATTATCAATAAAGAAAGGTACACCATTTTTATGAGCGATAGTTGCAAATTTTTCAATATCTAAAATAGAAATAATTGGGTTTGCGATAGTTTCACCAAAAACAAGCTTTGTATTAGGGCGAAATTCCTTTTGAATTTCTTCTTCGGTAGCAGTAGATTTTACAAAAGTACAATCAATGCCAAAACGTTTAAGTGTAACTGATAAAAGATTTAATGTTCCACCATAAATTTCAGTAGCACTGATTATATGATCTCCACTTTGACAAATATTCATAATAGCAAGTGTAGTGGCAGCTTGTCCAGAAGAAGTACAAAGTGCACCAACACCACCTTCAAGTGCGGCAAGTTTTTGCTCTAAAACATCTACAGTAGGGTTAGATAAACGAGAATAAAAATGCCCTGTTTCTTTAAGATCAAACAAAGCGCCTACATGTTCAGTAGAGTCGAATTTAAAAGTTGTACTTTGAGAAATAGGCATAACACGTGCTTCACCGTTTTTTGGGGAATAGCCTGAATGCAGGCATTGTGTTTCAATTTTCATTATTTGTTGCCTCCTTTAAAATTTATATACATATATATTATATTTCAAAGATAGGACATAGTCAATAAAGGAATATTATTAATTTTTGTAGAATAATGTTTATTTTACCAATTATCAAGGATTGTATTTTATGTTATAATATTAGATAATATTATTCAGAGGGGTATAAAAATTTATGACAGATGATATAATTAAGCAAATTAATGCATTAGCAAAAAAAGCAAAAAACGAAGGACTTACAGCAGAAGAAACTGAACTTCGTGATAAACTTCGTCAAGAATACATCAAAGGATTTAGACAAAGTCTTAAAAGTACATTAGATAATACTTATATAGTTGATGGAGACGGAAATAAAACAGCTGTTAAAGACAGAAAAAAATAAATACTTGTAATCAACTTAAATATATAGTATAATAGGTAAAATTTGTTAAAGTTGGAGGATAACTATGAAATATATTGTTATTTTAGGGGACGGCATGTCAGATTATCGTGTGCCAGAGCTTGATGATAAAACGCCGCTTGAATATGCAAACAAACCAAATATAGATTTTTTAGCATCTAAAGGCATTTGTGGACTTGTAAGAACAGTGCCAAAAGGAATGCCACCAGGAAGTGATACGGCTAACCTTTCAGCTATTGGCTATGACCCTAGAGTATTTTATACAGGTCGTTCACCACTTGAGGCTGTTAGCATGGGGATTGACCTTGCTCTGACAGATGTTACATATAGATGTAATACAGTAACTTTAAGTGATGAGGAAAATATTGAAGATTGCACAATGCTAGATTATAGTTGTGATGAAATTCCAACAGAAGAATCCTCTATAATTATTAATGACATGAATGAAGTTTTTAAAACTGATTTAATGACATTATATAGTGGAATTAGCTATCGTCATTGTCTTGTTATGAATGAAGCTAAAGATGGAGCAATTTCAACACCTCCTCATGATATTCTTGACAAAAAGGTGAAAGATTATCTGCCTACAGGTCAAAATTCAGAGCTTTTACTTAGCATGATGCGAAAATCACGTGAATTACTCAAAACTCACCCTGTGAATTTATCAAGAATTGAGAGAGGTTTAAATCCTGTTTCTTGTCTTTGGTTTTGGGGAGAGGGCAGAAAACCTAACTTATCTTCTTTTAAAGAAAAATATAATGTAAGTGGTAGTGTTATTTCTGCTGTTGATTTAATTAAAGGTATTGGTATTTGTGCGGGTCTTCGTAGCATTGATGTTGAAGGTGCGACAGGGAATATTCATACAAACTTTGATGGAAAAGCACAAGCTACAATTGATGCACTTCTTGGTGGTGATGATTTTGTTTATGTGCATATCGAAGCGCCTGACGAATGTGGTCACAGATATGAAATTCACAATAAACCTCGCTCTATTGAACTTATTGATGAAAAAATCGTAGGGCCTATTGTTCGTGCTATGAAAGAGGCTGGCGAAGATTTCTCTGTACTTGTACTGCCAGACCACCCAACGCCACTTTGCCTTAGAACTCATACAGATGAGCCTGTTCCATTTGTGCTTTATCGCAGTTATGATGAGCAAAATGGTGCACCTATTTCTTATAATGAATTTACAGCGAAAGATAGCGGGATTTATATTGATAAGGGGCATACTTTGCTTGATAAATTAATCTTAGAAGCTTAAATTAAGAACTTAAATATATTAGGGTGTGATTACTTGGTCACACCCTATATTTAACGGAGGAAAAATGAAAAAATTCTTTGCGTCTATATTTATTATAATTATAGTAATTGCATCTATTGGCATAGATTATGATACAGATATAAAATCAGCTCAAAAACTAATGATATCAAAAGAAAATCAAACTGAAACCCTTATTTCGGTTGAGGAAATAAAACAAAATTTAATCACAAATGACATCAAAATTAATGGAGAATTTTTTACTCCGTTACCACTTCCGAAATATCTATTAGAGATTTATGAGGAAAAAGGGCATATTGACACAAATATAATAGCTTATGAAGATTTAAGATATATCAGAACGAAGTTTTTTGATTTTGATGGAAATGAGCAAACAGGGGAGATTGTAGTTTCTCATATTATAGCACAAAGTACATGTGAGATTTTTGAAACTATTTATGAAGAAAAGTATCCAATTGCAAAAATGGAACTATTGTATAAATATGATTTTTCTGATGATGCATCTATGGCTGATAATAATACCTCTGGGTTTAACTTTAGAATTGTTGAAAACACAGGAAATCTTTCAAAACATGCGTATGGACTTGCTATTGATATTAACCCTATGCAAAATCCTTATATCGTGGGTGATTATATTTCGCCACAAGGGTCAGAAGTTTATGTAGACCGTACACAGCACAAACAGGGCATGGTGATTGAAGGCGATGTCGTGTATAACTCCTTTATAGAACATGGGTTTACATGGGGAGGACATTGGTATTCTATGAAAGATTATCAGCATTTCCAAATGGAGATTGA
>CAYJKB010000016.1:255-22376 GCA_964370625.1 uncultured Oscillospiraceae bacterium | reverse complement strand
GCTGGTATATCAATTTGCTGAGGACATTTTTTAACACATGCCATGCAATCAACACATGCACCAGCAGATTTATAGTTGATAATAGTATCAGTTACCCAACCATTATGAGGAATAGGCATAGATTTAGTATTCCACGCTTTGAAAATGCTAGGTATTTTAACTTTAGCAGGACATGGCATACAGTAATTACATCCTGTACATGGTACTTTTTGATATTTCTTAACATTTGCAACAACTTCTTCAATCGCTGAATGTTCACCCTGTGTAAGTGGTTTAATATCACCAAAAAGCTCGATGTTTTGTGTCATTTGCTCCATATTGCTCATACCTGATAGGATAATTTTTATGTTATCTTGTTCAGCTAGCCAACGGAAAGCATATTCAACATTTGAACCACCCAGTTTTTGATAAGGCTCAGTTATTGTGTCAGGTAAATCGGATAGTATACCACCTTTTAGTGGCTCCATAATAACAATAGGAATACCACGACGCACAAGCTCATCATAACCTTTTTGACCAGGTGCACCGTCTTTATCTAAATAGTTATACTGAATTTGAACAAAATCCCAATCAGCTAAATCTAAACATTCTAAAAGCACTTCATAATCATCATGAATAGAAAAACCCAAATATTTAATTTTGCCTTCTGCTTTCATTTTTTTAGCAAATTCAACTGCATTATATTCACGAAGTTTTTTCACATTTGGTTTACATAGATAATGCATTAAATAAAAATCAAAATAATCAGTGTCAACTCTGTTTAAGCTTTCTTTAAATGTTTTATCTAAATATTCTTCACTATCCATGCTCCAAAACGGCATTTTATCTGCGATAAATATATCTTCACGATTAAGTTGTTTTATAGCTTTGCCCAGTGCAACTTCACTGCCATCATATAAATACGCAGTATCAAAATAATTCACTCCATTGTCAAAAGCATATTTCACCATTTCATTTACTTGCTCTTGGTCAATAATTCCGTCTTTTTCTGGAAATCTCATTGTACCAAAACCTAATTTAGAAATTTTAACTTCTTTTTTGGGGTTTCCTAAATTTAAAGTACTATACGTCATAAATCTTACCTTACCTTTCTCTTATTAGCTATATTATATCAATAACAATAAGAAAATTCAACTAATTAAAAATAAATGAGTCTCACAATTATGATGAAATCAATTTTAGAATATATTATTGACAAATTTAAATTCATTTGATACTATATAAATATATCATTACATAATTATATAGTTATATGAAAAAGAAGAGGTGTAAATATGTCAGAATTATGTTGTAAGACTCCAGAAAAAGTAAAAACTTTAATAGATGATGAATCGATTTCAGAAAATCTAGCATTTTTCTTTAAAACATTTAGTGAGCCAATTAGAGTTAAAATCTTGCTTGCAATGTTACACAGTGAAATTTGTGTAAAAGATTTAGCAGTTTTATTAAATGTCTCTCAACCAAGGGTTTCAAATCAACTAAAACTTTTAAAATTAAATAAAATTGTTAAAGTTCGAAAAGAAAAAAATAATGTTTTTTATAGTTTAGATGATAAGCATATCCAAGATATTTTAAGTTTTGGGCTTAAACATATCAGTCATTAAAGAGGAGGAAAGAAACTATGACTTTCTTATTAAATTTATTGCAATTATTCGTAGATATGTCATTCTATATGGTAATAGGGCTGATATTTACAGGAATATTACATGCTTTTGTAGATAAAGATTTGATTTTAAAACATATTGGAGATAAATCAACATCGTCAGTAGTTAAAGCATCGGTTTTAGGTGTTCCACTTCCGTTATGCTCATGTGGTGTTGTTCCAACAGCATTATATTTAGGAAAAAGTGGAGCATCAAAGGGTGCGGTAATAAGCTTTTTAACTTCTACTCCACAGACAGGGGTTGATAGTTTAATTGCAACTTATGGATTGATGGGGCCGTTATTTGCAGTTTATCGTGCAATTGCAGCCTTTTTATCTGGAATAATTTCAGGTATTATGACAAATATTTTTTGTAAAAACGATGAAATTGATTTTGAAAATATACAGACTTCATGTGGTTGCTCATCAGGTTGTGATGAAGCAATAGAAACAAATTGTTGTTCACATCAGCCAGAGCCAGTAGAGGAAGAAAGCTGTGGATGCTGTTCACATGAGCATCATCATGAAGAAAAGTTAACATTCATTGATAAAATTAAAAGTGCATTTACTTATGCATTTGGTGAATTTTTAGATGAAATAGCAGGACATTTTGTTATAGGTTTGCTAGTTGCAGCGTTGATTAGTACACTTGTTCCAGAAGAATTATTAGCAAGTTTTTCAAATCCAATTTTAAGTATGTTACTAATGTTAATTATTGGTATTCCAATGTATATTTGCTCTACATCGTCAATTCCTATAGCACTTTCATTGATGATTAAAGGTATTTCACCAGGTGCAGCTTTTGTATTTTTATTTGCAGGCCCTGTAACAAATATAGCTTCACTTACAATTTTAGCTCAATCTTTAGGAAAAAAAGTGCTTACAATTTACCTGACAAGTGTTGCAATATGTTCTATTGCTTTCGGATTGATTTTAGATTATATAATTACAGCTACTGGATATACGGGCTTCACAGATATTATTGCAGATTCACATTCTCATGGTTTACCTACACATATGATAGTTGTTGCTGTGATTTTTGGTGTAATAGTTGCAAAAAGTTTGCTTTCATCTTTTGCTAAACAAATGAAAAATTAAATTAATTATTGTGCTGTCACTGATGAAATAATTCATTTGTGACAGCTTTTTTCAGTTTTTTAGTTGACAACTAAGTATATATTGTGTATATTATATATATACAATAAAGAGGAAGTGATAGCGTGAATATTATAGTTAGTAACTCTAGTAATAAGCCGATTTATGAGCAAATATATACCGAAATTAAGAAACAAATAATTACAGGTGTACTAAACGAAGGTGATATGCTTCCATCAATGAGATTGCTTGCAAAAGAGCTTAGAATTTCAGTTATTACAACAAAACGCGCATATGAAGAACTTGAACGTGATGGATTTATCACTTCAATTACAGGAAAAGGTAGTTTTATAGCAAGTAAAAATCTAGAATTTATTAAAGAAGAACATCTAAAAAAAATAGAAGAACATATTGGAGTGATAAAAGAGTTGTCAAAAGTGTGTAATTTATCGCTCGACGAAGTTTTAGCTATGTTTAGAATTATTTTTGAGGAGGAATAATTATGGATTTCGCAATTGAAGTAAAAAATCTCAGCAAAAAATATAAAGGATTTTCATTAGATAACATTTCTTTTAATTTACCAAAAGGAACAATTATGGGAGTAATTGGTGAAAATGGAGCTGGAAAGAGCACAATAATTCGATTAATTTTAGATTTAGCAATTATGGATAGTGGAAACATAACTATTTTAGGCAATGACAGCAGATATAAAGATAAACTTTCGAAAGAACATATAGGAGTAGTTCTTGAAAATACAGAATTTATTGATCTTTTTAATATTGCCAATGTAAATGATATACTAAAAAATATTTATAAAACCTGGGATACTAAGAAATTCAGTGGCTTAATTAAACGTTTTTCACTTCCAATGGATAAAGCGATTAAAGATTTGTCAAAAGGTATGAAAATGAAATTATCGATAGCAATAGCTTTAGCTCATGATAGTAAGCTTTTAATTCTTGATGAAGCTACAAGTGGACTAGACCCTGTTATTCGTGATGAAATTTTGGATATATTTCTTGAATTTATTCAAGATGAAAATAATAGTATTCTTATTTCGTCACATATTTTAAGCGACTTAGAAAAAATCTGCGACTATATCACGTTTCTTCATGAAGGTAAATTGATTTTTTGCAAAGAAAAAGATTCTTTGCTTGATGAATTTGCTTTATTAAAAATAGCTAAAGAAAAATTCAAAGAATATGATGAAGAAGCTTTTGTTGCATATGAAAGTAATGATTTTGCAATTACAGCATTAGTTAATAAAGACAAAGTACCTACAGATTCTAAATTCGAACATACTACGCTTGAAGACATTATGATTTATATGTTGAAAGGAGAAAAACGATGAAAGGATTATTGTTGAAAGAGTTTATACTTGTAAAAAAAACCATGTTAAAACCGCTAATTACATTAGCCATATTCTGTATTATTGCTATTTTAGATGAGGATTTTCGAGGAATGATAACAACTATTATTTTAATATATGCATTGCTAATTCCTATAACTTCCTTTTCTTATGATGAAAAAAATAACTATAATAGATACTTATTATCAATGTCACTTTCAAGATTTGAATTAGTTTTGGCAAAATATATATTTCTAATTATATTAAATATTATAGGGATATTATCTATAATCATAATAAGTTCTTTTGTTTCAGACAATATTTTTGAAACCGTAAAAATACAATATATGATGTTTTTGGCATTAAGTATTTTACAATTTATAGTGTTTCCGATTATATATAAATTCGGAGTGGAAAAAGCAAGATTTATATTTTATGGTATAGGGATTTTACCTGTTGTTTTAACTAATTTATTTGATAATTATACATTAAGAATTGATTTAGATGAACTTTTATTAAATTTCACAAGAATTTCTCCAGTTATTCTGTTAATTGGCTTTGTTTTATCTTTTGTGTTATCTTATAAAATTTGCAAAAATAAAGAATATTAAAGAAAGGTGTGACCGTTTAACTTGCGGTCACACCTTTTTAAAGTAAATTATTAAATAATCAAGTTTTAAGTAATAGAATCTTTATATTTAGCTTCGAATTCTGAAATAGGCATAGGTTTTGCATAGACATAACCTTGAATAGCATCACAATTCATATTTTTCAAAATTTCCACTTGCTCAAGCGTTTCAATTCCTTCAGCAACAATATTCATTCCGAGGTTATGTGACATTTTGATGATACTATCAATGAGCATATAATCACGATGTATATTTTTTCCAACAGCAAAGAAACTTCTATCCATTTTTAAAGTATCAACATAAAGATCTTTAAGCATACCTAAAGAAGAATAACCAGCTCCAAAATCATCTATTGAAATTTTAAATCCACTTGTTCGTAAAGCTTCAAAGAAAGTTTCTATATTGCCGGCATTTTCTATAGTTGTAGATTCGGTGAGTTCAATTTCGATATATTCATGAGGAACATTATATTTATCTACAATTTTTACAAGCTCATCAACAAAATTAGGTTTTTGAATATTAATTCTTGAACAGTTTACAGAGATAGTAATTGCTCCGATGTTGCTATTAATCCAATGACTTAAAGTTTTACAAACATTTTCAAAAACATATATGTCTAAATCTACAATAAACCCGTTACGTTCAAAAAGTGGTATAAAACTGTTCGGGTATATCATAGTTCCATCAGCTTCTATCCAACGAACAAGCGCTTCAGCTCCAACAAGCTTTTTTTCATTTGTACTAAATTTAGGTTGTAAATAGACACTAAATTCTTGATTTTCTAAGGCTGGTTTCATTTTAATTGAAAGTTCGGCTTCTTTTTGAACAATTTCTTTGAATAAATTTTCATAATCACATAAAAGTTCACCTTTTGTAGATTTAGCTTTTGAATGAGCAAGATTAACTTTACTCATAATTTCATCAACATCTGTTTCAGCAAGGTTAATGTTATAACGACCCATCTTAAAAGTTCCAGCATAATCTTTAAGTTCTGGGATAATAGAATCAAAAAAGCTACTTACATTGTTAAACATTAAAGATAAATTTTCAAAAACAAAGCTATTTGCAAACATTGCAAATTTATCGTCACCGATACGAGCTGTTATTAAAGAAGATTGTTTTAAACTCTCAGAATATAATTTAAATGTTTTTAAAACTTTATTACCCATTTCATAACCAAAAACTTCATTAATTGCTTTGAAATTTTCAATATCAAAAACAAGAATAGTAAAGTGTTTATGTGGATTTCGAATTAAAGTATTTTGCATATCAAGTTTTAATTTCGCTAAATTTGGAAGTTCGGTTAATGGATCATAATATGCTGCTTTAAGCATGAGTTTATTTGAACGAGTATTTGAAAAGGAAATATAAATGAGAAGTACTACAACTGTCCAATATACAATATTCATCATCATTTCAGACTGATTAACAGCAGAAATGAGTTGATTACTAAGAACATCAGTTTCGGCGTTAATCGCAAAAGCCCAATTAGTATTTTCAATTGGATAATAAACCATAGTTTTTGACGTTCCTAAATATTCATAATAAAAGCCAGAACTTACACTATTTTTTATATCTTGTAGCGCTTTTTCTATATTTGATATTCCCATTTCGGAAACATCTAAAAGAGGTATAGTAGACGAGCTAGCATGTTCTGCCTTCGATGAGAAAAGTAGGCTTAATTCTTCATCAACTATAAATACATCACCGATATTTTCAATAGTATCATTCATAATTACCGAAAAATCATCTAATGAAATTTCAGCATATAAGACAGCTGTAATTTCACCATCTTTAATTACAGGAGCAGAAATATCAAAAATTACGTTGTTTGAATTTTTAGAAAAGATAGGCTCTGTAATATAAATTTCATTATTTAGGGCAGATAAAAATGCTTCGTTTCTTGAAAAAACGTGTCGAAGGTCTCCTACAGAAAAACCTTCTCCATCAAGTCCGATGTAATATAAAACATTAAATTTATCCGAAATAGCTTGTGATTTTAAAAAGTCAACTGCGGTATCTTTATCAACCCCTGATTGTGAAACATATTCGGCTAGTAGAGTAAGAGTTTCCGTTGATTCATCTAATGAATCTTCAAGGACAATTTCAAGCTGAGTGCCTAGTTGATGCATTTCGTTGAGTGTAGATTGAACTATAGCTTCTTGGGTATTTTGCTGAGAAAAATTTATAAATAATCCAATAATTACTATAGTTGCAAATACAATGGAGGTCGCAATATTCTTTGATGAGAACTTTTGAGATTTCATGTGCTCCCTCCTAAAATATGATTAGTAAATGACATTAAGAATATTTATGTATATAATAAATTATATCAATTTTAAGAGCTGAAAGCAAGCTTTTTGATTTTAAATTGGTGAAAAATTAAAATTTTTTACTTATTTTGGGCATAGAGAATGAAGAACTTACAGGTAAAGTTATTTTAGCTTTAGAAAAAATCACACCATTACCAAAAACACGAAAAAGAAAAGTATTTAGGTGCAAAGAGTCTAAAAGCTATATAAAACTATACCTAAAGCCCCACTTAGCATAATGATTATCATTGGTGATAAGTGTTTTTTAAATATTAATATACTACAGATTGTAAAAATAATAATAGAATGATAATTTATACCAAAGCTATAAGAACTATCTAAAAAGGAAAGTGACATTATTGTAATACCTGCACTGGCAATAAAAGAGGCTACAGCAGGTCTTACACCGATGAGCACTTTTTTTACTATACCCATTTGACTATATTTACTATAAAGAACGGAAAGAACTATTGCAATTATGAAACATGGAGTAATAAAACCAAGAGTTGCAATAATTGCACCGGATAATCCTAACACTTTTGTTCCAACAAATGTAGCAGCATTAATTGCAATTGGCCCTGGAGTCATTTCAGCAATTGTTATAATATCAGCAAATTCAGATAATGTAATCCATGCATTTTGAGTAACAACTATATCTTCGATAATTGGAAGTGCAGCATATCCACCACCGATGCTCATAACTCCAATTTGCATAAAACTTAAAAATAAATCAGCATACATTATATACTTTCCTCCTTTTTACCTATATAAAGTGTAAAAACAAAATTTAAAGCTATGCAGAAAAGTAATACATAGACAATATTTAGATGTAATAATGCAACTGCAATAAATGCAAAAATCATTATCGAAATATAAAAATAATTACGAAGTTTAACTATATCTCGAACTAATCCAAAAACTACTTTAACTATAATAGCACAAATTCCTGCTCTCATTCCTAGCATAGCTTTATCAATAATTGGATTACTTCTAAATGCATCATAAAAATATGAAATAATACTAATTATAATAAGTGGAGGTAATACAGTTCCAAATGCAGCAAAAAGACCACCTAAAATTCCACGCAATTTAAACCCGATTAAAATTGAGGAATTTACTGCGATAGGTCCTGGGATAGACTGACCAATAGCGATTAAATCCATGATTTCATCATCAGAAATTAGACCTAATTCTTGTGAAAATTTATCCTTTAATAATGGTACAATAACATAGCCTCCACCGAATGTAAAAGCACTAATTAAAAATGTGTGATAAAATAGTTTTAGCAATGAGATATGTTTTTTCATGAAAACCTCCAGCTGTATAATTTTGTAATTATATTAATTATAACATATTTTAAAGTAAATAAAAGCATCAAAACACGAACACTTTATATAAAAGATTAATGTATAAATTTAAAAATTATATATGTAATTTATCATTTCAAATATTTGCAATATATATCAAAAGTTAAGTTATCACAATAAATGGGATTAGTGTTTTTATAATAAAATGATAATTTTATATGTTAAAGGAAGATGATTATAATGCAAAAAAGGATAAAAGTATACATGTGTATATAAGAAAAAACAAAATAGATAAAGACATTGTTTATAATAAACTAAAATGATATAAAAAATTATAGCATTTGACAAACATTATCAGTGTGCGTGTGGTTGCTTGAAAAATAAACTAACTTGTGATAAAATAATAACATTAAAAGACAAAAAATAACAATTACTCTCTACATGATTTATACAAATTTATAATTGAAATTCTGCATACGCCAAGATTAGATATAGTGAACTCAAAAAGATAAGGAGGCTTAAACATGGGCAGTTCTATGAGACATCAAATTATGTATTCTACTACGGCAAAAGCAAAAGCTGACAAGATACCAACATCAGGTCCAGTTTCGGTTATGGATATGGTGAATGACCAACAAAGATTTAAAGCACAACCAGGAATGACAGAAGACTTGCAACGGAAGCAATTAGTAATTCCAGATAATTTAACGGCAAAAGATGTAGCTAATTCTTTTGGTTTTCATTTATGGGAAAAACACAAATTTAATAAAAATAGACGTAGAGAAGCGATAGAACGAGCAGCATATGTCGCAGGGTTTGATGACTTTCAAAAAAAAGCAGATACTGAGGCGGAAAAAGAAGCAACAGCAAAGCTAACAAGTAAAAATAAAAAATTTAGTGTATCATCAAAAAGTGATGCTAAAAAGTTAGCAGCAGAAAAAAATAAACTTTTCGTAGTTAAGCTTGCAACTAATATCGGCTTTGTACTCCCAGGGACACAATATTCATCTTCATTAGATGATAAAGTTCAAAAAATTCTTTCAACTAGAAAAACCATTTCATTAGTTAAAAAATTTAAAGCAGCAGGATCAATGGACAGTGCTCATAAAGTTCAAACATTAGTATCTGGGCATATGGCAGAAAATCCATCTCAACCAGAAGGCAGTAAAGTTATGTCATTGTATGATAAATATCATGATAAAGCTTCTGATTTAGCAGATATTGCTATGGATGGATTAGGAATGCTTGGAGATGCTGTAGATAGTAATCCAGTTGGACATGTTGCAAATGGTATTACATTTGTACATGGATTTAAAAAGACTTATTATGCATTTAAAGAAGCAGCTGAAGATAAGAAAAAAGGCAACAAAATAGGTTCATATATTAAAAAGATAGATGCTGTAATAGGTAATATAACTGATGGTATGGGAATATTTGAAGAAGCTGTACCAGGGCTTGCAATGGTGTCAGGAGCACTGAGTTCCTTTGCTGCTATGATTAAATTATCTGCTGGAGCTGCAAAAAAATCAAGCATTAAATCATTTGTTGCAAAAATCAGTAGTGGAGAAGTTAAAGCAGAATCACAAGCAGAAAAAGAATCAGCTACACTTAGATTAACTATGATGAAAGATGCAACCAATAAAGAAATTGTAAGTAGCAGCATGGACTTACTTGATGGCGTACTTAAAATTGTAGAAGGTATAGTTGCATTAGCATCAGTTTCAGCTGGTGGGCCACCATTAGCAGCGAAGTTAATTTTTGGTGGTTTATCTATCACAACTAAAGTTGCAAGAAAAATAATCGAAATGGTTATGCAAAATCGCTCCGATAAGAAAACGGCAGCTGCAATAAAAGAAAAACAAAGACATTTATTTGAAAGCGAAGAATATAGGAGCTTATCAAAGCGTGAAAGAAAAATTGTTAAAAGACGAGCATATGATGCAGATAATAATGAAGAACTTGCAGATAGAGCAAGAACTATAGAGGCTATTGAACTATATAATAAAGTACAAGCCACGATACATCCAGGTAGCACAGGTGCTAAATTGTCTCCGATTGATAAACAAATATTAGTGCTTATGGGATTTGGTATAGCACCTGAAAATCTGCAATATCTTACAGTAGAAGATTTTGTACAAGCTTTTAATATGAAAGATGATAATTTTGAAGATAGAGGAAAAACAGCTTCACAACGCAGAGATGAATTTGACCAAAAGATGATAGATAGAGCACAAACTCAAAAAACTAGAGCAGGAAGATAATATCCCAAAATTTTAATATTAGTTATATTTGATATATAACAGACGGAGGATAATATGAAATCATGCAATGAAAACAATAAATTACTAAAGAATATACAAGAGACGTTTACTTCAATAGGTGTTATAAATGAACTTTTAGAAAAAGATGGACAATTTGTTCTGCGTGCAGAAATAAACGATTTAGGTGTTAAACTAGGCAAAGGATTACTTGATGTAGTTGTAATACCTCTACCTGCAGAAGATGGAGAGATTAATGAATTACTTTTAGTACATACAACTTTGACAAGAGATTTTGAAGATGAAAATTTACCAATGGCTCTTGTTGCCTTAAATAACATAAATCAAATGACAAGTGTTGGCGCATTTCTTGTAAATCTTGAAGAAAGAACAGTGTTTCATAAATATACTATAAAGCTTGAAGCTGATGATAGTGATGAACAAATTAGCAAACAGGCTCATAGTGCTATAACAGAAGTTTTAGGTCTTTTAGATATTATGTATGATGATATATTAATCCTATCAAATGATGCAGAAGGGTTTTTGAGACTAATAGAACTTGAAAACAGTGAACAAGAGCAAGAATAAAGAGAAAATTTAATTATTAAGGTATATTAAGTAATTGTTTACAGCGTATACCTTTTTTCATAATTCAAAAATAAATTGATTAGAAATAAGGTGTATAGATATGGACCATAGAGTCATCAAATCAAAAATAACCTCACCAAGCATTTCTGAAAATTTCCTGTTTAGAGATAGACTAATCAATAAAATGATGGAAAATACAAAAACTATATGCCTTCATGCCGGGGCAGGATATGGGAAAAGTGTGTTATTATCACAATTTGCACATATTCACCAAAATAATTTTGCCACAAAAAATGCTAGCATTTCATGGGTTCAAATTAACTTAGAAGATAATAATATTAGGAACTTTATGCACTGCTTAAAGGAGTCAATTGCAATTTCATTTACTGAGTTTGAATTTGACACTTTCAATTATAATGAAAGTGAAGAAACACCGTTAGAAATGCTCAATGATTTTATTTTGAATTTGGCTGACATTAAACTTTTGGAAAATAAAGAACTATTTATAATTCTTGATGATTTTAGCAAAATTACCTGTGATAAAGTATTATCTTCTGTTGAATATTTAATAGAAAATACAGCTGAAAATATTAAATTTTTAATAGCTGTTCAAAATGAACTACCGAACTTTATTTGGAAAAAAATACTTGATGGAAAATGTGAGATAATAGAACAAGGTGAATTATGCTTTAATTGTTCAGAGATTTTTCAAATGCCAAACAATAATTTATTTAAAACTTCAGAAGAATGTGAATATACCTGCAAAAAAACAGGAGGCTGGCCGTCTGCTGTAAAATTCTCATTAATGTTTTTGGTTGAAAATGGGTTAGAGCATTGCGAAAAAATCGGGATTTATGACAAAAATATAATGCATAGTTATATAATGCATGAAATTTATAATAAATTTAAAAGTGAAATTCAATATTTTTTATCAGCTACTTCTTTGCTTGAAAATATAAGTGCTGAATGTTGTAATTATGTGTTGAAAATTAATGATGCTGATGTAATTATTTCTAACTTAGCAAAAGAAAATATCTTAATCAAAAATTTTGAAAAAGGTGAAACTACATATAGCTATCATCCTATTATTAAGGAATTTTTGATGCAGAGATTAAATAGTGAAGAAAAAAAGAAAATACTTGAAAATGCAACAAATTTTCAATTTAAAAACTGTAATCGAGAAAAATGTATAGACTTTGCAATTAGTAGTGGGAATTTTGAGATGACTCAAGCTATGATTGAAAAATTTGGATTTGATTTGTTGAAATCACAAGATTTACAATTGCTTAAAAAATGGGTTGAATATTTATTGTCACAAGATAAGGAACTGACACCTAAAAACTATAATCTTTGTGGAAAATATTATTATAAAATCAATGAAATGCAACTTGCTATTAATAATTTTAATAGTGCTATGAAAATTTTATTAAACGATAATAACACAGAAGAATATGCTGAAAATGCTATATTAAAAGCTGTTTGTATAAGAAATATTGAAACTCTTGAAATTAGTAATGCTGTGCTTGATGATGTTGTTATAAGATTTAGAGGAAAAGATACTGCTGTGATATATTCAGCAATGAAAGAAAAAGTTTTTAATTTAATTTTTATTTCAGCATATGATGAGGCATTAGGTATTTGTACTGAGATGATTTTAACAGCAAGACGGTATAAAAATAAGAAAGCTGAGAGAATTTTTGCAGAAATTTCAGTAATCGTTTATTTTTATATGGGAAAATATCATAAAGCACATACGATTTATCAAACATTTATACACCTTAAAGATGATGAACTTGGGTGCTTTTCATCACTTCCATATATAGCTACATTGCATGCTTTTTATGAAGATATAAATGTTGCAAAGCAAATGATTGATGATGGCATTCAAAACAAGATGAATAGCGATGAAAATCGTGATATATGGGTGTATTTTGCTTTTAAAGCAATTATTTATTCTGTTTTATATCAACAATCAAAAGATGTTAAATATTTAAATGAAGCGATAGAATCTTGTCAAAAAGCTCGCCAAAGTATAATTTTTTGTGATGATACACATGAATTTTGCAAATTTATAAATGCTATTCATATTTCAATAGAAAAAGTATTAATTAATTTGGAAAAATGTGATGTTTCAAATATTGATCTAAGTGCAATGATAAATTGTCACGATTTTGCGAGTTCATTTTCAGCAGGATTTCTTATTTATGAAAATTTAACTAATGAAATTGAAATGAATGAATATACAATTAAGATGCTAGAAATGCATAGAAATAAAAATAATAATATCTTTTGGAGCATTGCAGACATAGCAAAAGTATTAAAATTATATGCACAAAAAAAGCATGAAAATGCAGTTAAACTTGCAGTGCAAGTAAAGAGTTTTTTTGATGAAAATAAACTTGAAGTTAATTTTTTGAAAAATGAACAACATGAGCTTTTTAAAATCTTAGGTGATAATGAAGATTACGGAAAAATGAAAAATACTGAAAGCTCCACAGTTGAAAAAATTAAAATAATTAGCATGGGTAACTTTGAAGTATATCTACCTAATGAAATAAAACCCATAAGATTCAGAACGAAAAAAGCCAAAGAACTTTTTGCCTGGCTATTTTTAATGCAAGGAAATTCGCTAGAGAAAGATGATATTATAAATGAATTATGGCCTGAAAGTACAGAAAAAAGTGCTACAAATTTACTTCATACGGCATTATATAATATTAGAAAAACTCTTACAGAACATGGATTTTCCGATATTATACAGTGTAAAAATAAGAATTATTATATGTCTTTCGACGAAGTGACTTCAGATATTTTTGCTTTTTCTGTAATTAAAAAGAGAGTTGAGAGCGAAAAAAATATTGATGAAAAATTATGTGATGAAGTGATTACTATGCATAAGGGTGATTTTATGCAGAATATTGATTGTAGTTTTTGTTTGGATAGCAGAAGATATTATGAGCGAGAATATTTACAACTTCTCGAAACTATTTATAAAAAGTCTATAGCTAATAAAAAGTATGAAATTGCAGTAATTTCATTAAAAAAGGCATGTGAAATTGATAGATATAGAGAAGAATATTATATGGGTCTTATGCAGTGTTATAGCAGGGTTGGGGATACTAAAATGATAAAAGATACATATGAAAATATGAAGAAAATATTTAAAAAAGAGCTTGAAGTAGAAGTTTGTATGCAAGCTAGCGAAATTTATAAAAAAGCTATAAGAAAAATTTCTCATAATGATGATTTTATCGAGCACGAAACCATAATGAATAGTAAGGGTGAAGGCATATGGGAGGCTATTTAAACACAAAAAATTATTTAGAATATTTAATTCAAAATAGTGATAAATTAGCTGGAAGTTTTAATGATATTAATGATTTCTTGAATGAAATTCATAAAAAAAGTCAATTATCATTCGAAAATGACATATTTTTGCCATTTGAATATCTATTTGAATTATTTTTGTTAAATGAATTTGAACGATATGTAGTTTTAAGCTTATGCCTTAAATATTTGCAAGGTGAAATGAATGAAAATACTATGAAAATCATTGAAAACTACGCTAAAACAGATGTTGGAAGTCGTATAGAATGCATTAAAGCACTTAGTGACAATGAAAAGCTTTCAAAATTCTTCATAGAAAAAAGAGACAACGAAATATGCCTTTCAGAACGTATTATAAGCTTTGCCATTTATGATGAATATCAAAATAATAAAATTTCTAAATTTGCTCAAATAACATATGGAAATAATACAGAACAGGATTTTGAATTTTTCAATAAGGCTTTGAAAATTATAGAGTTTTGTAGCATTCATGATAAACCTTTTGTGTTCATCGAAGGCCCTGATGGCGTTGGGAAAAAACAATGTGTAGAGCAGATTAGTAAAAGTTTAAATATACCTATTTTAATGGTTGACCTTATGGCAATTGTCAAAAAACGTGCAACTGTACTTGATGATATTATGTTTGAAGCAAGAATATCAGGATGCGGAATTTGCTTTTATAATTTTGAAATTTTGCTAGAAAATGAAGATTATTTTGAAATACTTGAACTTATTAATCGTTCTTTTGAAGTTTCTAATCTTGTTATTTGTCTATCTGAAAAAGAATGGCATCCACATAAAGGTTTTGAAAATTATTCAATTTATTCGGAAAATTTAATACCTCCGACAGCTCAAGAACGTTATGAAATTTGGAAAAAAGAAGTTGTAAAAAAAGGGATTGAGCTTCATGAAGATGTTAATTTATATGAAATAGCAAATAAATATATATTTACAAAAGGTCAAATACACAATATATTATCGCAAGTTAAAGCTCATAGTTTTGATGAGAAAATAAGATTTAGTAAAATCATTGAAGTATGTAAAATTGTCTTGCCAAGTGTGCCGTTTGGAAGCAAGTTAATTAAAATCAATTGTGCATATAATGAAGAAGATTTAGTTGTGCCAACTTATTCGAAAGATCTTTTAACAGCAGCTGTTAGCCGATTAAATCATGGCAATGTTATTTTTGATAAATGGGGATTTTCAGAAAAAAATCCTTATGGAAATGGAGTTTCAATGATTTTTGCAGGTCCTCCGGGGACAGGGAAAACGATGGGAGCTCAGGTTGTTGCAAATTTATTAGCACTAGATATTTATAAAATAAACCTAGCTGGAGTTGTGAGTAAATATATTGGTGAGAGCGAAAAAAACTTAGAAGAAGTCTTTGATATAGGAAGAAAAAGCCAAGCGATTTTGTTTTTTGATGAAGCTGATGTGCTATTTTCAAAAAGAACAGAAGTAAAAGATTCTACAGACAAATATAGCAATATGGAAGCTGCATTTATGTTACAAAAAATCGAAGAATATAATGGGATTTGTATTCTTGCTACAAATTTTATACAAAATTTTGATGAAGCTTTTAAGCGAAGGATAAAATATATTGTTGATTTTCCATTTCCAGATGAAACTTATCGTCTTAAAATATGGCAAAAGGTATTTCCAGAAAAAATCCCACTATCGTTTGATATTGACTATAAATTTTTAGCAGATAAGTTTGAACTTTCAGGAAGTAATATCAAAAATGTTGCTATAAATGCAGCTTTTGATGCAGCTAGACAAAATGAAGATGTGGGAATGAAACAGATAATCAATGCAGTAAAAATCGAATATGCTAAAAGTGGTAAAAAAATTACTCCAGAAGAATTAGGACATTATTTCCTAATGTACTAAATGAGGTGCTTTATGGATTTTGATAATGGTAGATACGATGATAGGGTTATGGGTAAACTTCCAGAATGGAGAGCGTCAGATGGTAAACTTCGTGAGAAAAAGGTAAATCATCAAAAGGGAAAGCTAACTGAAAAAGACAATAAGCAGGAAAATATAAAGGAAAAAGAAGAAACATTAACGGGATATACTCCATCTGAGAAAGAAAATAAAGAGGGAACAGCACCAAAAAAAATAATTGATATTGGGAGTTCTTATGGTACTTTTTCGGTAGGTAGCAATAAGAAAAAAGAGCTTGTTACTGTGACATCACAACGACGCAAGCGTGGTGCTAATACAGTGTATAATGACAGTAAAAAATTAGATTCAGAAAGTGCTGTTAAGTGGCAAAAATCTTATGCGAGTGTCAGAACAAATAATGCTAGACGTGATGTAAGTGCTGTAGAATTTAAAAGTGATACAGATCAGCAAGTTTCTTTTTTAATGGAAAAAATGCGCAAGCGTGTTGTAGATAAAGAACAATTTGAAGTGCATGAGGAAATTATACCTATTTTTTCTTCAAAAAATGAAAAAGCAGAGCTTGAATTTTTACGTCAAAAACGAAAAATATTAGTAAGTAAACAAGCAAAGGTGAGAGATAAGCAAGAAGTAGAAAATCAAATTGAATATCTTGAAGGAATTATAGCAGAGAAGATGATGGAGAAAAGAAGAGTTTTTGGAAAATTAGAACAAGCAAGACTTGAAATAAAAGATAAACCAAAGCCTTCTGATAGTATTGCAAATTTCTTTAAAATTCTTCAAAATGCAATTTTGGGTGATGGAACAGATGAAGATGACAATGAACTTAACTCTAATATAATCGATAATACAATAGAAATTGATGATGAAACAAGTGAATAAATTAATTTAAATCAGATTATGTTGGATGATATCATAATCTGATTTTTTTAATATTTATAAAAAAATAAAATGTTCAGTGAAATGTTCAGAATTTGTTCAGTAGTTTGTTCAGATATATATATTATAATGTAAACAGAAATTAATTAAAGAAAACATAATTTCTATGAATTCCAAACCATGAAAGGAGGTATCCGACTTCCATTAGGCGGAAGTCGGGGTGTTATGGCTGAATACTTATCACCAGGCGTTTACGTCGAAGAATTTGAATCAGGCGGTAAGCCTATGGAAGGTGTAGGCACGAGTACAGCTGGATTTATTGGTCTTGCTGAAAGAGGTCCTTCTGAGGGAGTTCCACAATTAATTACTAATTTTGCGGACTTTAGAAGAACTTATGGAGGATATTTATCTGCAAATGAATTTGGCGAATATCGTTTTCTAGCTTACGCAGTAGAGCATTTCTTTATTAATGGAGGCTCACGTTGCTTTGTTTCTCGTGTGATTCCACCAGATGCTAAATGTGCTGAATCTGCACTTCCATCAAAAGATGCTTCTGTACTTAATATTGCAGCTAAAAATGCTGGTATTTGGGGAGATAATATTTCTATTATTGTAACTGCTAGCAGTAAAGCTAAAACACAAGCTTATGAGCTGATTGCAGGAGATAAAAAGACTAAATATAGCGTTAAAAGTTCTGTTGGTTTCAATGTAGGTGATATTGTAGCTTTTAGTGATGGAACTGCTGTTGCTTATAACAAAGTTGTTAAAAGCGGAGATAATATCATTGAATTTGCAGAAGAATTTGCAAGTGACATTACAGATAAAGGTCTACTTCCTACAAAAGTGCTTACTACTTGTGAAGTTAATATTGAAGTTAAATATTCTGATGTAGTAGAACTTTATGAAAACGTATCATTTAACCCTGAAGCATCTACTTTCGTTGAAAAGAAACTTGCTAAATCTGATTTAGTAGCTGTTTCTTATGTTGGTACATTCGAAGAAATTAAATCTCCATTTGAATTATTAACAGGTGGAGATGCTGAAAAAGCTCTTTGTACTGCAGCTTTCACAGGTGGTAGCAATGGTACAGCTGATAGCGTTTCAGCAGCTGATTATATTGGTGTAGATAATGGCCCATCAAAACGTACGGGTATCCAATCATTTGTAGATAACGATGTTGTATCTCTGATGGCAATACCAGGTATTACAGATCCTAATGTTCAATTAATGCTAGTTGCTCATTGTGAAAACTTAGCTTCTCGTTTTGCTGTGCTTGATATTCCAAAAGATAGTAAAAAAGTTCAAGATGTTATAGCTCATAGAGATATCTTTGATTCTAACTATGCAGCATTATATCATCCTTGGCTGGAAGTTTTCGATCCACTTGATAAGAAAAATATAGCAATTCCTCCATCAGGCTCTATGCTTGGTATTTATGCTCGCTCTGATAATACTCGTGGTGTGCATAAAGCACCAGCTAATGAAGTTGTAAGAGGTTGTGTTGGTCTTGATTGTCAATTTAATAAAGGCGAACAAGATATTCTAAATCCAAAAGGCGTTAACCTTATTCGTGCATTTGCAGGACAAGGTATTAGAGTTTGGGGTGCTAGAACTGCAACTTCAGACCCATCTTGGAAATATATTAACGTAAGACGTCTGTTTATATTTGTTGAAGAATCAATCAAAGCAAATACAAACTGGGCTGTATTTGAGCCAAATGACGAAGTTCTTTGGGTTCGTATTAAGAGAACGATTGATGTATTCTTAACAGGACTTTGGAGAGCAGGTTCTCTTGCTGGTACGGCACCTTCCGAAGCGTTTTTCGTTGATGTCGGAAGATCAACTATGTCACAAGATGACATTGATAACGGCAGATTAGTTTGTGTAATAGGTATTGCACCTGTGAAACCAGCTGAATTTGTAATCTTCAGACTTACACAAAAAACATCTACGGCAGAGTAACGTATTGTAAAGGAGGTTAGAAAATATGGCTACTTATCCATATGGTAAATATAGATATAAAGTGGAAATCGACGGTGTAGAAGCTGGTGGATTTTCTGAAGCATCAGGATTTGATGTTAGTATAGATGTAATGGAATATAGAGAAGGTGACATGGTTCAAACACCTATGAAAATGCCTGGACTTAAAAAATATAGCAATATTACTTTAAAACAAGGTGTTACAGACTCTGTGGTATTATATGAATGGATTATCGCAGGCGTTGATGGTGCTATTGAACGTAAAACAATCACAATCACTGTATTAGATGAAGCAGGAGAGCCAACAGCATCTTGGCAAGTTATTAATGCTTGGCCAATGAAATATACGGCTCCAGATTTCAATGCAACAGCATCAGAAGTTGCTGTTGAGAGTTTAGAAATTGCTCATGAAGGCATGACAAGAACTGCTTAAATAATTTAATAATAACCAAATTACTTAGAGCGAAAGCTCTAAGTTGTTTGGTATATTTGCATTTTTATAACTTAAGATTTAAAGAGAAAAGAGGGAATTTTATGTTTGAAACTGAATATACTTTTACACTTCCAAGAGGATATGTTGATATGAACGGAACACTGCATAAACAAGGTGTTATGCGTCTTGCTAATGCTGGTGATGAAATATTACCTATGAGAGACCCAAGAGTTCAGCAAAATCCAGGTTATTTAACAATTATTTTGTTGGCTAGAGTTATAACAAAATTAGGTTCTTTAGCAGCTATTGATACGAGAGTAATTGAAAATTTGTATACAATGGATCTTGCATATTTACAAGATTTATATCAAAAAATAAATACAATGGAAATGCCAAGCTATAAAACTATTTGCCCGCATTGTAATGAGGCAATCGAAGTCCCTGTAAATTTTATGGAAGCCGGAATATAAAGCTGTATCCGGCAGAAAAAATATATGAAGAGGCGACATTTATAGCATATTATTTGCATTGGAATCATGATGATATTATGAAATTATCACATAAAGATAGGATTCGTTGGTGTAATCAGGTTTCAGGGATTAATAGCAAGCTTAATAATGAGCCAGAAAATATATTCGAAAAATTCTAAGAAAATTTACTTAAAAGAGGTGTTTAAATGAAAACTAACCGAATACGAACACACAATAATCATAATTTTCTAGTTTACATAGGCGAAATGAAACTAAGTTTTTCAAAAATTTCGAATTTAACTTCAGGTGCTTCGTTTGAAGAACTTGCCGAAGGTGGGCTTAATGACAGAGTTCATTATTTAGTTAAACCATCTGGAAATAGAGAAACACTTACGCTTGAAAGAGGAGTAACTATAGTTAGCACATCTTCTTTAAAGCAAATACTTGAAAATGAAAGAAAAGTAGGTTTTGCAGTTGGTCAAAGAATTACAAAACCTATAGTTATAATTGTTTCAAGTAACGAAAAAGAGCGTAAAGATAAACTGATTCGAACATATAGCATAAATGACCCGATTGTAACTAAATGGGATGCAGGTTCATTTGATGCTTCTAGTGGTGAAATTTTGATTGAAAATTTTGAAATTTCTCATACAGGTATTACTTATATAGTTTAAGGAATTGGAGGTGTTGAAAATGATTGGTAATGCATTTTCATTTGGAGAACAAATTTTAAATCGTTATAATAAATTTGATGTTTACAATTTTAACGGAAAAAATTTAGTATTTCTAAAAAACGAAAACACCTGCGAAATACCTGTTAATATAACACAAAATATGTATCTTGTATTAAAACTTATGTCAAAACTAAATAATTTAATTGTCACAAAACAAACAGGCGATACAATTACATATGAAAAATCTATTACTGAAAAATTAATACAAAACTATATGCTTTCATTAAAAAATGAAAATTTAAATGTGTATAATGAAATTTTTCCAATACAAAAGGAAATACATGAAATTTTAAAGAATTCATTATCAATTCAAAATGCCAAAGGTAAAGAAAAGCGAAGAATAGCATATTCTTTGCGAACACGTCAGAAAAAAATAGAAGAACAACTAACAATAAGACTGGAGCAAATCGAAAAGAATAACAGCTCAATTATATCTGCAATTAGTGAAAATAGTAGTTATATTAATGAAAAGTTTACTGAAAATAATAGTGTTTTTAAAAATATAACAATCCAAACACAAAATAGCCTTGATAATAATAGCATAACAACAATAAATGGAATGAATATTCACAATGTTCAAAATACTATAAATGCTTCTGAAGTTAAGCGAAATCATTATAATATGCAGATAGTTTCAACACTTGTGCAAAAAAATATAGCAACAATAAATAAAAATGACCTACACTCGGTATCAAAAGAAATTTCACTTGTTGATAAAAATATTAAATATACATTTAATAGCGAAAACCAAAAAATCACAAACAATATTAATGAATGGATTTCTATGAAAGTTTCGACTAATTTTTTAGAAAATTATAATGAACATCAAAAGAAAAAAGTTGTTAATACATTAAATAAGCTTAAAATACATGAAGTACATGATTTGATAGTAAATATTTTGAAGAATAATCTAGTAAATAACTTTACGAATGTTGAAACCAAAGAAAAAATTATTGCTGGAAAACGTGTTAATGTTAGAAATATAATAGAAGAAATTATTAGCAACACTACTTTTTTAGAATTCAAAAAAATACAAGAGTATATGATAGAAAATAATGTTATTACACAAGAGAGCATAAGAAAAATCACAAATAATACACAAGAACGAGTGCTAAATATAGCTTATGAAGCAGTAAATAGCACAGCTAAGAACTTTGATGATGCCATATACTTAAATTTTGAAAATAGAAATAATACAGCAACTAAATTTTTGT
>CAYJKB010000016.1:0-245 GCA_964370625.1 uncultured Oscillospiraceae bacterium | reverse complement strand
AAATCGAGCTGAATTTATTGATAATACAGCTAATTTTATTAATTCATTAATCAAAAATCACGAAAAGAAAGAAATTATTAATCTAAATAAAGAAAATAAATATCTTGAGCAATTACAGATAAGTATTTTGAATAATAGCGATGAGAATCAAACACAAAAATTCATATTAGAAATTTTAAACCAAATAAAAAACAATGTTAATATACAGCAAAACTCAATTAATATGCAAATGAATAAATCGAAGA
>CAYJKB010000015.1:0-42903 GCA_964370625.1 uncultured Oscillospiraceae bacterium | reverse complement strand
ATTTAAACCCAGCCATCTTGCGAAAGATTAATTATATAAAGCAAAAACATAAATCTCATTAAACCCCAAAAATCGACATATAGGGACAGGTGCAATACCTGTCCCTACAAAGTTTTATGATTAAACTTCTTCTGCTGTTATTTCGTCTTGCTCAGGTAAAAATGGCACTGCCAAATTTGGATATTTTGTATAAATAAAGTTTACACCAATAGACATAAGTCTTTCCAGTTCAGCTACATCATTAGTTTCAGATGAGAAAACTAAAAGTCCATACTTATGGGCATCTTCACAAATTTCATGAGTGATAAGTGAAGGTGGCAGCATTATTGCATCTGCACCTGACTTTTTGATTTTTTCAAGTGCTGAGTCAATATCGCTTTCAACAGTTCGAATATTTGCAACAAAGTTAAGTGCAGAAAAACGAGTTTTAAGTTCAGGCACTCTATCAGCATCAAATCCTGTAATAAATGTACGAGGTAAATGTTCATCATGTACAAGTAGCGTTTTAATTGCAGCTAAATGACGTTCATTATGAAGATTAATAACAACAGCTGATACATAAGATTTTATAAGCTGAATAGCTTGGCCAATTGCAACTATCTTTTTAAAATTGTTTCGAAGTTCAAAATAAGTATTATCTTCAAGATATATTTTGCTTCCGTCAGCAAGTTCAAATAAACCGTTGTCACAAAGTACAGGCAAACCATCTGCCGTCATATCTATGTCAATAGAAAAAGCTTTAGCACCAGCATCAAAACCAGCCATAATACTTTCTAAACTGTTAGGCTCTGTATCCATTGCACAAGGGGTTGAAACTATATGCAAATCGTTAATTGTATAATACATAATTCCTCCAAATGTGATTACATTTTTTCAGGTGCTGGATATTCTACGCCAAAAGTATCAACAGTTACATTTTTCATAGCTTGTTCTTCGTTTGGTCTATCTTGGCGATTACGAGGAGTTGCAACAATTTTATCACAAACTTCAATACCTTCGATAACTTTACCAAATGAAGCATATTGTCCATCAAGATGTGGAGAATCTTCAACCATTAAGAAAAATTGGCTACCAGCTGAATGTGGATGTTGAGCTCTTGCCATTGATAATACACCGCGAGTGTGTTTTAAAGCATTATCGAAGCCAGCCATAGTAAATTCGCCTTTAATGTTATAACCAGGACCACCCATGCCAGTTCCATCAGGGTCGCCACCTTGAATCATAAAACCTGGGATTACACGATGGAAAATTGTACCGTTGTAAAAGCCACTTTTTACAAGTGAAATAAAGCTGTTTACAGTGTTAGGAGCGATTTCAGGATATAATTCTACTTTGATGATGCTATCATCATTCATTTCTATAGTTACGATTGGATTTGACATAATTTTTTATTCCTCCATTGATTTTGTTCAATACAATATATTTTATCAAATTTACAGTTATTGTACAACAAAAAATTAAAAAAATTTGTTATTTCTTAATAATTTGCAAATACTTATTTTGAAAGGAGTTGAAATTTTGAAATTCAAAAAATCAAATGATTTCAATGTGCCAAAGGGCAAAACAGGTGCTTTTATAACAAATACGGTTGTAAATGGTGGTAATAAGCACACAAACACACCAGATATTGACCCAGAGGGAACAATTGAAGATGCTAAACGTTGGGTTGATGAAAACCATTTATAAACAATACGTTATCATATTAAACTTATATGAGGGACGGAAATACCGTCCCCCTTACGATATATGTTTGATTACAAAATAAAAATACGGCTCTTTAAAGGGTAATTTTTTGATGTTATTGCCTATAATACTTTTGCAAGAAAATCTTTCAAACGTTCGCTGTTTGGACTGTCGAAAAATTCATGAGGTGAATTTTGTTCAACGATTTTACCAGCATCCATAAATACAACACGTGTACCAACTTCTTTTGCAAAGCCCATTTCATGAGTTACAACCACCATTGTCATGCCATCTTTTGCAAGATTTTTCATAACTTCAAGCACTTCGCCAACCATTTCAGGGTCAAGCGCTGATGTTGGTTCGTCAAATAACATAACATCAGGTTCCATACATAAAGCACGAACGATAGCAATACGCTGTTTTTGTCCACCAGAAAGTTGAATTGGAAATGCAGTTTCCCTATCAGATAAACCGACTTTTGTAAGTAGTTCACGAGCTAATTTTTCAGCGTCCTCTTTCGATTTCTTTTTAACTTGCATAGGTGCAATAGTTAAGTTTTGCATGATTGTAAGATGGGGAAATAGGTTAAAATGTTGGAAAACCATGCCCATTTTTTGGCGATGTTCATTAATATTAACTTTTTTATCCGTAATATCAGTGCCTTCAAAGATGATATGACCACTAGTAGGAATTTCAAGCAGATTAAGCGAGCGAAGAAGTGTACTTTTTCCAGACCCAGAAGGACCTACAATAACAACAACTTCACCTTTTTGTATATCAATACTTGTATCATCTAATGCACGTAGTTTACCATAATGCTTAGAGAGATTTTGAACGGAAATAATGTTACCTTTTGCTTCCACGACTCATTCTCCTTTCTACATGTGCAATAATTTTTGATGTTGGAATAGTAAGAACTAGATATAAAACAGCAGCTAAAACTAATGCTTCAATCGGACGATAAGTAGCTGTTCGCACAGCACTTGCATTAAACATAAGTTCTGGAATACCGATTACCATACACATTGATGATTCTTTAATAATTACAACAAATTCATTTGCTAAAGCTGGTAAAATGTTTTTAATAGCTTGAGGCATAACAATAAGGTTCATTGTTTGTCTCCCAGTCATACCAAGAGAACGGGCAGCTTCAGTTTGTCCACCGTCAACAGCTTGAATACCAGCACGAATAATTTCGGCAACATAAGCTGCGCTATTTAGTGAAATAGCAAGAACAGCAGGAACAAACATATCCAATTGAATAAAGCCAAATAATAATGTTGATGGTATTTCGACAAACATTTCAACATAAGTGAATACACCATAATAAATTAAGAATATTTGCACTAACAGCGGTGTACCACGTGTGATTTCGATGTATGTAATTGCAATCCAACGAAGTGGCGCAATCCTAGACATACGCATTGAGTTTAAACCTATAGCTAGCAATGTCCCAAAAAATACTGAACATATTGCAATAGCAATAGTATAAATAAATCCATCTATAAAGAAATCACTATATTTAATTGCAATCTCGGTGAATTTATTTATATCAAACAAATCAGAAAAGTTAAATTCCATAAAAAAACCTCCAGTTAAATAGTATCTATAGCTTAATTTTATAATAGATAATTTAAAATTAAAAATCAAAATTAAACCAAACTATATTGTATACTATTTTTTTAAAATTGTGAAGTAGTTTTGAAAAAAAAATGAAAATTTTATTATGATTTTGTATTTTTATTAATAATTGTATAATTATGTAAGAGACAAGAGTGAAATGTTATCATTTTTGGATAAAATTAACAAAACAAAATATAGGGATGAACATATTTGTTCACCCCTACGAATATTCATGCATTATCATATAAATATTTTAAATTTTAAAAACAGATTATAGAGCTGCCACGATTAATTCAACAGCTTTTTTGATACCTGTATATGATGTATCAACACATAAATTATAGCTTTCAACTTGACCCCATTGACCACCAGTGTAATACTCATAGTACTTTTTACGTTGTTTATCAACTTGCAGTATTTCTTTTTGTAGTTGCTTTGAAGTTTTAACAGCATCTTCAGGAACTTTAAGCAAGCAACGATCAATTCTATATTGCATATCAGAAGAATAAACAAAAACACGAAACGGATCTAAATCTCGCAATATATGGTCAGCGCAGCGACCAATAATGATACAATCACCCTTTTCAGCAAGTTCACGAATTGCATTAAATTGTACTCGTTGAATTTCTTCTTCTGGAGTATGTTGATAATGCACAAATGTTCTACCATAAACATATGGGAAATCCCTTGAAGTGGAAGCTTCGCTGTATTTTTCAATAAATTCTGGACGAAGCCCAGTTTTATCTGCAACTTTGTCAACAAGTTCTCTGTCATAATATGCATAACCAGTTGCATCCGCAAGACGCTTGCCTACTTCACGTCCACCACTACCAAATTGTCTACTAACGGTTATAATTCTATTCATAATGATACACTCCTTCCGACATTCCTACCAATTGTAAATCACACAAAATACAGCATGTTGAAAGGATATATCTGCATGATGTGCAAGATAGAGATTAGTTTGTCAAACATAATCAAAAGTTTATATTAATTTATTATAAGTGCTATCTATATTTTATCACAATTTTTTACAATTGCAAAGTAAATATAAAAAAATGTAAGAGAAAATTTTCTCTTACATTTATATAATATTTCCAAAAATTAGAAGTGAGTAATGCAATACTCTTGAAGTTTTTGACATTCTTCGTCAGCATTAGCACCGTCAAGCATGAAAGATACTTCTTCGCCTAGTTTTGCAGATAAGCTCATAACACCAAAAAGTCGTTTTGCATTAGCGAGTCTTTCTTGTTTGCACATAGTAACATCACAAGTTAAGGTGCTAGTGAATTTAATAAGTGAAGCGGCTATACGTGCATGTAATCCATATGGTTCTTTCAGTGTGTAATTAAACTGCATCATAAAAAATCCTCCTTAACATAATATCTTATAATTATTGTGTTATAGTGTACGAATTAATTTATTGCGATTTCTTTATTTGACAATATTTTAACACACTTGTTAAAAATTTGTCAATGTCACCTTTTCACAATATTTCGGAAATCAAAATATGAGTTGTTGTACAGTTTGACAGGGTGGGTAAAAAGCTATTTTTTTTAATTTTGCAATAATATTAATATGTAGTTCATAATTATGATATATAATAGACGCAATATATGATTTCCAGAAAGGATAGACGAAAATGAAGTTAATTATAAAATACTTAAAACCATTTAAAATCGGTTTGCTGCTATCAGTCGCTTTGCTTGTAATTCAAGCAACTACGGAATTGTTGTTACCAGACCTTATGGGTACATTAGTAGATGACGGCATAATTGGGGGAGCAGGGCAAAATTACATTTTGTCAACTGGTGTTAAAATGTTAGGTGTTACAATTTTAGGCTCGCTTGCGAGTGTTTTGGTAGGTTTATTATCTGCTAGAATATCAGCAGCAGTTGCAAGAGATTTAAGACGAGATATATTTGCAAAAGTGTCCAGTTTCAGCAGTGCTGAATATAATTCGTTTTCCACAGCTTCATTAATCACAAGAACGACTAATGATATTCAACAAGTGCAAAATTTTATTTTAATGGGTGTTAGAATAATGTTTTATGCACCGATTATAGCAATTGGTGGAATAATTATGGCAACAGGAACAAGCCCATCGCTAACACGTGTAATTGCTATTGGTGTTGTGGTGTTAGTTGCTGTTTTATTTGGGATTTTCTCTGTTGCAATAAAACGTTTTCGTATACTTCAAACATTAATTGATAAAATCAATTTAGTTAGCCGAGAAAATTTAACGGGTGTGCTAGTTGTTAGAGCTTTTCAAAATGAGAAAATTGAAGAAGAACGTTTTGAATGTGCAAATAATGATTTATATAAAACAAATCGTTTTGTAATGCGTATAACATCGTTCATGATGCCAGTTATGATGATTATTTTAAATATGATAATGATTGGGATAGTATATGTTGGTGCAACAGAGATTGCAGCATCAAATTTATTAGTTGGAGATATGATGGCATTTATGCAATATGGAATGAGGATTGTTTTGGCATTTTTAATGATTTCATTTGTATTTATCATGTTGCCTCGTGCATCTGTATCAGCTGCACGTATAGCAGAGATTATCAACACAGAAAATGTAATTATAGATAAAGACAAACCAACTAAAATCCATGATTTAAAAGGTAAGCTAACATTTGAAAATGTTAGTTTTAAATATGAAAATGCAGAAGGAAATGTGCTTGAAGATATTAGCTTTACAGCAAATGTAGGAGAAACTACAGCATTTATAGGCTCAACAGGTTCAGGTAAATCAACATTAATGAACTTAGTTCCAAGATTTTTTGATGTAACTGAAGGGCGAATTTTACTTGATGATGTAGATATTCGTGACATATCGCAACAAGATTTAAGACAAAACATAGGATATGTACCACAAAAAGCGTTTTTATTTTCGGGAAACATTGAAGGCAATGTAAGTTATAGTAGTGATGAAATTGACAATGAAGCTGTAAATACTGCTATTGAAATTGCAAAAGCTAAAGAATTTGTATCAGAAATTTCTGAAGGCACAAAACATTATGTTGCAGCTGGAGGAAAGAATTTAAGTGGTGGACAAAAACAAAGACTTGCTATAGCACGTGCTTTATATAAAAAAGCTAAAATCTATATATTTGATGACAGTTTCTCAGCATTAGATTATAAAACAGATAGAGAATTACGCCAAAGTTTAAGAGAACAAATGAGCGATACAACTATGCTTATAGTAGCAGCTAGGATTACTACAATTATGGATGCAGAACAAATTATTGTTCTTGATGAAGGCAAAATAGTAGGCAAGGGTACACATGCACAGCTTATTCGCACATGTACAGAATATCGTGAAATTGCTGAAAATCAATTATCAAAAGAGGAGTTGAGTAGATATGAGTAAAGGTCCTGGTGGCGGCAGAGGTATGCACACAGTAGACAAACCAAAAGATATAAAAGCTTCTGCAAAACGTTTTATTAAATTTCTTTCAAAGTATAAAATAATAATAGCTGGTGTATTGATATTATCACTGTTTTCGGTGGCGTTTAATGTTATAGGGCCTTTAGTTCTTGCAGGGGCAACTAATGAGCTTGTAAATGGAGTGACAATAGGGAGTATAGATTTTGCAGAAATTTCAAGAATTTTATTAATGGCATTAGGGCTATATTTAATTAGTGCATCTTTTACTTTTTTACAAGGATTTATAATGGCAAATGTATCTTCAGAAATTTCTTTTAATTTAAGACGAGATATAATGTCAAAAATTAATAATTTACCAGTATCATATTTTCATAAAAACAGTGTAGGCGATATTTTATCAAGGATAACAAATGATGTTGATACAATGACACAAAATTTAAGCCAGACAACAACACAAATATTTTCTTCACTTATTACTTTAGTTGGTATAATAATTATGATGCTGACAATCAGCTTAGAACTTACAGCGATTATGGTAATTGTTGTACCACTTATTGCATTTTCTATGATGTCAATTTTAAAAGTTTCTCAAAATTTTTATAAAGGTCAACAAGAAAAATTAGGCGATGTTAATGGTAGAGTTGAAGAGACATATACAGGGCATTTAGTTGTTAAAGCTTTTGGTGCTGAAGCACGTGTTGTGGAAGATTTTAATACACATAACAATAAACTTTTTGATAATGCATGGAAAGCACAATTTTTTTCAGGGGTGCTTCAACCAATATTTAATTTTATATCACATTTAACTTATGTGGCAGTGTGTATTTTAGGTGCAATTTTAGCGACAGGTGGAGCGATTAGCATTGGCGGTATTCAAGCCTTCACTCAATATGTGCAAAATTTCACACATCCACTTATGCAAGTTGCAACAGTATTTGGACAATTTCAAACTATGCTTGCAGCATCAGATCGTGTATTTGACTTTTTAGAAGAAGCAGAACAACCAGATGAAATAGTAAAAGTTAATACACAAGATATTGATTTTGTTGGCAATGTAGATTTTGAAGATGTAAGCTTTGGATATGATGAAAAAGAAATATTGCATGGACTTAATATCCATGTTAAAGCAGGGCAAAAAGTCGCAATTGTAGGCCCTACAGGAGCAGGGAAATCCACTATGGTAAATCTGCTTATGCGTTTTTATGACATTGGTAAAGGTAAAATTCTATTAGATAATATAGATATTAACGATTTTGCACGTCATGATATGCGTTCGCTCTATGCAATGGTACTTCAAGATACTTGGCTATTTTCAGGGACAATTATGGAGAACATTCGATATGGATTGCAAGATGCAACAGATGAACAAGTTATTTCAGCTGCAAAAGATGCACATATTCATCATTTTGTGAAAACATTGCCAGATGGATATAATACAATATTAGATGAAGATAGCAGCAACGTGTCACAAGGTCAAAAACAGCTTATAACTATTGCAAGAGCACTGCTTGCAGATGCTAAAATTATGATACTTGACGAGGCTACAAGTTCAGTTGACACAAGAACAGAGCTTCAAATTCAGCAAGCAATGGATAAGCTCATGCGAGGGCGAACAAGTTTTGTAATCGCCCATAGATTATCCACGATTAAAAATGCTGACTTAATATTAGTTATGAAAGATGGAAATGTTATCGAAACAGGTAATCATGATGAGCTTATGGAACAAAATGGATTTTATAATGAGCTTTATAATAGCCAGTTTGCAAGATAAAGGCAAAAAGAAAAGGTGTGACCCACAGGTCACACCTTTTAATAATTTATTAGTCTTTAATTTTAAGAACACGTAGCATATTAGTGAAGTTTGAAACACCAACAGGGATGCCAGCTGTGATTGTGATAGCATCGCCGATTTCAGCTACACCAAGTTCTTTAGCACATCTTTTGCTTTCGTGGAAAATTCCATCTAAAGTTTCAACGCTGTTAGCTAAAACAGGCATGATGCCCCAAGACATTGATAGACGGTGGAAAGTCTTTTTAGAAGGAGTACAACCGATGATTAGTGTAGACGGACGGAAAGAAGATACTGCACGGGCTGTATAACCTGATTCTGTAAATGCAACGATAGCTTTAACATGAACATCAGCAGCAACTGTACAAGTAGCATGAGCAATAGCAGCAGTGATAGGTTCACCTTGCATTGAAAGCTCTGTAAACTCAGGACGAGTAACACGACGTCTGTTATAATCGATTGTATTTTCTGTACGAAGAGCAATATCGCTCATAGTCGCAACTGTTAATACAGGGTATTTACCAACTGAAGTTTCACCAGAAAGCATAATTGCAGAAGTACCATCATAAACAGCATTAGCTACGTCAGATGCTTCAGCACGAGTTGGACGAGGGTTTTTAGCCATAGATTCAAGCATTTGAGTTGCAGTTACAACACGTTTGCCACGAGCAATAGCTTTTTTGATTAGGTGCTTTTGAATACGAGGAAGTTCAACAAATTCAACTTCAACGCCTAAATCACCACGAGCAACCATGATACCAGCTACTTCTTCAAGGATTTCATCAACATTGTTAACGCCTTCCATGTTTTCGATTTTAGCAATGATTTGAATATCTGTTGCATTATGAGCTTCTAAGATAGCTTTAATATCACGAACATCTTGAGCTTTACGAACAAAAGAAGCAGCGATAAAGTCAATTCCTTGACCGATACCAAAAATGATATCTCCTTTATCTTTTTCGCTCATATATGGAAGTGATAGAGAAATTCCAGGAACATTTACAGATTTTCTGTTAGATAATGGACCTGAGTTTTTAACTGTACAGATAACATCAGTATCATCAACGATGCTTTCAACGATAAGCTCAATTAAACCATCATCAATAAGAATTCTTGTGCCAACAGACACATCTTTTGGTAATTCTGTGTAAGTGATAGAAACGATTTCGTTTGTTCCTTCAATTTCACGAGTTGTTAAAGTGAATTTTTGACCTTCTGCAAGTTCAATTTTACCATCAACAAAAGTTTTAATACGAATTTCAGGACCTTTAGTATCTAACATGATACCAACAGGCATATCAAGTTCTTCACGAACAGCTTTAACTTGATCCATACGAATTTTATGTTCTTCGTGGTCAGCATGGCTGAAGTTTAGACGGGCAACGTTCATTCCTGCAAGAACCATTTGTTTAAGATTATCATCTTTATCAGTTGCAGGCCCTAGAGTACAAATTATTTTAGTTTTACGCATTTATAATACCTCATTCGCAAATTATTTTTATTCGTTACAATTTTAACACTTTAAGTTGCATTTTTCAATCTAAATTTTTATTTTTTCATATATTTCTACAAGTTGACAGTAATGTGTGGATAATCTTATCATTTTTTGGTCAACTTCTCATTAACATATGCCACATTTTTAAATTCAACAAAAAGATTGATTAAATTTTTGTAAAATAGTATAATGTATTAAAAAGGAAAAATAGAAAATTATAGATAAGAAACAAGGAGGATTTATCAGTGAAATCACCTATATTAGTAGTAATGGCAGCAGGAATGGGTTCACGCTATGGTGGGCTTAAACAAATAGACCCTGTATCAGAAAATGGCTCAATCATTATGGACTATTCTATTTATGATGCCCATTGTGCAGGATTTACAAAAGTAGTATTTGTCATAAAACCAGAAATGCTAGAAATTTTCGATAGCACAGTAGGGGAAAGAACAAGAAAATATATGCAAACAGAATATGCGTTTCAAACAACAGATAATTTGCCAAAAGGGCTTGTGTGTCCTTCGGGTAGAGAAAAACCATTAGGCACAGCCCATGCTGTTTGGTGTGCTGGCAAATTTATAGATGCACCTTTTGCAGTTATCAATGCAGATGATTTTTATGGCAGAGATAGCTTTATGCAAATTGGCAATCATCTTAAAAATGTAAGTGGTGATAATGATTTTGCAATGGTTGCTTATGATGTAGAAAACACACTTACAGAAAATGGTTCAGTATCTCGTGGAGTTTGCACAAGTGAAAATGGAAATTTAAAAGATATTGTAGAGCGTACACGAATTGAATATGTGGAAGATGGAATAGCATTCACAGAAGATGATGGAAAAACTTATACAAACCTTGATAAAGATACACCTGTATCAATGAATATGTGGGGATTTACGGAAAACTTTATAAATGAACTTGAAACAGGGCTTAATAGATTTTTTCAAGAAAAACTTAATGAAAATCCATTAAAAGGTGAGTATTATTTACCTTCAGCTGTTGATAATTTAATCAAAACAAATAAAGCTAATGTAAAAGTGCTTAGAACATCGGCGAAATGGTTTGGCGTTACATATAAAGAAGATAAAGAAGGTGTTGTTAATTCTATTAAAGAGTTAATTCGTGCAGGGGTTTATAATTTTTAAATATAAGTATTGACAGAAATTAAAGTTTTTATGCATTATACAAGTAAAATTTGCTAAAAATGTAATATAAGCTTTACAAATTATTAATATCTTCTTGTCATATTATGTATATAATCTAAGTAAGATTAATCAGATTAAAACATGTTACAAATAATTTAACAGAATGGACGATGAAAAATGAGTAAAAAAATTCTTGTTGTTGAAGATGATAAAAATATACGTGAGCTATTAAGATTATATTTAGAACGTGAAGAATTTACAGTTATAGAAGCTGATAATGGGGGAGCGGGGTTTGCTTCCTTTAAAAAAGAAAATCCAGATATGGTACTTCTTGATGTTATGATGCCTGTTATGGATGGTTGGCAAGTTTGCAGAGAAATTCGCAAAGAAAGCCGAGTTCCTATTATTATGCTAACAGCAAAAGGCGAAACATTTGACAGGGTATCAGGGCTTGAAATGGGCGCAGATGATTATATCGTAAAACCACTTGAAATGCAAGAAGTATTAGCACGTATTAAAGCGGTGTTTAGAAGATTGTCTCCAGATGAAAGCGGAAAACTATCATTTGATAATCTGATTATTGATAAACAAGCTTATGAGCTTATTATAAGCGGTAAACGTGTAGATGCACCACCAAAAGAAATTGAGCTATTATATTTCTTGGCACAAAGTCCTAACAGAGTGTTTACAAGAGCGCAACTGCTTGATGATGTATGGGGATTTGATTATTTTGGAGATACACGTACAGTTGATGTGCATGTAAAGCGTCTGCGTGAAAAACTTGAAGGTGCTAGCGAAAAATGGGAACTGAAAACCGTTTGGGGCGTAGGCTATAAATTTGAAAGCTTTTAATAGATTTAATGGGTGTGACGAAATGTTGCACCCTTTTTTTATTATATTTAAGCAATCTTGCTTAAATATAATAGCTGGCGAATATACAGATTACTGATATAATATTAACAAAATTTTAATATAATATGCTAATAAATTTAAATATTATTAATTGAAAAATTCATAAATTTGTTATATAATGGTACACATGGATAAAAAATAAATAGTATTCCAAATATATAAATTTTTAAGGAGGGCATCATTATGCCGATTAGTTTACAAAAAGGACAAAAAGTAGATCTTACAAAATCAAATCCTGGGCTTACAAAAATTGTTGTTGGTTTAGGCTGGGACACAAACAAATATGATGGTGGAGCAGATTTTGACCTTGATTCCTGTGCGTTTGTACTTGATGAATCTGGAAAAGTTTCATCTCAAGAAGATTTTGTGTTTTATGGCAATCTTAAACATAAAAGTGGCGGAGTTACTCACTTAGGCGATAACCTAACTGGTGAAGGCGATGGTGATGATGAGCAATTACAAGTGGATTTATCAAAACTTGGTGATGCTGCAAAAGTTGCATTTACTGTAACTATTCACGAAGCCGAAGAACGTAAACAAAACTTCGGACAAGTGTCAAACGCATTTATTAGAATTTTAAATGAAGCATCTGGCGAAGAATTAATTCGTTATGACTTAGGCGAAGATTTCTCTATTGAAACTGCTGTTGTTGTAGCTGAAATATATAAAAATGGAACTGAATGGAAATTCAACGCAGTTGGCGCTGGGTTCTCAGGTGGACTTGCTGCTCTTTGTGGCAACTTTGGAATTAACGTAGGTTAATTATAACTGAACATATTTATGGGGCGAGTATATCGTCCCATAGACGTGAAAACACTTAAATCATTAAAAAGATAAAAGAAATGAGGGGGAAAAACATGCCAATTAGTTTACAAAAAGGACAAAAAGTAAGTCTTAAAAAAGAAGGCGGAATACTAAATAAAATATTAGTTGGTCTTGGTTGGGATACAAATAAATATACAGGGGGATCATCTTTTGACCTTGATGCATCAGCTTTTTTAGTTGCTGATAATGGAAAAGTTACAAAAGATACGGACTTTGTATTTTATGGCAATCTAGCTCATCCATCAGGAAGTGTTACACATCTTGGAGATAATCGTACAGGTGAGGGCGAAGGCGATGATGAACAAGTTGACATCATTTTATCTCAAGTTCCTGAAAATATTGTAAAAATTGCAATAACTGTTACGATTTATGAAGCTGAACAACGCACACAAAACTTCGGTCAAGTTACAAATGCATTTATTCGTATAGTTGATAATGAAACAGGCGAAGAATTAATTCGTTATGACTTAGGCGAAGATTTCTCTATTGAAACTGCTGTTGTAGTTGGTGAAATATACAAATATAATAACGAATGGAAATTCAGTGCAGTTGGAGCAGGTTTCTCTGGTGGGCTTGCAGCACTTTGTTCAAACTTTGGTATTGACGTAGAATAATAAATTCTAAACGTTAACATAAATAATATAGATAATAAGGATGGTATATAAAAATGGCTATTAGCTTACAAAAAGGACAAAAAATCAGCCTTTCTAAAGAAGGCGGAGCAGGGTTGTCTCGTGTCGTAATCGGTTTAGGTTGGGATGCTGTAACTCCTGAGAAAAAAGGACTTCTAGGCGGATTATTCGCACCAAAAACTCCAGATGTCGATTGCGATGCATCTGTTATCATGCTTCGTGAAGGAAAATTAACTTATAAAGAAGATTTAATTTATTTTGGAAATCTTCAACATCCAACTGGTAGCGTTCGTCACACTGGTGACAACTTAACTGGCGATGGTGATGGTGATGATGAACAAGTAATCATTGAATTAGGTCAAGTGCCTGCTGAATATGATAAACTTGTATTTGTTGTAAACATTTATGGTTGTCAGCAAAGAAATCAACATTTCGGAATGATTCAAAATGCATTTATTCGTGTTGTAAATGCAGCTAATAACCAAGAAATCTGTAGATATAGCCTATCTAATGATTACGCTGGAAAAACTGCTTTAGTATTCGCTGAAGTTTATCGTCATGGTGGTGAATGGAAATTCAATGCTATCGGTGAGGGTACAAACGAAACTGATTTAGGACAAATGGCTAATCGTTACTCAAAAGGTTAATCCTTAAATAATAAATGTAGGGGAAAGTTCGATTATTTGCTTGGAGTTTTAGAGCAATATTTGAAATTTGCCCTACATTTTCTTTTTGTTAAATTTAGCATATCTGCTGGAATTTTGGTTGAAAAAATTATGGATTTGTAGTACAATATAATAGACTTTAAATAATATCAGTTGCATAGGAGATAATTTATGCAAAACATAGAACTATTAGATAAACTCTTGCAAAACACCCAGCCAAAACCATATTTTGTTACAATTTATGGGTATGAAAAACGTACTATGGATTTTCTAACAAATTTTTATATAAATACTATGACAAATGGATTGTATATTAAAGATTCATTGCAAAATCCAACAAGTGATGAAGTGCAAGATTTTTTAAAACATGTAAACCAAAATCCAACATTTACAAAAGAAGAAATAACTTCATATTTAGGCTACCTTGATATCAAAGAAAAGGTAGCTAGTGCAGTTTTACAAGTGCTTTCAACAGAAGAATTTTCTGCAAATCAAAGTATTCGCAAAAATGCATATATAAAAATGATGTGTTGGATTAAAAATAAATTTTTGAATGTATTAAGGCAAGAAAATCCTAATATCTTGTTTGAAGGATTTCCAGCTAAATATGAAAAATATTTTTTAGATTTATTGTTTATGCTTGGCGCAAATATAGTAATTGTGGATTTTCTCTGCGAAAATGGACATGTCGGCAAAAATATTATAGTTTGTGATACTTTTGGTAAACCTTTAATTCATTTCGAAAATAGTGCAAAAAATAAAATGGCACATAAAGAAAAACAAGCCAGCACAACAGCTACACCTGTCGCTAACACACCTAGAAGACCATCTTTTCAAATTAATCGCAGTGCTTTTTGCAAAAGTAATGACTTTTTTGATGGAAAAGATGTTTTTACAGCTATATTAGACACGAATTATCGTGATGGACAAAATGTATATGCATATGTTGAAGGTGCACCTGCAGATGATTATGAAATTAAATTATTTGATTTTAAGCTAAAACTTACAGAACAAAACAGAAAAGTTATAATCGTTGAAGGAAATATGCAAAATCCTACAGTGTCAGAAACACAAATGTTTCGAGATGTAGATGAAATGTACACTTTGCGAGTGAATTTTTTGCCTAAAATTGAGCTTAATTCGTTAGGCACTAATGCGATTTTAGATGTAATAGAAAATCAGCCTGTGAACAAACAAAAAAATCTAGGAATTACGATGCTTTGTTGGCTTTATAGGCATAAAGAAATGTTTAAATCAAAACATCCTGTGTTTATACTGTTTAATGGCAAAAAAACAGCAGATATTCTTTTTTTAAGAGTGTTAAAACACATGGGTGTAGATGTGCTTTTAATTAACCCTAACAAAGAAATTATGCCAGAAAACTGTTATAGCGATGTGCTAAATATTATAGGTGAACTTTCACTTAATATCACTGAATATCCAAAAACACGCACAAAAATGACATCGAATACGGTGGCAAGTTCAGCAGAAAATGAATTACATGACTTGCTTTATAATAATACCGGATTTTATAGAGATAGGCAGTTTAAAACAGCTAAATCAATCACACTTAAGACAACTTTTGATGAAATTTCAATATTATGGAATGTAGAAAGTGCATTTAGACCGCACTTTGAAACGAATGAAAATGTTGTAAGTGTGCCAAATATTTTTGCAAAAATTAGTGGGATTGAAAATGCTGATAAAAAGAAATATGTACAATTTATACGAAAGTTTAAAATTAACAATGCGTTAATATTTCCTTCTTATGAATTTGGTAAAATAGAGGAAGATGCAAAGCATTTCATGCACAAAGAACCGACATTTATTAAAAATAATAGGTTGCAAATTGAAGAAGTTATGAAAGATAGCCAATATAAATATTCTCATGTGCATATAGATACTCAGCATTTTATTTTACAAAAAATCGATGAATTACTTTATACAGATATAATAGATTGTGAACGTTCTAAGCTAAATAAAATTATTTTAGGAACACTATTATCGTTAAGTCGTGAAATCTTGCAACTTATTCAAGGTTTTGACTTTACAAAAGTGCCACCGAAAATATTGATATTAGATACTGATGAAAGTATGCCATCTATTGAAAATATTGTAATTATGATGTTTTTAAACTTATTAGGATTTGATATTTTGCTATTTACACCGACAGGATATCAAAATATTGAAAAATATCTTAAAACAAATATAGTGGCAGAACATGTAATAGGTCCATTTGAATATTCCATTAATGCACATAATTTAATGAGAAATATCAACTTAAAACAGGGGATAATGAGCAAAATATTCGGAAAATAAAATTTTTAATAAATTAATTTAGAAGGGATTGTAAAATTATTATGGGATTAGATTTTGACAAAAAACCAACACCACAAGAGGAAGAACCACAAGTTACTGAAGTTGAGGCTTTTGATATTATTAAAAAACGTGAGAGCATGAGCACATCGCTTGTAAACTCTAAAGAAATTGATGACATTGTGAGCACAATTTCTGTGCATGACCCAAATAGCATTGTTACTTTTGGTGCAGAAGCTGCAACAGAAATTTCAAAAGCATCAGATTTAATATTAAATAGCATGAATATGGATCAAATTAATGATAGTGGACAATTACTTGTATCATTAGGCAAGATTATGGATAAATTTGATATTGAAGAGCTTAAAGATGAAAAACCTGGATTTTTCCAAAAGTTATTTAATAATGCGAAAGACCAAATTGAAAAAATCTTAAGCAAATATAATACAATGGGTGGAGAAATTGATAAAATTTTCATTCAGCTAAAACGTTATGAAGATGAAATCAATCAATCAAACGACAAGCTAAATAACATGTTTACATCAAATATTGAATATTATGAATTACTTGTAAAATATATTTTAGCAGGTGAACAAGGTGTGCTTGAAATTGACAAACATTTAGCTAATCTAAACGAGCAATATATGCAAACTAATGATAATAAAATTCAATTTGATATCCAATCATTAGAACAAGCACGTATGTTATTAGAACAACGTACTCATGACCTTAAAATCGCTGAAAATGTTGCAATGCAATCAATCCCTATGATTAAAGCAATGCAATTTTCAAACCTTAACTTAGTTCGTAAAATCAATTCAGCATTTATCATTACGCTACCTGTGTTTAAACAAGCACTTGCACAAGCAATTTTATTAAAACGTCAAAAAGTTCAAGCAGAAGCTATGAATGCGCTTGATGAAAGAACTAATGAAATGTTGCTTAAAAATGCTCAAAACACAGTAGAACAAACTAAGATGACAGCACGTATGGCGTCTGGTAGCTCAATTAAAATTGAAACACTAGAGCAAACATGGAGAACTATTGTTGATGGTATCAACGAAACTAAAGCCATTCAAGATGAAGCTCGTAGAAATCGTGAAAGCGAATCAATTCGACTTCAAGCACTTAAAGATGATTTTATTGCTCAAGCAGAAAGACATGCAAAATAAGTATTAAATCTATATAAGTTACCTATAATTTATTCTAAAACCTTGCTTTTGCAAGGTTTTAGAACGTAAAAAATAAATTTTTAAATAATATGCTAAAAGCTATTATAAGAGAGGATGAAATTTCAATGGAGTTTTTAGGACTTACGGAACAGCAAATTGAAGAAAGCCGAAGTAAGTATGGTTCGAACATAATTATCGAGGCAGAGCCAGAAACGTTTTGGGACAAATTTAAAGCAGGATTTGAAGACCCAATGATTAAGCTGCTGCTTTTAATTGTAGCAGTTATGACAGTTATGTGGCTTATGGACCATGGCGAAATTTACGAGCCACTAGGCACACTTATCGCTGTGCTTTTGGTTACAATTATTTCTGCACGTACAGAAATGGCAAGTGATAGAGAATATCGCAAATTAAAAGATAATACAAAAAAAGAAACTGTAAAAGTTCATCGTCATGGTAAAATATGTGTTATTGAAGTTGATGAACTTGTTGTAGGTGATATTGTTATTCTTCAATCTGGGGACAAAATCCCAGCTGATGGTATTTTAGTATCTGGTGACCTTAGAGTGGATAACTCTGCACTTAATGGGGAAGCTGAAGAATGTAAAAAATTCGCAGTTCCTGCTGATTTTGTTTATGAAGAAAAACCGATTACCGGTGATGTCTTCGTCGATAAACACTCACTTTTCCGTGGTGCTGTAACTTATAACGGCGAAGGTTTAATGGAAATTAAACAAGTCGGCATGAATACCATGATGGGTAAAATGGCTGAAGATATGCAAGATGATGAGGTTATGTCACCTCTTAAAGTTAAACTTACAAAGCTTGCTCATCAAATTTCAACTTTTGGCTATATCGGTTCTGTTGTAATCGCACTTGCACTTATGGTAAGTTATGTGACAACTGCCGGTGGGATTGATGCTTATATGGCAACTGGTGTTGCATCTATCATTAGTGATGTGCTTAATGCTGCAACGCTTGCTATCGTTATCGTAGTTTGTGCAGTTCCAGAGGGTCTTCCTCTTATGATTTCACTTGTATTAATGCAAAATACATCTAAAATGCTTAACCTTAATGTACTTGTAAGAAAACCTATCGGTATTGAAACTGCTGGGTCACTAAATATCCTTTATAGTGATAAAACTGGTACAATTACAAAAGGTCAACTTGAAGTTGTTGAGTTTTTTGATGGTGCAGGAAATACACTTGTTGCCCAAAATTCAGCAGAAATTTCAAAACATCTAAACCTTGCTATCGGTAAAAATACATCAGCAATGTTTGATGAAAGTCATCGTGTAATCGGTGGTAATGCTACAGATAAAGCACTTCTAAACTTTATGACAGAAGAAGTTTTTGAAAAAATCGCAGATGATGCTACACTTAAAATTGAGCATTTCCAAGGTTTTAACTCAACAAATAAATTCTCTCAAAGTAGAGTTGCTGGAAAAACTTATTATAAAGGTGCACCAGAACGTCTAACATCTCATGCAACTTCATATATTGCAGAAGATGGAAGCGTAAAACCAATTGACCTTAAAGCGATTAATGAAAAAATTGATGCACTTGCAGTTCGTGCAATGCGTGTACTTGCATTTGCTTATAGCGAAATGGAACTTGTAGAAGATAAAGTACAAGAAAACTTAACTATTATCGGTTTTGTTGGCATTCGTGATGATGTTCGTCCTGAAGCTAAAGAAGCTATTGAAATAGTTAAAAAAGCTGGTATTCAAGTAGTTATGATTACTGGGGACAGAAAAGAAACAGCTATTGCTATTGCAAAAGAAGCTGGACTTTTAACTAATGATAAAGAAATCGGTTTAACATCTGATGAACTTAACAAAATGACTGATGATGAAATCAAAGCTATTTTGCCACAAATTCGTGTTATCGCACGTGCACTTCCAACGGATAAATCACGTATGGTGCGTCTATCACAAGAATTAAACCTTGTGTGTGGCATGACAGGTGACGGCGTAAACGATGCACCAGCATTAAAACGTGCTGATGTTGGTTTTGCTATGGGTAGTGGTACTGACGTTGCTAAAGAGGCTGGAGATATTGTTATTCTTGATGATAACTTCCGTTCTATTAAAGATGCGATTTTATACGGACGTACAATTTACCATAACATTATTAAATTCTGTAAATTCCAACTTGTAATCAATGTATCTGCTGTTGGTATTTCGGCTTTAGCTCCATTCTTAGGAATTGAAACACCACTTAAAGTAACTCACTTATTATGGATTAACCTTGTAATGGATGCATTGGGAAGTCTTGCACTTGGTAATGAACCTGCATTACAAGAATATTTACTTGAAAAACCTCGTCGTCGTGATGAACCTATGATTTCAAGAAAATTATTTGTACAATTATTAATTATGGGTACTTGGGTAATTATTTTAAGCCTTGTATACCTATTAAACCCATTCTTTAGAGATTTCTTCCCAGCTGGAGATCTTGGTGATGCACAATTTATGTCTGCATATTTCTGTATGTTTATTTTCTGTGCTGTATTTAATGGATTTAATGTGCGTAACGATGGACTTGCAATTTTTGAACGTATCGGTGAAAACCCACAATTTATCAAAATCATGGGTATTATCGCATTTATTCAAATTGTATTAACTTTCGTTGGTGGCGAATTCTTCTCAACTGTACCATTTGGTATTACAGGGTGGGTAGTAATTACAATTATGGCATTTACTATGATACCTGTGGATATGATAAGAAAAGTTCTAACTAAAGCTGTTTTAGGGAAATATTAATATTTAGACAACAAAAATTTAGGGACAGGGCTTGCCCCTGTTCCTATTTATTTTATTCATTTATTTTTTAATTATATTAGTATTTGCCAAGTTGGCAGATTATCATTTAAATTAAATTTATGTTCTTTTTCATTACTTGGTTAACCCCAAGTAATCAAGCGTTCCCACTTTTGGCTTGTCAAAAGTGGAGTAAAATCGCTTTTGCTAAAATGTTTGGCACATCTGGATTACTTATTCTCTCGGCAATTGTCCTGTGTGCAGACATGTACGTAACGCACTCTGTGCTATATTTTAGCAAAAGGGAAATGCTATGCTGTAAATTTACGAGATTGATGTAAAGGCTAGGATACGGAAATCTTTTTTATTGCTAGGCACAATCTACAAACAAGCACAATACAGTACGGAGTACGCTAGTAACGCAACGCTTACAACTGGAGGAGTACGTTTTAGCTGAATTTTAATGATATGATGGCACTGAGCAAAGCGATTTTACCTTTATTTTTTGACAAGTCCAAAAAATAAAAACGCTTGATTACTTGCCGTTACGCAAGTAATGAAAAAGAAGTTAGTATTTTTGGAAAAGGCTAATTGCCGTCTTGCATAAGACTAAAAGTAATAAAAAAAGAAACTATAATCAAATTATTACAAAAATCCAGCCGTCGAACGGCAATTTCAATAAAAAGAACCTCCCTGCTGCGAATCAGCAATTTATAAAAAGGTGGAATAATCATTTTATGACAAATTTTGAGCAAATTATTTGCGTATCAAAAAGAGAAAACAACAGCAAACGCAGTTATTTATTTTTAAATAAATATCAAGCTAAATATATTGCCACAAAGCCAGATGATGCGATAAATTTATTCACTAGGCTATGTGATAAATTGCCACAGGACGATATGCAAACTGTAGTTATTGGTTTTGCAGAAACTGCGACAGCACTAGGTGCGATAATTGCTGAAAATTTGCCATCAAAGCCTTTTTATATTCATTCGACAAGAGAAGATTTAGCTGATTTGCCAAAACTTAATTTTTCTGAAGAACATAGTCATGCAACAGAACATAAGCTATGTCTATTGCACAGCGATGTGCTAGCTACGGCAGAACGATTTATTTTTATTGATGATGAATTTACAACAGGGAAAACAGTATGTAATTTTATTGACCAAATGCGAAATCATAATATAATTAATGATAATGCCGAAGTTATTGTTGCAACTATTATTAATTGCATGAAAAATACTGATGTGTTTAAAAAACGTGGAATAACTTATCAGTATTTGTTTGAAGAATTTAGAGATTGGTCTAATACTGTTTTTGATGGTGATATAGTTGCTGATTCTGAAATTTTAATTGATGAAAATATTGATTATAAGTTAATAAACTTCAATTCAGGGTATTTAGACACAAGAAAAGGTGTGTTTACACAAACTTATGCACAGGCTGTGGAAAACTTATCGAAATTTATTCTAAATTCATTTGAGTTTAATGAAAAAGATAAGAATATATTAATTCTAGGTACAGAAGAATGTATGTATCCAGCTATTAAAACAGCCAAATATTTGCAAGATACGCTAGGTGTTAATGCAGTGAGTTTTGCAACAAGCAGAAGTCCTATAGTGCCTATTAAACAAAAAAACTATGTGCTTAATTCTCGTGTAAAACTTCCGAGTTTTTATAATGAAGATAGAATAGTGCATTTATATAACATGTCAAAATATGACAAAATTATTGTAATTACTGATGCCAAAAGTATAAATAAGCAAACAGCATTAAAACTTACATCTTTTCTTAGAATGTATGGAAATCAAGATATAAACATAGTTAAATGGAGTAATGATGATGAAAACAACATATAAAAATCAAGATGTAACTGTGCTTTTAAGCGATATAACTGGTAAAATTTCGCCACTTTCATCAAAAGAACGTGAAATACTTATTCAAAACGGAAAACATTATAGCGAACTTTTGCCAACAGAATATGCACCAACGGAAGAATACTTATCGTTATATAAATCATCATTAATACAAAATGCAAAATTTTGTGCACGTGCATTGGCTGTTTTAGCAAAAAAAATTGTAGATAAACATGGAGATAATATAACAATAGTATCATTAGCTCGTGCAGGGACACCGATTGGTATATTACTTAAAAGATTTTTGCAGTATAAATATGAAATTCAATCTATGCATTATACAATATCAATAATTCGTGATAGAGGTATTGACCACAATGCCATGAAATATATCCTTGATAGACATGATGCAAAAAGCATTGTTTTTGTTGATGGATGGATTGGTAAAGGTGCAATATCAAAAGAACTTGATAAAATAGGATATGAAGGTGTAAGCACAGAGCTTGCTGTATTATCTGACCCTGCAAGCATTACAAGTCTTTATGGAACTCGTGATGATTTTTTAATCCCAAGTTCAATACTTAATGCACCTGTGTCAGGTTGCTTTAGTCGCACTGTGCTTAATGAACTTATTACAGATGACATGTTTCATGGTTCAGTTTTTTATGCTGATATGAATGACTTATCTTATGATTTCATAGAAAATGTTGAAAAATATTTTACAAAAGATGAAATTACAATTGCTGAAGCACCAAAAGCTTCAACAGGATATGATGAAGTGCTAAAAATAGCAAAAGAATTTGATATATTAGATATTAATTTAATTAAACCGACTATTGGCGAAACTACACGAGTTCTTATGCGTCGAACACCTGATATAGTATTAATTCAAGAAGAAAGCGAGCATTTAAAACATATATTGGCTTTGTGTGCTGAAAAGAATGTAAAAGTGATTAAATACCCATTAGAAAATTATCGAGCTGTGGGTATAATTAAAAATTTAAAAGACATATAATATTTAACGCATAATTTAAGGAGTAAAATTCATGATAATATTTGCCTCTGACCTTGATAATACATTAATTTTCGGAAAACACAGGTTAGACCGTATAGACACTAAACCAATAGAAAATTATGACCCACCGTCGCATATGATTATATCAGTGCATGAAAAACTTGAAAAACTTCAAGATAAGCTGATATTTGTACCAGTTACAACCCGCAGTATTGCACAATATGATAGAATTCAGTTATATGATAATGTGCCTTCTCTAGCATTTTGCAGTAATGGGGGAAATTTATTTGTAAATGGAAATTTAGATAGTGAATATAGCAAAAATTACAAGCAAAATAGCACACAGGCAATTATTCAAATGGAAAACTGCGTAAAATATTTAGAAAATGAAGGACTAGCTATACGAAATGTAGATGAACTTTTTTATTATACAAAAACATCAGATATACAAATGAGTGATAAATTACGAGCATATACGGATACTGACTTAGTAGAAATTGAAGTAAGTGCAGAAAAATTTTATGTATTTCCAAAAACATTAAATAAAGGTATCGTAATTGATGAACTTCGAAAAAGGTATCCACAAGCAGTTATAATTGCAGCTGGTGATAGTTTAATGGATGTACCAATGCTTGCAAAAGCTGATATAGCACTTACATTAGAAGAAAATAGCATAGAAAATAGTATAGTATGCAAGCAAGGGAATTTTTCAGAATTTATTATTAATTATTTATCAAATTATGTAAAAGATAAAAATTAATTGCAGATTAGTTGTATTTACATATTATTTATGTTAGTATATGGGTAATATTATGAATAAGAAAATATAGCATGACTTAGCGAAAATTAGCAAACTATAATAAAAATCTATTTATATAGATGGTAAATAGGGAGGCGTATTTATGCTTGTAGAAAATTATGCATCGCAGGCAATGGAAAATTTAGAATTTATCTGCTATATGAGCGATATGGATACATATGAATTGGTATATCTTAATAAAATCGCAAGAGAAAGCTTTAATACTGGTGACGAATACTTTGGAAAAAAATGTTATAAAATATTACAAGGAAAAGATGCTCCATGTGAATTTTGTACAAACCATATAATCGAAAAAGGCATTACACATAAATGGGAAATTCATAACAAATTATTAAATAATTCATTTTCACTTTTGGATTCAATGAGTATAATTAATGGAAAACGAATTAGAATAGAAGTTGCATTTGATATTACGGAAAAACAAGAACAATATAACAAACTTGAAGCAGAACTTACAATGGAAAAAACACTAATAGCTTGTGCACAAACGTTAACACAAGCTTATGGAATTAATAATGCCATAAATAACTTATTAGAAATAATTTGTGAATATTATTCTGCTGAACGTGCATATATATTTGAACTTGATTGGCAATCAGATAGTATAAATAATACCTATGAACATTGTGTAGATGGAATTTCAGCTGAAATAACTAATCTGCAAAACATTCCAGTAGCTAATGTAACAGATTGGTTTGAAGCATTTATGGAAAAGGGAGAATTTTTCATATCGACACTAGATGAACATTATAATAAAGATGATCAAACATATAAAATTTTACAGCGACAAGGAATTAATAGCTTGCTTGCTGCACCGCTTTTAATGGATGGTGAAATACTTGGATTTATAGGCGTAGATAATCCTAAATGTTCACATGAAGATTTAGATTTATTACGATCTATTGCACTTTTTGTACTTGATGATTTAAACAAACGTAAGATATATAAAGACCTTGAAACATTAAGTTATGTAGATGGGTTGACAGGAGTTTATAATCGCAACAAATATTTAGAAACATTAAAGCAATATGAAGCTTTGCCACCGAACAGCTTAGGTGTAGTTTATGCTGATATAAATGGACTAAAGCAAGCAAATGACACTTATGGACATTTATATGGTGATATAATTATTACAAATTGTGCAAAAACTATGTCCAAATTTTTTGGAGAACAAGTATATCGTGTAGGTGGAGATGAGTTTGTTGCGTTTTGCATAAATTGCAGTCAAGATACTTTTGAAACAGTGATAGAAAATCTTCATAAATACATTGCAGAAGATGATTCAAGATGTATGTCCATTGGTAGTGTTTGGAAAACAGGAAAACTTAATATACAAGAGGCAATAGCATATTCTGATGATTTAATGTATGCTGAAAAGCAAAATTATTATAAAAGAGCATTAGGCGAAAGATTAAATTATAGAAACGCAACAGTTAAAGAACTTATCAATGAAATTGAAAAAGGTGCGTTTAAAGTATATCTTCAAGCAAAAGTAGATCTTAAAACAGGGAAATTTAATGGTGCTGAAGCACTGATAAGAAAATTTACACCAGATGGAAAGATGATTCCGCCAGATAAATTTGTACCTCAATATGAACGAGATAAAATCATTAGACATATTGACTTTTTTGTGTTAGAAGAAGTGTGTAAAATGCTTGCTGATTGGATTAAAAAAGGCCAGTCACTTAAAGTTTCTGTAAATTTTTCAAGAATTACATTTATGGAACATGATATGGCATATGAGATATCTAAAATTTGTGATAATTTTGATATACCACATAATTTAATAGATATTGAAGTTACGGAAAGTAATGACAACATAGATGGAGGGCTTCTATCACAAAAAATGATACAGCTAATAGAATTAGGTTTTACAATTTCGCTTGATGATTTTGGTGCAGAATATTCTAATTTATCTATGCTTACAAAAACAGAATTTGAACAAATTAAAATAGATAAAAGTTTGGTTGATAAAATCTGTGAAGATGAGAAAAATTGCATATTAATTAAGCATATAATAGCATTGATTCAAAGTATGAATTTTCCTGATTCGTTAGCAGAAGGAATAGAAACTTTAGAGCAATATAATACATTAAAAGCAATCGGTTGTGGCAGTGGGCAAGGATATTATTTTGCAAAACCTTTGCCAATGGATAAATTCGAAGAAATTTATTTAGAACAAGTAAAATAAAAAATAAACAAAGAGGTGTGACGAAAGCTGTCACACCTCTTTGCTATATTAAAGGTAGAATTATATAAGTTAGCATAGCGCCAAAAGTAAAGCTTAAGGCAGCTGTTAAAAATAATTGTGTCCTAGATGTAAGATTAATGATGGGCCTATAAATTCGAGGTTTGTTTTTGACATAACTTTCTGCAATTTTACACGCTTCATGCAAAATATTATCTTTACCTTTCGTATATTCCTCATCTCGAATTAAAAAAATAGCCTCCTCAAACAAAGTTAAATCAGGGGATTTTACAACAATTACACGTTTTGATACACCTCGAACCATTAAGAATCTATCCTTTCAGTTAAATAATATACCGTTATTTTCCCCAAAAGGTAAGAATTTATTCATTTGCACAAAGTTTCATTACAAGAGAAGTTTTATCATCAAATTTATTATTTTGCATATGTTCAATTAGTTTTGCAGCAATCTCACGAGGCAAAGAATTATTATTAGCTTGAATTAAACGCACAAGCTCATTGTCATCTAATCCGTCAGAGACACCATCAGACACCATAACAAGTAAATCATCAGGGGACAATTTTAGTTTAGTTATATCACAAATTTTTCCATGTTGCTCATTTATTCCTGCTGGCATTGAATTGCTAGTTATTTTTTTTACTGAATTTTTAGAAACAATATAAGTAGGAGCGGCACCACATTTATATATTTCACAAGCACAAGTGAATAAATCAATTTGTGCAATATCAATAGTTACAAATGAACTTTGTTCATGACGAAGTTTAATAGCGGGAGTGATGGTGCGAAGTGCTTCTTCAGGTGAAATACCTGCACGTAAAAAACGTTCTATTAACCTAAGTGCTGTTTTACTTTCTGCATAAGCTTCAGCACCAGTACCCATGCCATCACATAATAACATATAAGCTTTACCATAATCTGTTATAAAATAAGTGGAGGTATCACCAGAAATTAAGCTTCCCTTAGCTTGGCACATACCAACACCAATATTAGCATGATAATTTTCTTTTTGCTTTAAAATAACTCTAACACCTTCACTATCACAGATTTGCTCTGGCAATGTAAACTTTACATCTAAAATTCCTGAAAGGCCAACAGAAAAAGCATGAGCTTGCTCCATGATTTTATAAACACCATCGCCAGTAAGCTCTGCTCTTATATGTCCAGAAGGGTCACGATAACAGGTAACTGTACTTATATTTCCGAAAGCCTCTGCATATTTCCGTAGTTTTCGTTCTGACAAAGGAATAAATTCAGGGGAATCACTTAAATTATAAGCGATTTGACGTAAAACTGAAGTAATACCAGCATATTGTTCAGCAATTAGAATTTTATTATCTTGTAATTTTTCCTTGTAGCGACTTCGTGCAAGTAAAGTTGCGAGACCTTCGTTGATATAAATCAAAAAAGAGGGAAATTTAATACATCTAGCTGAAAAATGTATAGGAAAATCCTCTGGAACAGCTCTGCCACGTGCAATCATTGCATTTGTAGCGTCATTAAGAGCAGAAATTGTTGACATATAGTCTTTTTCCCAACAACTAGAGCACAAAACACATTTTTTACATATTTGATTTGCAGCACTGTCAAAAACTGCACTAATATCATCTTGAATTCGACGTGGCTTAGCGTCATGTGGCATAGTTTTAGACATGGTCATATACATTTCGTTAAAAGCAGAACAAGCATCATTTGCATATTTTTTTGCAGTTTCTCGCATTTTTTTTATATAATCACCGCTTTTAACAGTATCACCTTGCATTTTAATACGAACAGCTTGCAATACATTATGTGGAATAAGGATAAATAACGCAGATGCAAGTATACTTTCATAAATACCTGATAAAAATCGTACATCATCAATACCCAATAAAGATACAGTGGCATTTGAGATTATATAAATACAAACAAAAATAACCCTTCCAGATTGATTAAAAACACCTGAAATCAATGCACAAAATCCAAAAGTACAGGTGAAAAAAGGTGTAATCCCAGCGGCAGCATCTAAAATCATACCCATAGCTACACCAACAGAACTTCCCTTCATAAAGCCTCCGATGTAACTTATAATTAAAACTGTTATTAAAGCGATTAGCCTTGCTGGAGATAAAATATCAAGTATAGTGATGGGGTAAAGAGAGATTAAAACAGAGCCAAATAATACACATTTACCCCCAAAATGCATCTTGTCATTACTGTTTTGAGCATTTTGAATTGCAGGAATATAGAAAAATGTGAGTATACCTGTGATTAAAATTTCACTTAATAATAAAACTAAACCGGTGAAAGAAAAACCTGCATTTATCAAAAACATTATGCCAGTAAATGAAATTGATAATGCTGTTGTACAAGGCATAAAAACTTTCTTTTCAAAAAATTTAAAATCTCTTACTATATACGCAGCAGCTATTGTAAGAATGGAAGCTGTAAGATATTTAATGCTGTAGATTCCTGTATTAACTGAAAAATATCCTAAGAATGAACCGATTATAGCAAAAAAACCTCGATTAAATCCACATTGAGCACTAATAAATGCTAACCCAAAAGGAGACATATTTCCTAAAATGGTTGCTCTTGATAAAAGAAGAGATAATAGAAATTCAAATATTGCCTGAAATATATCCGAAATTATCTTGATACTAAATAATTTATCTCTAAAACGTATGGCTTTTATTATAGTCGAGTTTTTTGAAATTTCCTGTTTACGCTTGTACATCTTTAACGTCCTCACCTTTTTACAAATATTGTAAATTGATTATATATGTTAAAGCTTGCATGTTTTGGTGGAAAATAGTATTGGTAATAAAATTTTAAGTATTATCTTTCTATGTTTTGTTACGAAAGATTAGCTTTTTTTACTTAATAAGATAATTTATCATTGAATTTATGTAATGGAGACAAAAAAGCCTCCAATTATTAAAAATTAATTTTGAATATTTTTATCAATCATATCATGAAGAATAGAAAGTGCATCTGAAAGTGTGCCAACTTCATTACACAAACCGATATTAACAGCATCTTCGCTACCCACAACAGAGCCTACATCCGTCGCAAGCTCGCCTGTTTCCATCATTAACGATTTAATTTTATCTTCAGACATATTGCTATGTTTTACAATGAAATTAATAATTCGTTGTTGAATTTTTTGAAAATACGAAAAAGTTTGTGGAGCACCAACAACAAGCCCAGATAATCGCACTGGGTGAATAGTCATAGCTGCCGAACTTGCAATCAATGTATGTTTTGCAGATACAGCAAGGGGAACTCCTATAGAATGGCCACCACCTAATACAAGCGAAACAGTTGGTTTTTTCATTCCGGCTATAAGCTCTGCAATTGCAAGTCCGGCTTCAACATCACCACCAGCGGTGTTAAGTAGCACAAGCAAACCTAAAATATCGGGACTTTCTTCTATGGCAGCAAGTTCAGGCAAAACATGTTCATATTTAGTGGTTTTAATATCAGGGGGCAAAATACTATGCCCTTCGATATGTCCTGCAATAGTTATGCAATGTATTTTGTGACGGTTTTTTTCATCACTTAGCTGAACAACAGATGAACTTTCTTCTGGTTGTTTAATATTTTCCATTTATCTTTTTCTCCTTTATGATAGTCATTAATCCTTTGTAAGTATGTGCCAAATATGACTTTTTTATACTGAGTAATGTAAATATAATGTTAAGATTAGTGGTTTGTTTATTGATAAAATTAGCATAAAAGAGTATCATATAAGTATAAATAGATTTAAATTTGCAATTTTGTGAGGATATTAAAATGACAATAAATGACGTGTTCGAATATTTTAATACTTATGGAATTTTATTTTTGTTCTTAATTATTTTTTTGGAGCATTTAAATATTCCAGGGCTTCCAGCAGGGGTAGTTATGCCTTCTATCGGTATTTTAGTTTCACAAAGTAGACTAAATATTGTGATAGTGCTTGCATTATCTGTTTTAGCTGGAGTATTAGGCAGTATTGTGCTTTATTATATTTCACTCTTTGGCGAAGTTGCAATACTCGAAAGGTTACGTAAAAAAAGTCAAAAATTTGATAATTGGTTAAATCGAATAGATGATATAATATCAAAAAAAGGATATTTAGGTATTTTTATATGCAGATTAATCCCTGTAATTCGTACATTAGTTTCAATTCCAGCTGGTGTATTTAAAATGGATATTGTGAAATTCACTATTTATTCTGCGTGTGGAATATTTATATGGAACTTATTGTTTATTTTAAGTGGTTTTTTCTTTGGGAATTATTTTATTTAATTTATAAATTATGAGTTAAATGTTTGCAAAATGTATCCAAATATGTTATAATAACAAAGTATATCTAAAGATGATGCACCAAATATTTGGAGGTGTGCTAATGAAAAAAGGTGTCATACAGGTTATAATAGTGTGTCTTGCATTAACAGTAGTATCAGTGCTTTATTTTTTAGATTTCGCACAAAGGGATACAGCGATGAAGCAAGCAGATGCTACGCCACAAGTGGCAGTGACATTACCTGATTTAAATCCGATGCCTGTTCCACAGCCATCTTATCTTACTTTTGGGGCAGTTGGAGACCATTTACTTCATATCAGCGTAATTCGTGATAGCAAACAGAGCGACGGAACACACGACTTTTTGAGTATGTATGAAACAGTTGTACCACTTATACAGTCAGTTGATGTAGCGATGGTAAACCAAGAAGCACCGATTTCTTCAGCACATAGCCCATCTGGATATCCAACTTTTAACTCACCGTTAGAAGCTGCACAAAATTTAGTTGATGCAGGGTTTGATGTGATTAATCAAGCGAATAATCATTCGATGGACAAGGGAGAAAGTGGCGTTCTATCAACTATAGAAACATGGAACAATTATCCACAAATCGAGATGATTGGCATGTATGCTTCGCAAGAAGAACGGGATAAAGTTGAAACTATCACAAAAAATGATATAACTTTAGGCTTTTTATCATATACTGAACAGACAAACGGACTGCCGGTGCCATCAGATGCACCATATCTTGTACCACTTATCGAAGATGATGTAATCGCTGAAGAAGTGGTATATGCTAAAGATAGATGTGATGTTTTAATCGCATCAATCCATTGGGGGCATGAAAACTGGCTAGAACCTAATGATGAACAAATCCGAGTAGCAGAAATGTTAAATGAACTTGGTGTTGATGTTATAATAGGTCATCACCCTCATGTAATTCAGCCAATAGAGATGCTTACAAGTGATACAGGACATCAAACACTTGTTATATATTCGCTAGGAAACTTTATTTCTGCACAAGATAGACCTAATACGATGCTTGGAATTTTCGCTCATTTTACTATTAAAAAAGATATTGATGGTACAATTAGCTATGAAAATATAACAGCAGATCCAATTATTACACATTACAAAATGGGTTGGCACACATATTCAGCAAGACCACTTGAATTATATACAGATGAACTTGCAAACACACATTCGGTACGCCAACATGGAGACGTATCACCAGAATATTATGAAAACCTTATGACTAAAGTTTTAGGTGATTATTATAAAAAATAACTATAACCATATGGAGAGTAATTCCTTTGAAAATTTCTAATGTTAACATACAAGACGGCTTGATTTTAGCACCAATGGCTGGAGTGACAGATCGTGCTTTTAGGATAATATGTAAAAAGCATAAAGCTGTACTTACAATTTCAGAAATGGTTAGTGCTAAAGCATTATCTTTTGGAGATAAAAAAAGCCGTAAATTGCTAATGCGACACGAAAGCGAAACACCGTATAGCGTGCAAATATTTGGGAGCGACCCTGCTATTATGGCAGAGGGTGCAAATATTGTACATAGCCTTACAGGGTGTGACCTTATTGATATAAATATGGGGTGTCCAGCACCGAAAATCACATCAAATGGTGAAGGAAGCGCATTAATGCGTGATATTAAAACTGCTGAGAGAGTTATCATGCAGACAGTGAAAGCATCACCGGTCCCAATTACTGTAAAATTCCGAAAAGGATTTACACAAGATAATATAAACTTTATTGAGTTTGGCAAAATGGCTGAAGCATCTGGTGCTAGCGCTATTACACTTCATGGAAGAACAAGACCGCAGATGTACAGTGGTAAAGCTGATTGGCAAGCGATTTATGAGCTTAAAAACACAGTGAATATACCTGTTATCGCAAATGGAGATATTTTCACATTGCAAGATGCTATTGATATTAAAAATCAAACAGGTGCAGATGGTATTATGGCTGGACGTGGCTCAATGGGAAATCCATGGCTGTTTGAACGTTGTTATAATCATTTTAATGGAATACAATTGCCAGAAAATCCAACACCTAGCCAAAAAATTGATATAGCAAAAGAACAAATTTACTTAGCAGGTCAAGATAAAGGTGAAAAAATAGCGATGCTTGAAGCTCGTAAGCACTTTATATGGTATTTAAAAGGACTTGCAGTTAAACATTTTAAAACACAAATATCATCATTACAAACTTATAGTGATATGGAAAATTTAAGCTATTTATTAAATGAGCATTTCGAAAAATTAGCAGAAAGTGAGGTGGAACATGCATCGATTTTATGATGGTGATTTTGAAAAACTTGTACTTCATCATGAACGAAAAGTATATAATATTGCATATGGATATTTGAAAAATGAAGCAGATGCTTGTGATGCCACACAAGAAGCATTTATCAAAATATTTAAAAGTATTAGTTCATTTAAAGGTGAAAGCAGTATTGAAACATGGATATATAGAATAACTGCAAATGTTTGTCTTGATTTTTTACGAAAACAAAAAAACCATTCAAGTGTATCATTAGATGAAACATTTGAAGATGAAAATACATTAAAATATGAACCTCCTTCAAATATTGGAAATCCAGAAGAAGAAGTTTCAAAAAAATTACTTGCGAAAAGTATTAATGATGCATTATCAAAATTATCAGAAGAACATCGTGTAGCAATAACTATGCGTGAAATAAGTGGATTTTCTTATGCTGAAATTGCCCAAATTTTAAAAATCGAAGAAGGAACAGTTAAATCACGTATAGCACGTGCAAGGCTAAAACTTCGTGAAATTTTATTGAAAGATGGGAACTTTGCGGAAAATATTCCGTCTAATCGAGTATGAGGAGGTGCAATATTATGAATAACTGTGAACAAATAATGGAGCTTATTGCACTTTTCCCCGATGGATTATTGTCTTCCGAGGAAAATAAACAGGTGTTAAACCATGTGGAACAATGTGATGAATGCGCAAAATTATTAGAAGATATTACGTTAACGTGTAGTATATTAAATGAAGATACAATACAATTACCAAAAGGATTACACGATAGTATCATTGAAAAAGTAAAAAAGCAACGTGTTAATTTAGTCGTGCAATATGCACCAAAAATAAACAAAAACATTATTACATTAATGGCATCAGCAGCAGCATTGGTTATTGTTGGAAGTTCATTGATAGGTATGTTTCTAGGGCAAAGTGCAGGATCTGGAGATTTAAGTTCTATTGATAATACTACAGCATCAGCAAATCAAATTGCACCAGTTGCTATGGAAAGTGCAACAATGGCTGATGCAAATAAGGAAGCAGAAACTTTTGCAAATAGTGATGTTGTGTATGATGATGCAGGAGCTGATGCGATGGTAGCCAGCACTAGTAGAGCTGTAGACATAGATGAAGAATTCGCCACTGAAGCTGCAACAGCAACAGAAGACACGCAAAAAAAAGATTTACTAAGAGAAATTGAACTGCCAAAAGAACTTTTAACTGAAAGCTATGCCTTTTTCATGGTTGCTAATATAGAAGGGGAAATCCCTGTTATAGATGGCCAAGTAATTTATACAGACAAAGAAAATAGCACAACTTATATCGCTGTTAAAAATGATATGATGAGGCTTGAAGATATAGTGCATATATTAGAAAATTCAGGTGCTGAAATTATGATGCCAGATGAAGTGTTAAATAGCATTGATAAAAATGCAGAACAGGGAATAATAATAGTTAAGACAAGTAATTAAAAATAATACTAAAGGGTCGATGCATTCATCGACCCTTTAGGCTATAAAAATTTATTTTGAAAGGATTAAGTACAATATGACATATTTGGAGATACTTGAAAATGCACGAAAAAACTTAGATGGTAGATGTCGTGCGTGTTTTAATTGTAATGGTAGAGCATGTGCTGGAATTATGCCAGGCCCTGGAGGAAAAATGACAGGGGATGGATTTATTAGAAATTATAATAAAATACATGATATTAAAATAAATATGGATACTATGTATGAAGATATACCGATTGAAACAAATTTTTCTATGTTAGGACAATCGTTTAAATATCCATTTTTCGCAGCACCAATAGCAGCAATAGCCTTTCATTATGGTGATTATTTAGATGATGATACATATGCTGCACCACTGGTTCATGGATGTAAAAATGCTGGAATAGCAGCATTTGTAGGTGATGGCTTTGGCGATAGCTTCTTATCTCCATATCTCCGTGAAATAAAACTTGCAGATGGATTAGGTATTCCAACTATTAAACCGTGGAATACTAAAGAAATTATGAGGAAAATTGAACTATGTGTAAAATCAGGTGCACCAGCAATAGCTATGGATATTGATGCAGCGGGATTACCACACCTTAAAAAAGACCCTAAATATAGAGTATCGCCAAGAACATCAGAAGAACTTGCCGAAATAATTAAAAATTGTCCGTTGCCATTTATTGTAAAAGGAGTTATGACACCAAAAGTTGCTTATAATGTAGCAAAAGCTGGTGCATATGGAATAGTGATATCAAATCATGGTGGCAGAGTTCTTGATGACACGCCATCAACCATAGAAGTTTTATCTGATATACGTGCAACCGTTGGCAAAGGGATAAAGATATTTATTGATGGTGGTATTCGAACAGGTATAGATGTTTTTAAAGCAATTGCACTTGGAGCAGATGCTGCACTTATTGGTCGCCCATTTCCCACTATGGCATATGGTGGGGGCAGAGAAGCTATAGAGTTTTATATTAATAAAGTAGGAAATGAACTTCGTGATACAATGATGATGACAGGTGCACATAATTTATCAGAAATAAATCGAGAAATGATTTTTGGAAGAAGTTTAGATTTTAAATAAATATAAATTTAATGTAAAAAAATTATTTTAATTTAATGATACTACTTGTATAGATAGATAAATTAATATAAAATCAAAGATAGAACAAATTTATTATTAGATGTAAAATTCAAGGAAAATTTAAAAGTAATATAATATTTTAGGAGGCAATGTCATGACGATTAAAACAGATTTAGGAAGTATAGTTATTTCAAATGATGTAATTGCAAATATTGCAGGCAATGCTGCAACTAATTGTTTTGGAGTAAAAGGAATGGCTGTTCGTAGTGTAACAGATGGAATTGATTTTCTGTTAAGACGTGATAGTGTAAATCGTGGTGTAAAAATCAGAGAAGAAGCCGATGGTGGAATTGCAATATCATTATATATTGCAGCGTTACATGGTGTTAATATTAATACTGTTTGTCGTTCAGTAATAAGTGAAGTACGATATAACGTGGAAAAATTAACAGGAATTGATGTAAATAATGTAGATATTTGTGTTGAAGCTATAAAACCTGAATAGAAAAATAAAATGATGGGGGGCGAATCATTTGCCTAATAAAATAGATGGACATTTATTTAAAGAAATGTTTATAGAGGGAACTTTTGCAATAGAAAGCAAAAAAGTAAAAGCGAATGAACTTAATGTTTTTCCTGTACCAGACGGAGATACAGGAACAAATATGTGTTTAACTATGCAGAATGCACGTGCAGAAATAGAAAAATTATCTGATGATATAACGGTTGCAAAATGTGTTGACACTGTAGCAAATGCACTTCTTCGTGGGGCAAGAGGAAATTCAGGAGTCATTCTATCACTTATTTTTAGAGGAATTGCAAAAAAACTTCACGATAAAGATAGCATCAGTGGGCGTTCTTTAGCTGTAGCATTTAAAGAAGGTGCTGATATGGCATATAAAGCTGTTATGAAACCAGCAGAAGGTACAATTTTGACAGTTGCTCGTGTGGCTGCTCAATATGTAGTTGAATTATGTCAAGCAGATAATAATTTATCAGCAGAAATTGTACTTGATAAATATTTAGAAAAAGCAAATGAGGCATTAGAACAAACACAAACACAAAACCCAACATTGCAAAAAGCAGGAGTTGTAGATGCTGGTGCTTTTGGTTATATCACAATAATTGAAGGTATGCGTGAAGGATTTCATGGGAGAAAAGTTAAAAGAGAAGCAGAAACAACAGTTCAAACAGCAGATTTTTCTAATATTTCACATGAAGATATTACATTCACATATTGTACAGAATTTATAGCAATTCGCAGAGATAAACACAGAAGTGTTACTCGTATGCGTGATATATTAGCCGAAATTGGTGATAGTATTGTTGTTGTTGAAGATGATGATATTGTTAAAATTCATGTGCATACAGATAATCCTGATAGGGCATTATCAGAAGGTTTAAAATTCGGACCTTTATCAGCAATTAAAATTGAAAATATGAGAGAACAGCATTCAGCTAAAATTGTACAACAAGCAAAAGATAAAGTGCGTACAAAAATTATAGCAGAGCCAACTAAAAAATTCGGAATTGTTGCTGTTTGTGCAGGCGCTGGAATTTGTGATATTTTCAAAGATTTAGGTGCAGATATGTTGGTTGAAGGTGGACAAACTATGAACCCATCGACAGATGACATACTTCATGCAGTAAATTCTACACCGGCTGAAATTGTTTTTGTATTGCCAAATAATAAAAATATTATAATGGCAGCAGAACAAGCAAGTATAATTTCGACGCATAAAAAAATTATAGTTATTCCATCAAAAAATATCCCACAAGGTATATCAGCATTGTTAATGTTTGAACCTGATGGAACTGAAGAAGAAAATTTTGAAGCGTTTTCAGCTGCACTTAAAACAGTTCGTTCAGGACAAATAACTTATGCAGCTCGTGATTCGGAATTTGACGGTAAAAAAATTCGTAAAAGTGAATTTTTATCTCTTTATGAGGGTAGGCTTTGTGCAAGCTCTAAAAAAGACACAGATGTTATGCGAAAACTTGCTCGTGAGATGACGAAGAAACCTGCAACTTTCATTACAATTATTTATGGTGAAAATGCAACAGAAGAACAAGCACAAGTTGTTGCAGATATATTTAAAAAAGAAAATGAACATCTTGAAGTTACAATTTTAGAAGGAAATCAACCAATCTATTATTTTATAATTTCAGTGGAATAGAAAGTTAAAATAAATCTTGATTTGTTTTAGGGGGTGTATCGCATTGCGACACACCCCCTTTTTTTATTCTTCTAAGGTTATATTATCTAATTCCTCAACTTGAACATCATCATAAATAAATGCATGTAATTTAAGTGTTGCAAGTTCTTCGTTAAAGCCAATTCTGGAATTTTGTGACCAAGTGTCAGTATGTCTTGGGAAGGTTGCATGAGAAATTTCAGGCATACCATTTGCGATTATAGATAAACCAATTGATAATATTTCATCTGCTGTTAATGAAGTCGTTACATTCGGCATAACTTCAGATAATAATTCAGGATATTTTGTAGGAGGTAGTTCCATCGCTTTTGACATTAATTGTTCAAGGATAATTTGTTGTCGCTCTACACGTCCCCAATCACTATCTACATAACGAATTCTACCATAAGCAACAGCTTGAGCACCTGATAAAGTTTGCATTCCAGCACTTTCGATGGGATCAGCCTCTGTACCATTTTCAATTTCTAAATCACGCATAATTCTATTAGCATCTTTTACTTCTGCTTCGGATAATTCAACATCAACTCCGCCGACAATATCAATAATTGTTGCCATTTGGTCAAAATTAACTGAGGCAAAATCAGAAATATTCATATCAAAAGTTTGATTTATAGTTTTAATTGAAAGCTCAGGACCACCGTATGCATAAGCATGATTTAGTTTATCAGCACCATAACCTTCGATAATTACATTGCTATCACGCATTAATGAAGATAATTTTATTTGCCCATCTTGTTTATCAATAGATAAAATCATAATTGCATCAGAACGAGAAGGTTCATCAAAACGTGCATCAAGCCCATATAGTGCTATGTTAATAACTTCATCTGTATCATGTTGTGCATCAGGATTATCAGAAATACCTAAATTGCTTTCATCAATTTCTTGATGTTCATAAGCTATGAAAATATTATAAATTGATGTACCTATAAAATATAAGCATGCAATTATTGCAATTGTAAATAACCATTTAAATGATGCGCCAACAAGTCGTCTAAAACTCAAAAATATCACTCCTATTTTTAAAAACTAATTATTTTGACGTAAAAGTTTATGAATAGTTCCTTTTTTATACTATTGCATAAAGTTTATATTTGTTTTATAATTATCAGTATACTTTACTATTAAAACAGCTTTTACATGAAAAAGCAAGAAGATTTAACTTATGTTAAAAAAAGTTAACAATATCTTAAACATTAGAATTGGTGAATTTTTATAGAACATGTGATTTATAAATATAATAATATATTATATAAATAATACATGTTGGTATACAAGCATATTAATGTATGCTATTATTGATATAACAATTATAGCGTGTCTATTAGCTTTAAAATTAATCATTAAACTGAAGATTAATAAACGAAAAGGGGTAATGTAATTGGCAGGTAGTCGTAAAAAAAGTGATCGTGCTAATATTAATGATGTGGCAAAATTATCTGGGGTGTCAATTGCAACAGCAGCACGTGTTTTTAATAAAAAGTGGGAAGGGAAAATCCGTCCTGAAACAAGGCAGAAAGTTTTAGATGCTGCAAAAGAATTAAATTATTTTGGTGCTGATGCTTTTGGAAGCATATTAAGTTCTGGAAAATCAAACATAATTGCATTAGTAGTGGGTGCAAATACAGGATATTTTTATCTTGAAGTTATTATGAAATTTGTTCGTGAACTTGGAAGCTCTGGCAGACAAGTTATGATTTTTGAGGCAAATCCTGCTGAAGGAGTTGAAACAATAATTGAACAAGTGCAAAAATACAGAGTTGATGCAATGATTATTACAGCATCTGCGACAAAATCAAATATTGTAGATGATTTATCAAAATGTACAATGCCGATTATTGCATTTAATCGTAAAGTTGAAAATCATGAAGTTTCAGCAGTTTATTGCGATGAGAGAGCGATAACAGAACAAATAGCAGAATTTTTAATAAAAAATAACCATAAAAATTTAGCTGTTATTTCAGGGAACGCCAATGTATCGCAAGAACATAGCCGTATTGAAGGATTTTGTTTAAAAGCAAAGCAATTAAATGCTAATATAATTGATATAAAACATGGTGATTATACTTATGAAAGCGGATTTACACTTGCAGGTGAAATCTTAGAAAAAAATATACCAGATGCATTTTTTTGTGTAGAAGATACAATAGCAATGGGCGCTATTGATGCTGTACGCAAAATAGGCTTAAAAGTACCTGATGATGTTTCTGTAATTGGATTTGATAATATTTCAGTTATTAGAGTAGGTAGCTATAATCTAACATCTGTTAAACACCCTGTGGATAAAATGATAGCAAAATGCATTGAAATCCTGAATATACTAGATGAAAAACCAAATTTCCATCATGAATATATATTTGATATGCAAATTGTAGAACGTAACAGCGTTAAATTATTAAAGTGAGGAATAAAAGATGCGTAGATATGATAGGCAAGTTACAGATAAAAATAAAATTATTGAAATAATAAATAGTTGTACTTATTGCAGATTAGGATTGTGTGATGAGGGGAAAGCATATATAGTACCAATGAATTTTGGATTGACTGAGCAAGATGATAAGCTTGTTTTCTATTTTCATAGTGCAAAGCAAGGAAGAAAAATTGATTTAATGCAAAAAAATAATGAAATATCATTTGAAATGGATACACATTATAAGCTTACATCAGGCGAAACAGCTTGTGATTATACAGCAAGATTTCAAAGTATAATAGGTGAGGGTAAAGTTTATTTTATTGAAGATAATGAAGATAAAAAAATCGCACTTGATGCAATTATGTATCAAAGTACAAAAAAGCGTGATTTCGAATATTCAGATTACTGGTTAAATCAAGTTTGTATTTTTAAATTAGAAGTTTCTGATTTAACATGCAAAGAGCATGAATAAAGCAAGGCAGGTGGTATGTTGTGCTAGCATTTACTATTAACACTTTATGTAGTTTACTTATGCTAACAGCCGGAATCTATCCTTTTTTCAGCAAAAAACCTATGGCTAAATTTAAAATCATAAAAGAACATATCGATGCTTATAATAAAGAATTTGGAAGATTATTTTGCATATATGCATTAATTATATTTATGTTTGGAATACCATTTTTGATGGAAAAACAAGATGAACTATATATGGTTATATATGTATTAGCAATATTTTTATCTAGTATGGCAGTTGTGTTTTATTATTCTTTAAAAATAGAGCCTAAGTATAATAAACGATAATTCATTAAGCAAATTACACAAATATCCGTTTTGATTTTGTTCAAAGTGGATATTTTTTATTTTTTTAAATTTATCTATTGACAAATGGAGATGTTGTATATATAATTTGAATTGTAGCAATGATGACAACGTTATCATCAACAAATCATTACTTGAAGGAGAAGTACCAAATGTTTTTTGAAAAATTTAATGCACAAGAAGAATTAGATGTTAAAGCCTTTATCGAGGAAACTACATACACAATTTGGAATGATAATCTTGTTGGAGCAATTTATGATTGTTACACAGAAGATACCATAATTCATGCTGCAAATGGTGCTGAAGTTAAAGGCGCAAAAGCTATTACAGCTGACACTATGGGATGGCTTGCAGCTTGCCCAGATTTAAAAATTACAATTCTAAATGTTATTTGGAATGGTAATGCTAAAGATGGTTATCATGTTTCTATGCCTTGGTACTACACTGGGACTAACACAGGCCCAAGTAAATATGGACCACCAACAGGAAAAAAACTAACTAAAGACAATAACTTAGGTATTGCTAATACATTCATCCAAAAAGTAGATGGAAAATGGACTTATGTTGAAGAATGGTCAACTTATGACCACGCAGCTATGAAAGCAGTTTGTACACCTGACGCTGAATAAAATAATTTTTATATAATTTTAAGGAGGAACATCATGGATACTAAAAAACTTATTGATGAAAGAAAAAGACTTGAATATATAGTTGATAACTGTAAATTCGAAACACCAGAACAAATTTGTGAACTTTTTGAAGCACTAACACACCTTATTTGGAAATACAAACAAGTGGGTAGAATTTATGACTTCTATTACGATGGTATGATGATTCATCACCAAGGTGATAAAGATATTATCGGTATTGATAGCGTTGTAAGAGATACTCTTGCGTGTCTAGCAGCTTTCCCTGATATGGAATTTATGTTCTATAACATTTATGGTACTGGTAACGCTGAAGAAGGCTTCCGTTTTGGTCAAGCTGTGTACTTTAAAGGCACATTTAATGGTATCAGCAGATATGGTCTTGGTACTGGTGCAGCTTTTGAACCTAACGAATGTGTTGATTTATGTGAATGTTTAATTAAAAAAGTTGATGGTAGATGGCGTGTTGTTGAAGAATGGGCAAACAGAAGCACACTTGCTTTTGAACGTGTTCTTCGTCAAGCAAAACCATTCCTGTCTACTGGTGACATTTCTGATGAACAAGCAGATTATTGTTTAGCTGAAGCTTTCGCTGATTGCGATTGTGGCGACGATGACTGCTGTGACCAATAATTTTGAAAGGAGATTTGTGTAATGTATAAATCAGATGTACTTTATGATGAAATGAAAGTAATTGAAAAACAAATTAAAGAATTAGAAGTGACAGATGAGGCATCTATCGCTGAATATTTCAAACTATATACTGAAATTATTTATAATTATAAATGGTTAGGGAGTATCTATGATATCTATGATGGTACTGCATTTATTTTAACTGGTAATGGAGGCAAACTAAACGGTGCTGCTGAAATGGTTAAAAATACTACAGAACTACTTGCAGCATTCCCAGACCTTACTTTAGATATGGCTGATGTATTTGCGAAAAAAGATGATAAAGGTGGATATAAACTTTATCGTAGATGGTATTTCGATGGAACTAACATTGGATTTAGCAAATATGGCGCACCTACAGGCAAAAGCCTTGAAGGCAGAAAATGTATTTGTCAAAGCATGTCAACTGTTGAAAATATTGATGGTGAATGGAAAATCACTTATGAATATACAATGTATGCTGACGAATGGATGAGAACTGTTTGTACTAAATAACCCACCCTTTCACTATAAAAAAAGGTGTGTGACCAATCTGGTCACACACCTTTTTTGTATATTTCGCACAAAAAAATATCTTAAAATAAAAATGCTGTGATAAAAATTTACATTTTCATCACAGCAAATGCTATTATTTTACATTTGAGTATGTTATAATAACCTCAAACCACAAAAGA
>CAYJKB010000014.1:9030-44525 GCA_964370625.1 uncultured Oscillospiraceae bacterium | reverse complement strand
AGTAATTAAGCAGATTGAAAAAGCTACTGACAAAATTATAAACAAAGACGTGGAAGCTAAAATTCAAATAAAAGATATTGTTAAAATTCATAAAACTTCTGAGATTTCAAAAGTAAAGGCTAATAAATATAAAAATAGTATTGAATTTTCAAAACTACTTGAAAAATATTCTCAAAAGCAATATGAAGTTGATAAAGCTTTCAAAGATAGTAAAAAGTCAAATTATTTCAATAAATTCAATGAAAATTATATTATAGAAATCAATAAATCACATATAAAAGAGAAAATAAAAAAACTGGAATTAAACATTGAAAAAAAGCAGCAACATATAACAAATAGCGAAAAAATGAACATTGCACAAAGCAATATAAATGCACAAAATATTAATAAGGAAAATTGGATATTTAATAAGCATATTGTTGAAACAAATCAAATTATCGATAATTTATCTACAATACAAAGTGATTTAACTTTGAAAGAAAACAAATTACTTGTGCCAACAGAAAAAATACTAAATACAACGCACACAAATGATACTTATCACAATATAAAAGACTCAGGCTCAGTGATTGAACGTGATGTTCAAGTATTCAATAGAATAAAAATGAGTGTGAAAGATATTATTAGTAATTATTGCGTGAATGATGAAATTATAAATCGTTCATCAATCGCTTATAGACCTTCTGCCGATATAACAAATACAAAAAATCAAATTATGATGATTGAAAAATTGATGAAAAAAAGTAAGGTCATAAGCGCTGTAGATTATATTAAAAAATTAACATCACAGCAGAATTTCAATAATATGTCCGATAAAACAATAAAATTTGCACATGGATTTATTGAAAAAGAAAAAATACAATTAAACAAAAATTATATTAAAAAAACAGATTTAATTGAAAAAACTGAAATTATAAAGCATAACAAAATCAAACAAAATTTGAGCATTGAGAAGTTTAAAAAAAGTGTGCTTGCTTTTAATGCCATAAAAAATGGAACTATAACATCTGATGCAGTTCGCAAGATTTTAGCTGTAAGTAAAATATATAAAAAAGAAAAAAATTATGCTAAAATTTCTGATAATATCAAAACTTACGAGAAATTTAGTCAAATCCATGTAAATAAATATGATTTTACAAAAAATCATGAAGATACAATTAATACAGTAATTGATGAGATTGTAAAACGAAATAGATTAGAAAATCAGCAAAATGAAACTCAAAATTCAGATGAACAAACATCAGTTTTCAATCAAATGGTAAAAACCCAAGCGATAAATCATACTACTAAAAAAATAAATGATGAATTAGATATTTTAGTTAGAGAACAATCTAAGATGATTTTAAGTAAAAAAGATGAGCAAAATTCTGAAAAAATTGAAGAAACAAATAGAATTATAAATCAAGTTCGTCAAGAAACTAAGGTTTTAAATAAAAATCAAGAAAAAATAATAAATGAACTTGAAAGTAAAATTTTATCCCAAGAAAATGTAATACGAAAAATAAGTAAAGATAATTTAGAAAAATTTGAAAAAATAAAATCAAATAACAGCCAAGAAAATTATAGCTTAAAAGATGTAACTACCGAGGTTTTAAGTTCGATAAAAAAAGAGCTTAGGCTTGAAAAACAAAGGCGAGGTTTTTGATAAATCTAAAAGGAGGTAGCATTAAATGGATATGAAATCATACACAAAGGCACAAATAGTAGTTTTAGGTGAGAATGACAAAGAAAATGATATAATTAATGTTCATTTTAACCCGTCAGAATACAATATTTCAAATTCAGCAAATTATGCTGACAAAAATGTTCCTGGCATAGATGGACCTATTGTGCAATATATTTCAGGAGCTACTTCTACATTAGATTTAGAACTTGTTTTTGATACATACGAGGAATTATATAAGAACAAAACGCTTAATACAACAAGTGCTGTTAATAATGTAAAACCTACAGATGTAAGTAAAATTACACGAAGAATTGTAAGGTTAACTGAAATTTTCGGAAAACTTCATAGACCTCCGATTTGTCTTTTTAAATGGGGTTCATTAAAGTTTAAAGGCGTTATTACAAAAGTAGATTCAAAATTCACAATGTTTACAGAAGATGGAATGCCTGTTAGAGCAAAACTTAATGTAACTTTTCAATCTGTAATTGATGTGAAAACACTTAAAAAATCATCACCATTTGAATCTCCGGATAGAAGCAAAAGTTATAGAATTAAAGAAGGCATACAGTTGTGGCATGTGGCAGCTGAGGAGTATGGAGACCCTTCACTTTGGAGAGTAATTGCTGAGGAAAATGGAATAACTAATCCAAAAGATATTTATCCAGGTCAACTGCTAAGAATACCTCCATTATAAAAATAATACCACATACAAATATATAAAGTGGTTATGCAAAGGAGATAGATTATGTCAGATTTAATGAAAGATAATACATCATTTAGTGATTTGATTTCTAAATATGATAGATTTATGGTGCCTGTGTTTAAAATAAAAGTTTCAGGACAAGATTTAGTTTCAAAACTTAGTTTAGGGGTTGACAATTTGTCTATTAGGCTATCAAATGATAGTGCTGCAAGCAGTTGTTCATTTGATGTTGTAAATTGTTTTGATATAACAAAAAAAGAATTTAAAAGTGATATATTAGATAAATTAAAACTTGGCACAGCATTTACAGTAGAGCTTGGATATGGTTCTGCAACAGTTATGGTTTTTAAAGGATATGTAAGTGAACTTACGATGAATTATTCTGATGTAGCATCATTATCCTTTACAGGAATGGATGTAAAACGTTTATTGATGGAAAGTGGAAAGCAAGTTAAAACCTATGCAACAGAAATGACTTATGATGATGTGTTTAAACAAGTTATGAAAACTTATGCACCTATTTGTCCTCCTAATGAAATAGTAACTGATGCGAAAGAAAAAGTGCCAGCTTCTGGGCTAGCTCAAAACCAAAGTGATTATAAATTTATTGAAAAACTTTGTGCTGATATAGGAAATGAATTTTTTGTTGTTGGTGGTAAAGCATATTTTGTTAAACTAAATTCATATAAAGCACCTATAACAAAACTTAAATGGGGAGAAACTCTGATGTCATTTAGCAGACGTTCAGGTTATGTATATGCAGAAGTGGAAGAAGTAGGATACAATGACGGAAAAAGTGAGAGAATAAATGGTAAAAGTCAAGTTGTAACAAAAGATCCACATAAAAAAGTTACATCAAAAGCACCTGTTAAGGGTGGTCAAAGTGCAACTGCTACTACGGCAAAAGAGGCAAAAGCAAAAGCTGAATCAGATGGTGATAAAATGCTTAAAAAAGCACAATCAGCATCGGGAACATGCATAGGCTTGCCAGAACTTGTGCCTGGGAGATTTGTAGAAATATATGATATAGGAACAAAAGTTAGTCAAAAATATTTAATTTCAGAAGTACAGCATACTGTTAGTGGCAGTGGATTTGAAACAAATTTTGAGATAGAAGGATGGGAATAATATGAGTGGATTTTCAGACTTCTTTGGAAGTGGAACAGAGAGCAATAGTAATGAAAATTCTAAGTTTACAGGAGTGACTATAGGTGTCGTAACTGAAAATTTTAATGATAAATTTCCTGGAATGGTAAAGGTTTCGTTAGTGCTTGGTGTAGAAGGAGAAAATGTTACTGATTGGGTGCGAGTTATGACACCATATGCTGGAAATGGTTATGGAATGTATATGCTCCCAGAGATTGGAGATGAAGTTGTTGTTGCATTTCATTTAGGAGAGATTAGCAAACCAATTGTAATCGGAAGTATTTGGAATGGTAAACAAGAAATCCCAGCAGAAACAGCATTAAAAGATAATATTGTCAAACGAATTAAAACTAAAGGTGGACATGAGATAGTATTTAAAGAAAAAGCTTCTGAAGAAGAACTTATCATACATACACCAGCAAATAATACAATTATATTACATGATAAAGAAGAAAAAATCACAATAGCTGATTCAAAGAGTAAAAATACAGTTATGATAGAAACTAAGTCTGGCAAAATATCTGTTACAGCAGAAAAGGTGATTTCATTAGATGCTGGAGGAGCGTCACTAGAGTTAAATGGTAGTGGAAAATCAATTACAATGAAATCAGATAATATTACAATTCAAGCAACGAAAGCATTAAAGCTAAAAGGACAAACGTTAAATGCTGAAGGAAATATGACAACAATAAAAGGGTCATCCACTGGTAAATTTGAAGCGGGATCAATGCTGACATTAAAAGGTGGAATGGTTAAAATTAATTAGAAAATTGTGAAAGCGAGGGAAGATAATGGATTTTAAACATGCAAAAGATTTTATGGGTGTTGGCTGGAAATTCCCTATAGAAGTTGACGCTGCAACAGGAAGAATTAAAACTTCTGAATATGAAGATGATATAAAAGAAGCAATTAAAATTATAATAATGACATCAAAAGGAGAACGTTTGATGCGTCCTTCATTCGGATCTTCATTATCTGAACATGTATTCACAGGCATGGATTATGGAAGCCTTACTAGAATTGAAAGCGATATATATCAATCACTTATAAATTGGGAGCCTAGAATTGATGAAGTTGAAGTTGAAATAGAAGGTGACAATGTTGGTGGTGTATTAAATATACATGTTTCATATCTTGTTAGGCAAACAAATAACATGTTTAATATGGTTTATCCATATTTCCTTACAGAAGGAATTTAAAAAATAGGGGGTAAGTTATGAAATATCCTGAAATTGATAATAGAAGTAAAGATGAAATAATTCAAAATATAAAATCAAAAGCTATTGGCTTTGCCCCTGAATGGAAATTTGATGAGGAAAATCCCGATGTGGGAACAGCTCTTTCAATGATTTATGCTGATATGTTCAGTTTAAATGTTGAAAAACTTAATAAAATTTCATTAAAAAACATGATAGGATTTTTTAATGAATTAGATGCAGAGCTTCTTCCATCATATCCATCAAACGGATATATAAAATTTGGGATTTCAAGCAATATTGAACAAGGTGCAAGAGTTTATAAAGGGACAACTCTGTTATCACAAACCGAAGATAAAGAAGAGCCACAAACAGTTTTTCAAACAATGAATGATGTACTTGTAACTTATGCACAGCCAGAACATATTTTTTGTGTTAACGGCGAACATGATTATATACAAAAAATTGCAAATTTAAAAGAAGATAATATAACAGAAAACAATGTGTATCTTTTTAATTTAGATAAACAAAATCTGCAAGAGCATATACTTTATATATCTCATACAGATGGATTTGATATTAAAAATCGAACTTGGATTTATTTTGATTTTTCACCATATTTTGAAAATAAATTATCAACTGAAGTGTTAGAAAAGTTTTGTGAAGAAAAATATGCGATTTGGGAATACCAAACAGAAGATGGATTTGAAAAATTTGAATACGTAAAATGTGAAGATGGAAAAATCTTATTAATTAAAGGAGAAAATACAAAACAATTTGGAATTTCTAAGATTTTTGAAAATGAAAGCAGATTTATTAGGTGTAGAATTTATGATATAAATGAATTTGAAAATCTAATAATGCAAAAAATATCTATCAAAACTCGTGGAGTTGCCATTTTGCCTGATGTAATTTCTGATGGTGGGATAGATAAGAACATTTATGAGTGTTTTGCATTCGGAGAGAAATTCACAGTTTTTTCTGATGTATATTTTGCATCACAAGAAGTGTTGACAAAAAAGGGAGCAAATGTAGAACTTTCATTTAATTTAAGCTTTGCAAAAGTACCCTTAGACATAGAAATCGATGAGCCAAATGTAAATTGGAAGCTTATAATGAAAAAAAGTGAGTTTAAACCTGATGTCGAATATGATGTAACTATTGATGAGGTGATATGGGAGTATTACAACGGTAAAGGTTGGGCAAGGCTTTTCAAAAATAATGAATACAATGATGTATTTACAACAAAACATGGCACAATGGGTCAATATCGTACGATTAATTTTATGTGTCCAGAAGATATTGATACGATTTTAGTAAATTCAACTGATGCTCCATGTATCAGAGCACAAATTATTAAAGTAAATAATGCTTTTAAAATTAAGGGAAATTATATTTCACCTGTAATCGAAAATACACTGTTTAAGTATGAATATATAAAAAACGAAATTATTCCACAAAAATTAGATATTTTAAATAATCTTGAACATAAGCAAATTGATAGACAGCAAATTCTTGATGAATCTGTGTCAATAAGTCTTTTTAATAGACCACAAATTAAAGAAACCTGTGTTTATTTATCTTTTGATGAAAAGTTAACAGATGGACCTATTAGGATATTATTTTCATTATTCGATGTGGTTAAAGAAAAACTTCCACGACTGACTTTTGAATATTTTGGTAAAAACGGATTTGCCCAAATGAATGTATTTGATGATACTTTGAATTTTGCAAAAAGTGGAATATTAACATTTGTAGCCCCGAAAGATTTCACAAAAACTACTATCTTTGGTAAAGAAGGATATTATATCAGAATAGTTGATGTTACAAATCATTATGGGAATAAAGAAAAAGTATCTCAGATGCCACTTTTAACAGGAGTACATATAAATGTAACAGAAATCACTAATACACAAAAAAGAGAAGTGGAATTATTTGATATTGAACCATTTGATAAAAATCATGTGTGTCACCTTCTTTATAACAAAGTACAAAAAGTAGTCGTTGAAGTATTAGAAAATGATGAATGGATAATATGGGAAGAGGTTTCAGATTTCGCATCTTCAGAGCCAACATCAAGACATTATAGAGTAGACAGAATTTATGGAAATATAATATTTTCAGATGATAAAAATGGCATGATTCCAAAGGCTTCAGACTTTGAAAGCATAAGAGTACATTATACAACAGGTGGTGGAACTTTAGGAAATGTTCCAGCTAACGCTATTGGGCAAATGAATATATCAGTAGATTTTGTAAGTGAAATTTCCAATCCTTATGATACTACTGGTGGAACAGATGTTGAAACTATAAGAGAGAGTATAATTCGAAATGCTCATGCTATTCGTCATGGTTATCGTGCTGTGACAGCAAGGGATTATGAAAATCTAGCTAAATCAGCAAACCGAAATATTAATAGAGTAAAATGTTTTACAGGGAGAACACATTCAGGTGCTAGACAAGGCGGAGATATAACTTTGGTAATTTTATTAAAGGATTTGTCTGGAGGAAATAGAGCTTTTGAAGTAGTCCATAATGATGTATTAGATTTTTTATCTGATAAAATACCAGAAAATATTTTAAGACTTGGAAAGTTTCATATAGTTCAACCAAAATTTTTAGAGCTTAGCGTTAAAGTAGAAGTTGTGGTTGCAAATTTTGGAGATATATTTGAAGCGTCAGAAAAAGCAGAGCAAGCATTAGAAAAGTTTATAAATCCGATTACAGGGAATTTTAATGAAAGAGGTTGGAATATAGGACAAATTCCTAATCGCACACAAATTATAAACTGTTTGAAAGATGTAGAATCAATAAAATTTATTAAAAATATCTTTGTATCAGCATATACAGAAGGTAAATTTGGTAAGACAGAGGTTGATTTTGATAACCTTGCTGATAAAAATTTTATACTGCCAGTATCGGGGAAACATGAAATTATAATAACTGTTGAAGAGAGGTGATATAGATGCTTCCAAAGATTAATCTTGATAAGGAAAGATATAATGATTTAGCAGATAGCGCAATTAAATCAATTTATAAATATGCACCGCAGTGGAGTGATTATAATGCTCATGACCCTGGTATAACTTTGATAGAATTACTTTCATTTATGACAGAAGCACAACAATATCATTTAAATCAATTAAGTACAGAAATGAGGATTGCATATCTTAGCATATTAGGTCAAAGTCTGCATAAGAAGAAAAGTTCATCAGCACTTGTTATGGTAAATCCTAAAGAAGGAAAAATGACTTTTCCGAATGCCACTAGGCTTAAAGCATTTGATATTACTTTTGAAACCGATGAAAAAGTAACTTGTTTAAAAAGAACATTGATAGATGGATTTTCTAAGATAGATGGGAATATAATTTCCTTTAAAAATCAAATAGAAGTTGATAGTTCAAGAATGAATTTAGAAGTATTTGGTAAACGGCCTTGTGGAGGTGAAAGTTTATATTTATGCTTTGATACTGCATTTGAAAAAAATAAAAGTGAGAATATATATGTAGATATTTTCAATGATTATAGTGTTAAACGAAATGAAATGAGTAAAGATTTTGTTCCACTTGCAAAAATAAAATGGGAGTATTTAACTGAAAATGGTTTTAAAACTATGGATGAAGTAATAGATGAAACTCATGATTTTCTTTATGATGGTAAAATATCTTTTAAATTATCTGCTGAAATGCATGAAAGTAATTTAGAAGGTCACAGCTTGGGTTATTGGATAAAAGCTACAGTTGAGCAAAGTTTCTATGATATATCACCTATATTATCTTGCATTAATGTAAATGGAGTTAGAGTATTTCAAAGAAAAACACTATCTATATATGAAGATTTTGATGTTTCTATACAAAAGCTTAAAACATTGAAAATAAATCATGCACTTGCATTTAATGGTAAAATTGAGGTTTATTATAATGTGGGCAATAAATGGATAGAGACAAATGATTTTAAAATTAAACAAGATTTCAATGAAATGTCAGTTGATATACAACTGGGTAAAGAGCTTTTGAAAAATAAAGAAGTAAAAGCTTATAGAATTATTTGTTTTGATGATGAATTTACACTAGATAGACATTTAGCAGACGGTGATGGTTTTCCATATCAGCAATATGCACTAGATATTAAAGATATTATGGCTGAAAATCTTTGTGTAATGGCTGAAAATGAACAAGGATATTATGAAGATTTTGTTAGAGTAGACAGCTTTACAAAGTCAACACCTGAAGATTTACATTTTATGTATTCGGAAGAAAAATCAACCATATATTTTGGGGATTGTGAAAAAGGGTATGCACCTGAAGGGAAAATTAAGATAATTTCAGCTAAAGAAAGCAAAGGTCAGCTTGGGAATATAACAGAAAAACAAATCAATGTATTTGAAGATTTTTTTGGAGAAGTTGATGTTATTAATCATAAAGGCAGCCTTGGTGGGAGAGATGCAGAAAGCATTGACGAGTGTTTTCTAAGATTTAAAAGAAGTCAGCATAAAGTAGAGCGTGCAGTTACAAATTACGATTATGAATACCTCGTAAGAAACACAGGTGGGCTTATGATTAAAAATTGCAAGGTTTTGCCTGCTGAAAGAGTTTTAAAAAATGATGGAAGTGTGAATGAAAACAGTATTTCTATTGTAGTTGAACCTTTTTCATCAAATGAAAAAAGAAGACTTAGCATTCCGTATATAAAAACAATTATGAATAATCTTGATGATAAAAAGTTGATTGGCACTAATATAAATATTTTATCACCTGAATATATCGGAATTGTTATAATATCTGAAATAGAAGTTAAAGCAAATTATAGAGATGCTGAAGAAATTATTGAAAATGCAATTTGCAAATTTTTCAAAGAAGAGATGTCAGGGTTTGGAAAAACAGTTTATTACAATATGATTTATGGAATAATTGATAGTTTAGATTGTGTTTCAGCAATTAATTCGCTTGTAATTGATGCACAAGGTAAAAATATAAGACGTACTATCAATGGAGACATAAAGCTTATGCCAAACGCTGTAACATATCTTAGCACGAATGAAATTATTCTAATATCAGAAAGGGAGTGAGTATATGCATAATAGAGTAAAATACTTTGTTTTTAATAAAACGGTGGATTTTACAAAAGGATATTTACATAATATGATCTATAAAAGCGGAAAACTCACCCTAAAAGAAAAGTCATTGCTCACAAAAAATGAAGATGAAAACCAAAGCTTAGATTATGGTATTTTTTTTACAAAGGTACTAGATAAAAAAGAAAGCTTAGAGGGATGGCATAGAATATTAGTAAATTCAGAGGATCTAGGCGATGCTTCTATTAGATTTAAATTTTATTCATCAGAATTACCATATATAAATACAGGTGAAGGATATCGTGATATTAAAGAATTTTTCGAAGATGAGAAAATTGATTATGTTCAAAAAGAAAAATATATAAAGCCATATCTTGTTAAAACATCATTAAGTCCGAAAGATATATTAATTCACGAAGCTAAAGGACGATATATGTGGATGACAATTGAATTTTTTGGTCAAACCGGAAAATCCCCTATAATTCATGATATGAAAATCTATTTAGAACGAGAAAATTGGATGAATTATCTTCCAGAAATTTTTCTGCAAGATGGAAATGATTTTCTTGAAAGATTTTTATATATCTTCCAAACGATGAACGAAGATCTTGAATATAAAATCAATAATATATCGAATTATTTTAACCCTGATACAGCAGAAGGTGAATTTCTTTGGTTTTTAAGTGATTGGATAGCTATTGATGATGGATATGTGTGGGATGATGAAAAACTACGATATTTAATAAAAAATGCTATGAGATTATATAAAATTCGTGGAACTAGGCGTTATATAAAAGAAATAGTTAAATTATATTTAGGCGTAGAACCAATTATTCTTGAAAATTATGATATTAAAAATGGAATTGATAATGCACAAATTGCAAATTTAAGTGAAAAACTTTATGGGGATAATCCATATTGTTTTCACATTCTTGTAAGTGAAGATGATGTTCCAACAACAAAAAAATATAAAACTTTACTTAGTATAGTAGAAAATGCAAAACCTGCTTTTATGGACGTAAATGTAGTGGTATTAAAACCTTATTTATTCTTAGATAATTATGTATATTTAGGAGTTAATGCACATCTTGAACATTTAAGAGAGGCGAGTTTAGATGGGCTTTCAGCAATTTCATTTACAACTTTAGCTGAAGATGATACATATAAAGAAGAATAAAATTCCAAAACTGAAAGGATGAGAAGTTTGAAGAATTTAAAATATTTTCCATTTGAAAGAAATAACTATTTTTATGGTAAACTTTTATCTGTAGATGATTTTAAATCAGAACAAAAATACATTAATGATAAAAGACGTATGTTAAATCGTTTTTTACATGGTACAGGCGTTGTTACAGGAATGAATGTTGTACGTGTTGATGATACAGCAATTTCAGTGGAAATGGGATTTGCACTTGATTTTGCTGGACGTGAAATCGTTATTGATACTCCTGTGATTAAAAAACTAAATATGATAAATGGATTTGAAAGCGATTCAGACGTAGAAGATATGGGATATATGTATCTGTGTATTGACTATGCCGAAGAAGAAAAAAATCCTGTACATAGCATTGCAAATGCAGATGCAAGTTCTGTATCTAATCGCCAATTCAATAAAATGTCTGAAGGATATAAAATGTATTTAACATCTTTAGAGCCTGATATAGATGGATTTTGGGCAGATGGATACTATAGAGACAAAGCAACAATTTATTGGGGTAATGGAATTAGAATAAAACAAATTATTCCTAAGTTTGTTAAAAGTGATAGCAATTTTGAGCTAAAACTTATAATTGAAAACATGGGAGCGCAGCAACCTTTTTCAGTGAATTATGACCTTGATTTAACTTGTATTACAGCTGATGGCAAAGAAAATTTGAAAATAGAATTTGATGAACGCAATGTTTCAAAAGCAGGGAAATATTTTATAAGCCATAAGCTGAAAACAACTAATGTTGTAGATACTGAAGGTAAAATTGAGGTTAAAAAGGGCAGTTTCACTGTGAAAATTGGTGAAAAAGTTGTAAATGTAGACATTGAAAATATTAATAAGTGTAGAATTGTAAAGAATAATCCTAAAGAAGAAGTTACAAATTTATACTATAAAACAGCGATGGAAGAAATCGTTAAAAATACTTTCCAACAAAGTATTTATCTTGCAAAAATCGGAATTATTAGAGCAGGTAGTACTTTTATAATTGAAAGCATTGAAAATATGCCTTTTAATCAGTATGTATTTAATACTTCATTAAGTTCTGTTATGAATAATATGGATACTTATGAAATAGAACGACTACAAGCACTGACTAATAAAGTTTCTATTTCTAAAGGTGGGTTAAATGCTCAAAATAGTGATAATAGTATTATTCCGATGATATCAACAGGAACAGCTGTGATTGAACTTGGAATTGGAGGCAGACCTGAACAGAAATTTTTTACAGAATCTATAACTCATGGTTTAGGTTTAGGTGCTGTGCAAATTATATTAGGTCAGCTAACTGGGGATAGTGACGATAGCGAACGTATATTTGGACAATCTGATATTTTTGAAAATGAAGAAAACGATATTGCGAATATTAGTATGGCATCAAAAGTGAATGTTAAAGATGGAACTTTTAAAATTGGTATTAAAATAAATGAAACTACTAACGCAAGAAAAGTTAGAATTGATTGGACTGCTATAAAAGACAGAAAAGAAACAGTACATGACCTGACAGTTAAGAGTATATTAATCAAACCTGATATGAAAGATATATCAGTGCGTGAAACTTGTTATTTTGAAGCAGTTTTTACTAATATTTCAGATAAAAGAATTAAATGGTCACTAAAAGAAAATGGAAGTGGCACGATTGATGCTAATGGAATGTATATAGCACCAAATGTACCTGGTGTATATGAAATTATAGTATCTAGCATCGCATATCCTGAAATTGTAGCTTCGACTTATGTAGTAGTAAGGGAAGAAAGGTGAGATTAAACTATGGTAATTCAAACTCCTGAACATGGATTTTCTGTAATTCGTGTTATGAAAAACAGCGAAGATGTAGATATTTTTCTTTGTAGAGATATTTACAAAAATAGCGATGAAAAATTTATGATATTATGTCTTAAAAATGCTGAGTTGATTTACCATGTACTACCTTTTTTCGCATCACAAAAAAGTAATATATCATTTGATGATTTTAGTGAGTGCTTTTCTCAAAATGGTAAATTTCATGTGGTATTTAAATATGAAGAACATCAAAAACTTGAAGAAAAGATAGCAGAAGGTAATTTGCGAGTTCGTGAGAAACTAGAAATAGCAAGGAATTTGCTTGAAAAAATAAGTATTCAAGATATGCCTTATTGCATTCAGTATGAAGTGATTAAGCTTGAAAACATAATGGTTGATGAGAGCCATAATAGTTATTTTAATTATATGCTTAAAGAAATGATGATGTATAATTTATTATCTTTTGGGCTTTTTCAAAATGAACTTGCATACACCTTGAAAACTTTATTTAAAGAAGAAATTGCTGCAATTATTAGTGAAGAATTAAATGATTTTATTAAAAAGCTTACAGTAGGTGAATTTGATAAATATATTAATATCTACGCAGCTTTTGATAAAGTTTATCACCAGATGTCGCAATTACAATCACAAAATAAATTTGAGCCTCGTAATTTCCTACATAGATTATGGGATAGAATTAAAAAAATGATGAAATATTTTAAACCAGTTTGCACTGGGATTGTTATTATAATATTGTTTGGATTTTTAATTTATTCAATAATTAATCCGCCAGTAAACGTATATTCTCAAGGTGGAAAATACATAACGAATATAGGTACATTATCTATAGAATAAAGGGGAGGTATTATGCGATTTACTAATAATTTTAATTTGCTTAGAACACTTCAAATAGGTTCTCAACGACTTGTTCGCATATTTACATTGCCTCTTTATAATCTTTATAGAAAGGCAATGCGTGCAATAAATCCAACCGGAATAACTAGCCGTATTTTATCTGATGTTCGTAAAGGATTTACAGGACTTATTAAAGGAAAACCAACCACACTAAAAGATTACTTTTCACTACCAAATCACTATGTAGCTAAAAAACTTGTTATTATTGTATTGATAATATCACTAGTTGTTCCGATATTATATTTATATTTTTTACATCCGATAGTTATATCAGCTTTTTTCACTAAAACGATGTATATAAATGAAACTCAAATGTTAGGATATTCTGGCAAAGTTGATTTATTATCAAATGAAACTAATAAAAGTATCTACATAGGAGAACTTTCTAATGGAAGGATTACGGGTTTTGGAAAGCTTTATAATTCAGTGGGAAATTTATTATATGAAGGATATTTCTTAAATGAAATGTATGAAGGGGAAGGCGAGAGTTATTATCCAAATGGCAAAATAGAATACACTGGCAATTTATCTAAAAATAAATATGACGGAGCTGGCATTTTATATTATAGCAATGGTGAAATGCAATATGAAGGCGAGTTTAAAGGCGGACTTTATAATGGTGCTGGAAGTGTTTATCATGATAATGGAAATTTATTATTTGCTGGTGATTTTGAAAATGGTTATCCAACAGGAAATGGAATATTACTTGCCGCAGATGGAAGCAAGGTATATGAAGGTGATTTAGCAAGTGGAAAGTTCAATGGAATAGGAACCGTGTATCAAAATGGAGATAAACTTTATTATGGAGGTTTTATTGATAGCAAAATGAATGGTGAAGGCAAGATTTATTCTGGGGAGAATATAATATATGAAGGTACTTTTGCTGACAATACTTATAATGGAGTAGGAAGATATTATGACCCTGTAACATTAGAACTAAGATATAGTGGTGAATTTGCAAATGGACAATATAACGGAATGGGGCTATTATATACTCCAAGTGGACAATTATTATATGAAGGTGATTTTTCCAATGGAGAATATAATGGTGTGGGCAAATTATTTAATAGTGATGGAACAATTTTATATCAAGGTGAGTTTGTAAATGGCAATTATCATGGAGAAGGCGAACTATATGATATAGAAGGAAATCCTCTTTATGTTGGTAGCTTTCTTGATAATTTGTATCAAGGTAGTGGGACACAATACAATGATTTAGGACTTGTTTCATATGAAGGTGATTTTTCATCAGGTGATTATCAAGGAACTGGTAAAGTTTATTCTGATTCTGGAGTTCTTGTGTATGAAGGTGGAATTTTCAATAAACGATATGAGGGAATTGGAAAGCTTTATAACGCAAACACAGGTGTTTTATCATATGAAGGTATGTTCACTAATGGTACTAATGATGGTGCTGGGAAATTATTTGATAGCTTTACTGGTGCTTTATTATATGAAGGTGAATTCGAACAAGGAAAAGTTAATGGCGATGTGAAATTTAACAATAGTAACGAAGTGCTTGTTTATGAAGGTGGATATATAAATGGACAATATTACGGCAAAGGTAAAGTTTATGATGGAAGCACTGGTGCATTGGTGTTAGAAGCTGAGTTTACTGATAGCTATAGCGGTACAGGTACTTTCTATTATCCTACAGGAGAAGTGCTTTATGAAGGAAGTTTTTCTAATTCTGTGTATAATGGTAACGGAACTATGTATTCACTAAGTGGCACAATCATCTTTGAAGGTAACTTTGTAAATGGTGCATTTGAAACAACTGAAGCATCTGAAGATGAATCAATTTGGCAAGCTCTTGAAAGTTATTATAGCAGTCTGAGAGCTAAAGGTTTTGTTGAAACACCTAATTATATTAAGTATGAATTACCTGAGTTATTAGGTGTAGGACAAGATATTGAAGGCGCAGGGACACAAGAGCCAATAATTCCAGTAGGACCTACAGATAATACTGATGAAAATGTAGCACCTCCTGTGATAATTGACCCTGAGTCACCACAGCCTGAAAACCCAACAGAGCAACCAGAAACTCCAACGCCAACACCACCAATATCATCTGATGCATATACAGGGCCTGTTACAGAAAGTGGATTAATTGATTATAGTGCCTTATTGGGACAAAGCTCTGCAGAGATTATGTCTGCATTTAACACCCAACAATTTGATTGGGATTTAAATGATGGACAAGCTGTAGTCTATAGCGATAGAAGTGAAAATATAGGAATTACAGTTCAAACTAATAATGCTGGAGAAGTGCAATCTATTGATATTTGGAACAATCAGCCTATAAATGGAGTTTATGTAGGAATGAGTCAAGATGAAATTGCAGATGTATTAGGTGCACCTATAAACACAACAAACGAAACACTTGGTGAAAATAATCTTGTTTCTGTTGCTCAATCAAATATTTATCATAATAGATATACCAATGTATCTGCTAATTCAAAAGTTAAAGCTGTAGAATATCAATCAGATGGAATGGTTATCAGAGCATTGTACATAGATGGATTTAGTGAAGCTGTGGTTTTACAAATGGTGAAATAAATTTAAAAGAAAAAGCGATTTTATATGTAGCTTTCGCTTTTCAAAAGGCGAAAGTTACATAACTTAATGATGGAAGGGATGTTGAAAGTTATGGGAATGTATACTGCAATAGTAGATACAGGAAATGCAATAGTTTCTTTGCTTCGAAATAATCTTGTGCCTGATATAATTACTAATCCTGATAGCATAGGGCTCTGTAGCCCTGATGAGCGAGGGGATATATTGCTTGGTATACATCTTTATGATGTAAGAGAAAGCAAAGAAATGCATGATACATCAATGCTGACACTTGATAGCTCATATCAAAGATACCCTTCAATTTTCCTTACATTATCATTTATGATAACAGCATATTCAACAGCAGATAATAAATTTAAAGCAGCAGAAGAACAAAAAATCATAGGTAAAGTAATTCAAGTATTAAGAGATAATGCAGTATTAGACTTTGATAAAACCAGTGCTTTAAATCCAAATATTATAATGCAAACATTAGAAACAGATGAAAAGCAAAAACTTTGGCAGTTTCCAAATATGGCATATAAATTATCTCTTTTTTATAAGGTTACACCTGTTGAAATTATGTCTGAAAAACTTAAAACAACTAAACGTGTTACACAGGCAAATTTTATTGCAATTGAATAAAAATTTGATTTTTTCTTTTTCAGTTGTATATTTATTAGAAAGGAACTTGAAAAATGGATAAAATTCAAAGAATAAATATTAATATGAGCCTTGAATGTGCTGTAACAGTTATTGATGATTTTTCAGATAAAGTGATTAAATCATCACAAATTTCAGTTGTATCGGATACAATTCCTGTAAAGAAAGCAATTGCTAAAAATGATGGTTTCTTTCTTTTTTTAAAAAATGAACATACACTTAAACGGATAAAAATTTCAGGAAGTGTATATAGTACACAATTTATAGATGTAGATACATCTATACTTGATGCATTAAATCCAACTATTAAAATTTATGCAAAACCAAACAGAGCATATCCATTTCCAAAAGATACAACAATTGTAGTGGGAAAAGCGAAAGCAGAGGAGAGTATAAGCCTTGTTTGCAAAACACTGATACCATCGCTTACGCTTCTTAAAGATTATACAGATACAAAATCAAATGAAATCATGCTTTTTGCAACTGATAAAAATGAGATTGTAGGAAAAAGATATGCTTCATTTGGAAAAGGTGCAAAAATATCTGAAATTTTTGAAATTGATAAAAAAGCAGATGGAAAAGGGATATATTATCTGAAAAATCCACTTGAAGCAAAGCTCACAAAGTCTGCATCAAAGATTTATAGAATATATAGTACAGTTGCAGATCAAAATGGGGATTATATAATTCCTATAAAATCTGAAATAGAAGAAGAATGTACTTGCATTATATCTATAGATGGGAAAAAATGGACAGAATATGAAATAGTAAAATCGAAACATAATATAATTGATTTAATATAAATTTTTTGATAGTGAAAGGAATAGACATTATGGGAATGTGTGTTTGTGGTAATGCAATGATGATGTGCTCATTTGGGGTAGCACCATCAACTCTTACGATAACTCCTCAAAATAAAGTTCTTACTTCTATGCCAATAGCTACAATAATGGATAATAAACCTATGGTGAATATAATGCCATTTGGCATGTGTAATTCTCCATCAAATCCAACAGTCGCATCAGCGACAGCAGCAGCGCTCGGTGTGCTAACTCCAATGCCTTGCGTACCAAACACAGTTACCCCCTGGGCACCTGGAAGCCCAACAGTATTAATTGCAAATATTCCAGCATTAAATAATAGCTGTAAATTAAATTGCATGTGGGGAGGAATAATTCAATTTACATATCCAGGACAAGCGACAATTAATGTGCCATAAGCAGAAGGGAGGACCTATATGTACGACAAAAGAATAAAACTTGTAATAAGCATTATAGTTATAAGTATTGTGTTAGGAATTATACTAGCATTGAATTTTTCAAAAGAGAAGTTGTCTCTTATAGTGGATAGCCTAACTACTGCAGAGGCTACATATTTAATAGACGATGATGGGAAAGAAATTAATTTATATAAAATAGATAAAGAAGGCAAAATTATTTCTATAATTAGTGAAGATAAAATAAAAGACGATAATGTTGCTGATTTTTCAGATTTAATCATTGATGGAAATAATGTCTATGTATATAAAATTGTAAGAGAAATAGAACGAGGCAATATAGTATTATCAGAAGAAATATATTATTGTGATTTTGATAGAGGAAATCTTGAATTAAAATGGGAATTACCTATGGAAGTAGAATATGCTCAAAATAGCTTATTTCCAACAGTACAAAACGGCGATTTATACTTTTTTAATTATGATTACAATATTTATTCATCACAAGCTAGAGCTATTCTTTACAAAATGGACAATGAAAGTACAGAACATATTGCACAATCAGTTGTTCATTATAATGGTGATATAGGATTTACAAATTTAATTTATACTAAAAGTGGAGAAGTAATATTTGAAACTCCAGAAGGAAAAATATTCAAAGCAATGTCACAAGAGGAATATAAAGATTTATATTCAAACACAGTAACTATAACAACACCAAATCAAGATCAGCTTGTGTTTGAAAATAACATGTGGGTTCCTGCTGATGTTGAAGAAATTGCAAATAATAAGCTTTCTGAAAAGCCAACTTCAGGTGTTGTATACATTGAAAATGAACTAGTTCCAGTTCAGATTTATCCTTATGGAAGTGAAACTTCAAAAGAAGGATTGGTGGGACAAATTTCATCAGATGGAAAAAATGAAATTTATTTTTTAAGATTTGATTCAAAAGAATATTATAGCTTTGATGTTACGACAAATGTCTTTGATAAGGTAGAAGTTCCTCATAAATTTGAGGAAACTTATATACAAATCGATGAGTATGATATTAAGAATATTAAATTTACAGATAGAACTACATATACCGGCTCAGTATTAGGAGAAGCTATGCAGGGAGATAAGCTCGTAGTGTATGAAAATGGGAAAATAAGTACCTATGAATATGTAATTAAAACTACGGGACAAGTCGTTTTATCAGCTGTAATCTATTCAGTTATCTGCTTTATAGTTTTCATTTTAATTTATGTGCTATGGGAATTATTCTTGATGTTTACACGTGGGAAAGTACCTGTTGTGGCGAAAGTGATTGCAGTTTGTGTTCCAGTTGTTATTGCAGGTGGTTTAACTTTACAGGTAATGATAAACGATATTTTTGTCAATCAAATTGTCGAAAATCTATATAAAGAGCTGTATTTGTTATCAGAAGAAAAACATCATGCAATTATTTCTACAAGTGAGAGTATTTTCGAAACAGACACCCCACATCAAGATTATAATTATATTACACTTCAAAGAATATTCAATAATTTACCATCTCAAGCTGTAATTTATGAGCAAGAACAAAATGAGGAATTAGAAATTTACAACTTTAGTTATCATTATTTCTATACTGTAAAAGATGGAAAACTCCGTTCACTTATTACCAATTCAAATATAGTTAATACACCTGTTGATTATATGTATGGTAAAGATACAGTTGATATGTTTTATGATGCAGCTAATGAAAAAAAGATAATTAGTGGTAGTTATCGAGATTTAGAAGGTGAATGGATTGTAATTTTAAATCCTATTTTAGATAGTGATGGCAATGTAATTGGTATTCTTGAAAGTGGAGCTCCAAAAACATTTCTTGAATATCAAGTAAATGAAAATACTAAAGTTATTAATACTGTAAATATAGTTATTCAAATTATTTTGATATTACTATTATCATTACTAATAATCTTATGCCTTCGACCACTTATTCATCTTAAAACTTGTGTTAATGATATTATTAATGGAAACATGGGTGTACAAGCAAAAATACATGGTAGAGATGAAATTGCTGACATTGGAAATGTATTTAACAATATGTCAAAGAGTATTGAAGTTAGTGTGAATGAATTGAGATTATTAAATGAAGGTTACTTTAAATTTGTGCCATCAAAAATGTTTTCTATTTTAAGAAAAAGCAGTGTAATTGATATTAAATTAGGAGATGAAGTAAGCACTAATATTGCTGTTTTTACAGTGAATGGAAATGAATTTGATAATGTAATGGGAGAATTAACCTCTGATAAAATGTTTGATTTAATCAATGGTATGTATTCTTCAATGGTACCAATTGTCACTCAATATAATGGTGTTGTAGACAGATTTGAACAAGCAGGACTTGTAGCATTTTATACAGGAGATGTTTCAGATGCCATTGATACGGCGATAACAGTAGCACAAAAAGCTGATTTAGTAAACAATGAAAGAAAGATGAATGGACTTGAAATTGTTCAAATTTCTTCAGCTATTTGTTATGGTACAGTTATGTTAGGTATTGTGGGACATGAAAAAAGATTATCTGCAACAACAATATCACAGTATACCCAATTAAGTTCATATCTTCGAAAAATTGCACCAATATTTGGCGCAAGAATTATTACAACACAGACAGTTATTGATAAAATTTCAGATTTTGAAAGCAAATATAGTTATAGATATTTAGGATTTATCCATATTAAAACTTCAGACATAGTTGAAAAAATCTATGATGTTTATGATGGTGATTGTGCTGATGACAAAGTTTTAAAAAGAAATTCTTGTGATATTTTTGAAAGAGCTGTAAATCTTTATACAGAAAAAGATTTTTATGAAGCAAGGCTTTTATTCATAGAAGTACTAAAACTAAATAGAAACGACCTTGCAGCCAAAGAATATCTATATCGATGTGATAATTATTATCAATTAAAAAAAGAAGAGCAAGAAAAAGTTGATATTTTTATTGAAGAATATTAATTGCCGAATTGTATATTTAGCCACTTAGATTATTGTATATATTGTCAATATTATTTTATATACTTGCTGTTTGAGTGGCTATTTGCTATAATAAAGTATAAAAAACGTACCTTAAGGGGGCGATTAAATGAATAAAGATGAAAAAAATTGCAAATTTAACATAAAAAGGATAATGAGTGTTATAATAGTTGTTTCACTTTTTGTTAGTATGATTGTATTTGATGATATAAATACCAATGCAGCTACAGGTGATGTAATTATCGAACACAGTGAAGGTTCTGCAGGGACTTTTCAACCATTAGATCCAAATTATCCTGGAGCTGTATCAACATCTTCGGATATCGGACAATTAAGATTTACAATAGAAGGGGGGGCAGACCCTGTTATTAATACAGTTGTTGCAGATATTCTTGGAGTTTCATTGCAAATAAATGGAAATGTTGTAGAATATAGTGTTTCTGGATTTGTTTTTATGAATTTAGACATAACACTTAATACAGGGCAAGTAGTTAAAGTACTTGTTACAACTCAACCCCTTGGTAATTTATTACCTAGATACCTTGTTGTAGATGGAGTTCAAACAAACATTGCTTACAAAGAGTATTCAGCTAATGATTTTGGCACAATAGAAGTTGCACAACCAAATGGTATAATAGAAATCCATAGGACTGATGGTATAGTTAACTCGATAATTGAGATAAGTGTAGACAATGATATAACACAGAATATCTTAGAAATAGCTAGTGTACCATCTGTGGTAAATTACAGAAATCTATCTCCTGGAGTTAATTATATGGTAGGTATTACTGCTGATAGTTTTGATGGAGATTTTGTAGTATTTAATCTGAAGTATTCATTGCCTTCTAGAGCAATTAAGATTAATGGCGTATCTACAACGCTTGTATCACCTATGAATAATACCTATGATTTTGGAACTATAAAAGGTGGAACGAATGGAACTATCTCAGTAGATCAAGTGCAAATAGTTGAAGTGAATTCTGATTTGCCAGATAATTTTCTTTTAGATTCATCTACAGGTATTGTTACATATTCAAGCTTGCCACTAGATTTCGGACCTATTCCAATATCACTTGTTTTCAATGATGGAAGTATGGCAATTCTTTTCTTAGACCCATCGACAGTATCAGATAATAATAATAGTAGCAGTAGCAGTGGTGGTGGAAGAACTGAGGAAGAAGAAGGTCCTAATGTTACAAATAAAGACAATGATCCTAATAGCAGTAATGACACCACTGTAATACCTTCTGATGTAAAATTTGATGATGGGAAAATAACAGTTGAACTTACGGATGAAGAAATGGAAGCAATAATCGAAAAAGTTATACAAAATGCAACTGACAACCCAGATGGAACAAATGAAATTATTATTGAAGTTGAAGCAAATCCTATTTTTAAGATTGATAAAGTAGAGATTTCTTTGCCAGCAGATTTTGTTCAAGATATTATAAATTCACAGGCTAGTGCTGTTAATTTAAAGACAAAAATTGGAAGTTTTAGAGTTAAAAAAGACGAAATTGCAAGAAATCTAGAACAAGAGAGTGGAAAAGTTGATATTTCACTTGAATATTTTGAATATGAAGGAAGAGCAGGTATAGATGCTAAACTTCAAATAGGAGAAACACAAATCAAAGAGCTTTTAACTACATATGGAGTTGAAATTAGAATTCCATATATTCCACAGAAAGATGAAGATATAAATGCTCTATTAATCGAATATATCGACGATACAGGTGGAATTTATACTATTACAGAATCGTATTTTGATGAACAGAACAGTGAAATGGTGTTTTTTTTAACACATTTATCAAAATATGGAGTATCATATAGGGCAATGACTTTCTCTGATGTTCCAGATACACACTGGGCAGAGGGAACGTTGGTTTATCTTGCATCAAGAGGAGTTATTACAGGTGATGAAGATAATAATTTCAGACCAAATGAATATATTACAACTGCTGAATTTGTCACAATGATGACTAAAGCATTTTCTGAAGCTGAAATTGGAAGTACACCTATGAAATCTTACAGTGATGTTCCGCTTGATAGTTGGTATGCAAAAGAAATGGCATGGGCATATGTAAATAATATTACTAATGTAATATCTACAGATAATAAAATCCAGCCAAATGCATACATTTCAAGAGAAAAAGTAGCTACAGTAACAAGCAATATAGTCACTGGAATTAATATATCCTTAAAGCCATCAGAGAGTGCATCAGCACCATTTAATGATAGTAATAGCATAGCAAGTTATGCGAAAGAGCCTGTAACAAAAATGGTGAAATATGGAATAATTTCAGGTTCGCCTGGTGGAAGCTTTTTGCCGAATAATTCAATGACTCGTGCAGAAGCTGCAAAAGTTATTGCAACTCTGATTTCTGCAATACGTTAATAAAAAATGATGAATGGAAAAATTAGGAGGGATTTAAATGGAGTTTATTGATGCAAAAGAAACTTTTTGGAGCAATGAAGAATATCTAGACGTACTTTTTTCTGCACAAATGGCGTTCTTAAATTCTTATTATATTGAAATTGCATATGATGACAAAAATGAGCAAATATCAATAAACCCATTTCAACCTTCTATTTATGAAGTTAAAAAAATATTTGATAGAAAACTTAAAACAGATGATGAAGTTATAGAATATATCAATAAATGGAGAAGTTATATAAAATCAAGAGAAGAACAAACGATAAAAGAAAATGAAGATATACCTTCTATTTTATTATTATTTAGAAAACTAGAACTTGATGATTTTGCAAAAGAAGTATTAATATTATCATTAATGGCATCATTTGATAAAGAAATTGAAACTTTAATCAAGTTCTTTAGCGGAAAATATGAGTGTAAATATCCATCGCTAGAGTTATACTACAATATAATTTACGCTTCATCAAATCTAACATCATTCGAAAAATATAGTATTTTAAAAAATGCCAAAGAGAAGTTATCAAACATTTTTTTCAATCTTGAAGTATCAGAATTTCCTTTTACGGAAGATTTAATACCAGACAAAAGGCTTTTGTCTTGCATTTTAGGTGAAGCTGAAGTGTTTCAGCATTTTGTTTGGAAACAAGAGGAAGAAAATACCTTGAGTTTTGTTGAGGAAGAAAAAAATAAGCTTGAAACTTATTTCAAAGAAAATAATCCAAGTGGTGTTTTGCTTTATGGTGAAGAAGGTTCAGGAAAAAAAACTATCGTGGCAGAGTGTGCAGGTAAAGTAGAAAGAAATGTATGTTTTATCACACTTGCACTGCAAGAAATAACAGAAGAAACTCTATCTTTAGAAAATAAAATGAGAGTATTTAGTGCTATACGTGAAGCTATTTTTTATGATACAATTCCTTGTATTCTTGGACTTGAAAAATTTAATAAACAAATAGTATTTCAAATTATTGAAATGTTAAATGGCATGAAAAAAGTCTATGTTTGTATTTTCGACAAAGAAGAAATGCCAACTGGCATAATTAATACTATGATTATTAAATTAAAATTATTAGATGAGTTTCAAAGACGTGATATTTGGCAAATGCTATGTGAAAATTATAATATATCCGACGATGTCAATTTTACTTATATAGCAAATACATTTTTGTTTACAGTTGGAAAGATTAAAAATGTACTTAAAATGGCATTTCTTGATAGTGTAGACAGCGAAAATCAAATTTCAAAAGATGCAATTTATAAAGCTTGTTATGCATTGGTGGATCATAAACTTGCTGAAAAAGCTAAAAGAGTAACTACTGGATTTGTTTGGGACGATTTAAAACTTCCTCAAAGAGAAAAAACATTATTAAGAGATATATGTAATAGAGTTAAAAATAAGCATATTGTAATGACGGAATGGGAATTTTCTAGTAAATTACCTTATGGAAGTGGAATTTCAGCAGTTTTTGCAGGTCCTCCTGGGACAGGTAAAACAATGGCTGCAAATATTATTGCAAATGAGCTTAATATGCAAATTTATCAAATTGATTTATCTCAAGTAGTAGATAAATATATAGGTGAAACAGAAAAAAATATAAAATTGATTTTTGAACAAGCTAAAAAAAGCAATAGTATATTGTTTTTTGATGAAGCAGATTCACTTTTTGCAAAGCGAGTAGATTCAAAAACTTCTAATGATAGATTTGCTAATATTGAATCTTCGATGTTATTGCAAAGTGTTGAACAATATTCAGGAATTGTCATTTTGGCAACTAATAATTATACATCAATTGATGCTGCATTTATTAGAAGGCTTAAATATCTAGTTAACTTTACTTTGCCAGATGAATCAACAAGGCTCGATATATGGAATTCAGTATTTCCGAAGAAAGTGCCGATTTCCGATGAAGTAAATCTTGCTTTTTATGCGAAACAGTTTGAATTTACAGGTGCATATATTAAAAATATAGCTGTTTCTGCAAGTTATATTGCAGCAGAAGAGAATGAAGAAGTGAATAACTTTCATTTGTTTACTGCAATTTCAAGAGAAATGATAAAAGAAGGAAGAAAGCTTGATGTGTCACAGATGGCGCAGTATGGTTATATGTTTGAAATGTTATAACTTTATAACATATTTAAAGGCTTAGATAGGTGAGATGGTTATGGAAAAAAGACTAATTAAAAAAAGTATTTGTGCAATTGTGGTGATAGCTTTTTTAGCGACAATGCTCCCGATTGTGTATGGAACACTTACTACGGATGAAAACACCGTACATTCAGATATTGAGGATAGTGTTCTTGCTGATACTGATGACAACATAGTTGAAAGTGATATAGAAAATGAAGATACAGAAAATTTACTAGATGAAGAGAAGGATATCGATAACAATATAGTTGAAAATGAAGATACAGAAAATTTATTAGATGAAGAGAAGGATATCGATAACAATATAGTTGAAAATGAAGATACAGAAAATTTATTAGATGAAGAAGATGTCGAAGACAACATAGTTACTAATACAGATAATGATGAAAAATCAGATGCAGATGATGTATTGCAAGAAGAACAACCAAACATGGAAGGTGACGAAGTGTCTGGAGATATGCAATTTCCAACAGACGAACAGCCGCCAATCCTTGACAATGCAATAGATGGTTTATTAGAAGACTTGCCACTTCAAGAGTTAGAAATTATGCCTTTAAGCGAAGACCCTATAATTGATTTAGAAACTCAAGCAATTATAGATAACATTATTGCAAAAAATAATGTTACCATAACTACTAATATAGTTGTGCCAGCTAGTGTATATACCAATAATCAATTTGAATTATCAGCTGATGGTCAAGTTATTACTATTGAAGAAAGTGGAACACTTTCCTTTGAACATGTTGATAATCTAGAAATTTTAGTTAATGGTGAATTATTAAATAGCGGAATATTGCGTTTAATAGAAAATCAAAAAATCATAGTAAATAATGCAGATGATGTAGATGACTTATTAGGTGGAAAAATAGGAGCTTATATTTATAATGAAGGATTAATAGAATTGTATGATACAAGCTTGATTGATATTCATTCTGGAGAAGTAGTTTTAGCAGATAGCTTCTTTAGTAATAAAGTTAATGTACAAGGAATAAATCGAACTGGCACAGGAGAATTGATTTATCTTAGAAACTTCACAGATGGAACATTTGCAGAGATTGAATTGTCAGCAAAAATTCAATCAGACATTGGTGATGGCCAATATTTAATAATTGTTGATCCTGAAATTTTATATAAGGTTGGAATATGGACACCAGACAATTCTATAATTAGTGGTGCGGGTTCAAGTTTGTATAGTGAATATTCTGTAAAAAGCAATCAAAGCGTGTTTGGTTATATTGAAAATGGTACATATAAACCGTATCAAATTATAGAAATTGAAACCCATCCGAATAATGGGCAAATAGACAGCCAAGGATATTATACGAAGTATTATCCTCAATTAATTATAGCAAATTCAGAACAAGCATCACGTGACTATACATTTTCAGAATTAGAAGCTTTGCCAGATAATATGCCTATTGATATTAATAATGTCACATTAAATAGTGGAGAACATTTCGGCGCATTAAATCAACAAGTGACATTATCAGGAACTGCGAATATAGCTGAAGGTGCTACGTGGGGAGTTGGGACACCAATACATTCAAATTATGACAATTTTATTATGTTAGAAGGAAGTGTTGTAAATAATTCAGGGATATTTATGTCCACTGCTGGATCTAGAGTTATACTTGAAGGAGATGCAACAATAAATTTAGGTGTTGAAGGAATAATTGGTAGTCCTGTTGTGGCTTTACAAGCTGGAACAGTGTTAACATTAGGCTCATTAGATTATAGTGAACCATATAATAAAGAAAGTATTTTTTCTGGAGAAGTAACACATAATTATTTTAATACACAAGGAGAGGCAATATCATTTGCATCAAGAACCAATATGAGGTTTACATGGAATGGTTCAAATTGGGTATATAGTCCATAAAAGAATAAAAGTGTATGCGAATATATTTTGAATTTAGCAACTAATTTAAACTGCACATATTTTACTTAGCATGTGGAATAAAAATTTACATACTTTGTAAATATGTGCAGTTTTTTGTATTTTGATGTTATTTGTACTAGTTCTATCAGTTGAAGTTGATTCAATTAGGTAATATTGACTAAATTTTGATTAACATTTATTTTACAATTTCTAAAAAAACCCCCTTAAATATAAAAAAAACCCCTCTTTAAACATTTGGAATTTATATATATAATAAACACATAAAATCAGTTAGAAAGGGGTGTTTGATTAAGTGAGTATTATTGTTTCAATGAATAATATTTCAAAAAGTTTCCCTGGTGTTAAAGCTCTTGATAATGTGAAATTCGAATTGCATTCAGGTGAAGTTTTAGCGCTACTCGGAGAAAATGGTGCTGGGAAATCAACACTTATGAAAATTCTTAGTGGTGTATACACAAAAGATGAAGGTACAGTAGAAATTTTGGGAACAGAATATGATAACTTAACTCCTAAAAGTGCTTTGGAAGTGGGAGTTGCTATTATCCACCAAGAACTTAATATGTGCAAACACTTAACAGTTGCAGAAAACATATTTTTAGGACGTGAGAAAAGCGGGTTATTCGCTCTTAAAAATCATGAAATGGAAAGACAAGCTAAAATAATTTTAGATGATTTAAATATTGATATTAATCCAAGGCAACAGGTTGCTGATTTGCCTGTTTCTAAACAACAAATGGTTGAAATTGCTAAAGCACTTTCGGTTAATGCAAAAATTTTAATTATGGATGAGCCAACATCAGCACTTACAGCTAAAGAAATTGATGAATTATTCAGAATTATAAATAAACTGAAAGAAAATGGTTGTGGAATAGTTTATATTTCACATAGACTAGAAGAATTAAAACATATTGTAGATCGTGTTCAAATAATGAGAGATGGACAATATATCACTTCAATGAACTTTAAAGATACAACTATTGATGAAATAATCACAAACATGGTTGGTCGTGAAATTAAAGAACAATTTCCAAGATTAGATTATCCAAAAGGAAAAAAGGTTTTCGAAGTTAAAAATTTAAATGCAGGTAAACTTGTAAGAAATATAAATTTCGAGGTTTACGAAGGTGAAATCATTGGTTTTGCAGGTCTTATGGGTGCGGGAAGAACAGAAACAACAAGAGCTATTTTTGGAGTTGACCCTAAGACAAGTGGAACATTAATATTAGATGGTGAAGAAATTATAGTTAATAATCCGATGGATGCAATAAGACATGGTATTGTTCTTGCACCAGAAGATAGAAAAAAAGATGGTCTTTGTACTAAACTTAGCATTAAAGACAATTTGACTTTACCAAATTTAGATATCGTATGTAATAAATTTTCAGTTGTAGATACAAATAAAGAAAAAGCTCTTTGTGATAAAGCTGTAGCTGATTTGCGAATTAAAACACCGAATGTTTTAGTTGATGCTGGAACACTAAGTGGTGGTAATCAACAAAAAATAGTTGTTGGTAAATGGCTTGCAAGAAATTCAAGAGTTGTTATTTTCGATGAGCCTACAAGAGGTATTGATGTTGGTGCTAAAGTCGAAATTTATAACATTATGACAGAACTTAAAAAACAGGGGATTGCTGTTATCTTTGTATCTTCAGAATTGCCAGAGGTGATGGGTATTGCTGATAGAATTATCGTTATGTGTGACGGAAAAATTTCAGGGGAAGTTATGGCGAGAGAAACTTCACAAAATGAAATTTTAACACTTGCTACATCATTCGATAAAAAAGCGAATTAGAGAGGTAAATAAAATGAATAAAAAAAGTCGTTTCAAAGAATTTTTAGAGATAAGAGGTATGGGGGCTGCACTTACAGCCTTTGTAGGACTTATCATAATTTATATTGCATTCGGATTGCAAGACCCTACAATATTTAGCCCACAAAATATTTCAAACTTACTTCGTTCATCATCTAAATACCTTTTAATCGGTATTGCACAAAGTTATGTTTTAATTACAGGTAATATTGACTTATCAATCGGTTCTGTAGTTGGTATGAGTGCAATGATTTCAGCAACACTTATGACTATGGGTGTGCATCCAATTATTGCAATCGGAATTACAATGGTAGTATGTATATTAGTTGGTATTATAAATGGTGTATTGGTTGGAAAGTTCAAATTGCCTCCATTTATTGCAACATTAGGAACAATGTTTGTTACTCGTGGTGTAGCTTATATGGTTAACCAAAACCGTAATACAGATGCAATTTCATCTGGTATTGGCAAAGAAACAGCAGATGCATTCCAAAATTTCTTCTACTATGGAAAAACAGCTGGGATTTATAATACATTTATAATTGCTATGATAATTTTCGCAATTTTCTTTTTTGTTTTATCAAAAACAAGAACTGGACGTCATATTTATGCAATTGGTTCAAATGTAGAAGCAGCAAAACTATCGGGTGTTAGTGTTATTTCAACAACGATAAAAGCTTATGTTGTAAGTGCTATTTGTGCTTGTGTAGTTGGATTTATTTTATGTGCTCAAGCTGGAATGGGTAATATGGAAGCTGGTAATACATATGAAATGTATGGTGTTGCAGCTGGTGTTATCGGTGGTATTTCTCCTTTAGGTGGAACTGGTATCCTTTTAGGAACTTTAGCTGGCTCATTAGTATGGCAAGTATTAGAAAATGGTTTAAATATGATTGGTGCACAAGTTGGTATCCAACGTATAGTAATCGGTGTAATTGTTACATTTGCAGTATTGCTTGATGTTTTAATTAAAAATGGAAAATTATCATTCGGTAAAAAGAAAAAATAGTTATTAAGCTATAAAAAATAGCTTAAAATATAAGGAGGATTTTATAATGAAAAAAAGATTAATAGCTGCTTTATGTTGTACATCTCTTCTAGCAATGACATTTGCTGGATGTGGTGGACAAGATGACGGAACTGCTGGAGACACAGCACCAACAGACTCAAAGAAAATTTCACTTATCACAATGGACTCAATTGACCAACACTGGGTAACTTTAAATGAAGGTGCTCAAGAGGCGGCAAAAGAATTAGGTGTTGAAGTTACTTTCGCAGCACCAAACACAAAAGATGATGCACAACAAATCGAAGCTGTAAACAATGCAGTGGCTGGTGGTGCGCAAGCGATTATCGTAGCTGCAAATGGACCTGATGCAATTTCATCAGCACTAAAAGAAGCATCAGATGCTGGCGTAAAAGTAATTTATGTAGATTCACCAGCAAATGTTGAAGCAGAAGCTACATTCTCAACAGATAATAAAGCTGCTGGTACAACAGCAGGTAAAGAAATGCTTGCAAAACTTGAAGCTGATGGAATTACTGAAGGAACAATCGGTGTAATCAGTGTAAATGCTGCAACAAACTCAACAGTTATGCGTGATGAAGGATTCCGTATGGCATTTGAAGGAACTAATTTTGAAGTATTAGAAACTCAATTTGGTGAAGGCGATGCTGCAAAATCACAATCAATCGCAGAAAACTATATCACTCAAGGTGTTGTAGGTATATTCGGAGCAAATGAAGGCTCAACAGCTGGAGCTGGTAATGCTATTAAAGCATCTGGAAATTCAGCAATCGTAGGTGTTGGATTTGATAAATCAGATACAATTCTAAACCTTATCACTGATGGACATCTGCTTTGCACAATGGCTCAAAACCCTGATGTAATGGGTTATGAAGGCGTTACTGCCGCTGTAGCAGCTTTAAACGGTGAAGACCTAGGCGGAAAAGTTGTTGATACAGGTGTATCAGTGCTTAATGTTGAAGCAATTAGCGGAGATGTAGCTGATGATTCAGCGTCTGTAACAGCAAGCCAAGATTGGCAAATTTCACTTATCACAATGGATTCAATTGACCAACACTGGGTAACTTTAAATGATGGCGCTCAAAAAGCAGCTGACGAGCTTGGTGTAACAGTTAAATTCGCAGCACCAAACACAAAAGATGATGCACAACAAATCGAAGCTGTAAACAATGCAGTGGCTGGTGGTGCGCAAGCGATTATCGTAGCTGCAAATGGACCTGATGCAATTTCATCAGCACTAAAAGAAGCATCAGATGCTGGCGTAAAAGTAATTTATGTAGATTCACCAGCAAATGTTGAAGCAGAAGCTACATTCTCAACAGATAATAAAGCTGCTGGTACAACAGCAGGTAAAGAAATGCTTGCAAAACTTGAAGCTGATGGAATTACTGAAGGAACAATCGGTGTAATCAGTGTAAATGCTGCAACAAACTCAACAGTTATGCGTGATGAAGGATTCCGTATGGCATTTGAAGGAACTAATTTTGAAGTATTAGAAACTCAATTTGGTGAAGGCGATGCTGCAAAATCACAATCAATCGCAGAAAACTATATCACTCAAGGTGTTGTAGGTATATTCGGAGCAAATGAAGGCTCAACAGCTGGAGCTGGTAATGCTATTAAAGCATCTGGAAATTCAGCAATCGTAGGTGTTGGATTTGATAAATCAGATACAATTCTAAACCTTATCACTGATGGACATCTGCTTTGTACAATGGCTCAAAACCCTGATGTAATGGGTTATGAAGGTGTTACTGCTGCTGTAGCTTCATTAGAAGGTGAAGACCTAGGTGGAAAAGTTGTTGATACAGGTGTATCAGTGCTTGACTAATAATCAATAATCAGAATAATAATTTGAGGGCTGAAATTTCAGCCCTCTTACTTTTTATTTTTAAAAATAATTGCAAAATCATCTAAAAAATGCTATAATTAGTAAAAAAAAGGGGTGTCTTATGTTAAAAGTATTAATAGCTGATGATGAACAGCGCATAATAAACTTAATTCAAGCCTTGGTTGATTTTGAAAGCTTAGGACTAAAAGTTGTTGGAACAGCAGCAAACGGTATCGAGGCGATAGAGCAAGTTAAAACTTTGAAGCCGGATATTTTAATAACAGATATTAGAATGCCAGGTTGTGATGGATTAGAACTAATAAAGATGATTAAAGCTGAAAAAAACAGCCCTGAAGTGGTTATAATTAGTGGATATACAAATTTTGAATATGCACAAACAGCTATTAAATTTGGAGTTTGTGATTACCTACTTAAGCCTATTAATCAAAAAGAACTACATGATATCCTTATAAAAATGAAACTTAAAATCGAAGAAAATAATGCAAAAAATGCACAAATCGAAAATATAATTAAAGAAAATCAAACAATTAAAGACACTGATAGTTTTATTAGAAGTTTGATTGCAGGTGTTTCGGATTTGTCTATTGAAAGTCTTTGTAATGAATATAATTTTAATGCTAAAGAAGGTCTTTTCCAAGTATTTATGCTGAAAATTGACTTTGAAAGCGATAAAGTTAATTTAGAGAGTAAAATGATTGTTGTTGATAAAATTCAAGGAGTTTTAACAAGTGGACTTAAGCAACTTTGTCATGATTTTGCATTTGCAGTGATTGACCGAGATGGTTATGGAATTCTAAATTATGAAGCTAAAAAACAAGATGACGTAAAAAGAGTGCTGAAAGATTGTTTGAATCAACTAATTATTTTAAAACAAATTTTAGGACCCGTGGCGTGTACAATATCATTAAGTCCACCTGTAAAATCAGCAGATGATATTTGTGATAGTTTGTCAGAAGCTATTTTTTATATCCATCAAAGGCTTATCTATGGTACAGAAAAATTACTTGAAGTTCAGCCAATTGAAAAAGAGTCTAGAAGTAATTATGATATTGAAAAATACACAAGAAATATCACTAATACTATTGAAAGTCTATCACAAGATGATGCATTAAATGTAACACTAGAGCTAAAAAAAGACATTCTAAAACTTAAAAATCTTTCAGGATATGAAATTTTAGAAAATGTGTTTCTTGCAGGATCTAGTTTTATTTCTCAAACAAATATAAAAAATCAAACTGAAATTTTATCTGAATTTCAAAGAAGGTGTTATCAAAGCGGAAATGTAGATAAAATATTTGAAAAATTGATTGATTTACAACAACGAATAATAGATAAAATACTAAGAGAACGTGAAAATGATACTTTGCGACCAATTAGAACAGCAAAACAATATATACAAAAGAGATTTTCGCAACCAATAACGTTAGAAGAAGTTAGCGAAGTTGTCGGATTAAGCTCTGCTTATTTTAGCACTCTTTTCAAAAAAGAAGTTGGAGAGGGTTTTGCAAAATATATTATAAATGTTAGAATGGAACAAGCAAAAGTGCTATTGCGTGAGACAAATGAACCGATTTCGAAAATCTGTAAAGATGTTGGATATCAAGATGTTAAACATTTTAATCAAACATTTGAAAAAATTACAGGTGTTAAACCAAGTGTGTTTAGAAAACTCTATGGTTAAAGAGGTGAGTATTTGAAAAGTAAATTTATTTCAAGTAAAGTAAGTTTTGTATTAATCATAGTTGCAATTTATTTGATAATTGAAACAGGTTATGAAATTCTAAAAATCCAAGAAGGTATAGATTTTAAGTTGATTTTTTCAATAATATTTACAATATTATATATTCTTTATATAATATTTGAAATTATAAGGCCATATCTTAGAAATGAGAAAGCACTTTTTAAGCTTGCAAGTAAATATGAACCAGCAGATTATTCAGATATTGAACCACCCAAAATTACACCTGCTGTTGAAAAACATATTAAAACTACATTTGAAATGTTACGCTCTACTAAAATGCTTGAACTTAATAAGGGACAAGCTAGATACTTAGCCTTACAAAATCAAATTAATCCACATTTTTTATATAACACACTTGAGAGTATACGAAGTGAAGCGCTTATAAGCGGACTTGATGTTGTAGCTGATATGACAGAGTCACTTGCTGTGTTTTTCAGATACACAATTTCGAATATTGAGAATTTAGTAAGTGTCGAAGATGAAGTTGAAAACTGCAAAACATATTTTAAAATACAAAAATATCGTTTTGGAGAAAGACTAAATTTATTTTTCGATTATGATGACGAAGATTGGGAGTTTATTAGATATCTTAAAGTTCCAAAACTTACGATTCAACCGATATTAGAAAATAGTATAATTCATGGAACAGAACATAGAATTGGGACAGGAAATATTATTATTTCTTTTGAAGTTACAGAAAAAAGGCTTATAATCAAAGTGTCTGATGATGGTGTGGGAATGACAGAAGATAAACTTTATGAATTAAATAAAAAAATTATTGAAACATCATCATATGAATTGTATAACAAAGATGAAAGTAAAGGTGGAATTGCACTCTCAAATGTAAATAATAGAATTCATATTTTGTTTGGACAAGAATATGGAATGCACGTTTATTCAATTGAAGGCACAGGTACTGATGTTGATATAAGTATACCTATAGTTAGGGGTTAAATATGAAAAAAGAAATATTTAGGATGGAGAGAGTAACTTACAAGTTAGATGATATAAAGTTTTTAGATAATTTGAATATTAATGTATTTGAAGGTGAAATTTTAGGAGTATTGACAATTAGTTCTGAAGGTATAAGCAAATTTCTAAAGCTTGCAACTACTAATTTGCCTCTTGAAGATGGATATATTTATTACAGAGAAAATTTAATAAATTCTTGGAAAGGCTTTGAAAAAACTGAAAATCATATAGTTGTAATTCGAAGTACATCAAGTTTAGTCGGCAAACTCACTGTTTTAGATAATATTTTTGTATTAAGACATGGGTTTAAACAAGAAGTGATTAGTAAAAGAACACTTAGGCAACAATTTAATATGTTTATTCAAGAACTTGATATTGATATTAATCCAGATATGCTTGTTGAAAAACTTTCATTATTTGAAAGAATTGTTATTGAAATTTTGAAAGGGATTGTATCTGGTTATAAGTTATTTTTGCTGTATGAAATTG
>CAYJKB010000014.1:4473-9020 GCA_964370625.1 uncultured Oscillospiraceae bacterium | reverse complement strand
ATAGGATAATTAAAAAATATGCAAAAAAGGGAGTTTCTTTCATTTATTTTGCACCTCATTTAGAGGATTTATTTCCCATTTGCAATAAAATCTGTTTTTATTTCAATGGGCGCATTGATAAAGTTGTAGATACGAAAGCACTTAGTAATCAAGATTATTTGATATGTACAACAGATTATTATAATCTTGTAAAAAAGCATATTAAGAAAAAAGAGAATAAAGTTTATAATTCTATCTGTGAAATAAATTATGATTTTAAGGATATAAATATTCATTTTAAGCTCTATAAGGGTGAATGTTTAGCGTTACAGAGCCTAGAAAATCGAGTATATAAAATGTTGCTAAATGAAATCAAAGAAAATAAGAAACCTAACAATAGCTATACAAAACTTGAGAATATTGAAGTTAACGTAAGGCAAAATCGTAATTTTGCAGTTATAGATCAAAATCCTACACAAACGATGCTTTTCAATGATATGAGCTATATTGATAATTTATGTTTTAATGTAGATAAACGAATTAAGAATATTTGGCGTAGTAAGAAAATTAAAAAGAGTATAAAAAAGGAATATACGCCTATTGTGGGTCAAGATGTTTTTGATATGAGAATAGATAATTTAACAGATAAACAAAAATATCAATTAATATATAACAGAATAATAATTCAAAAGCCAAAAGTCGTTTTTTGTATTCAACCATTTAAGGGTGCAGATTTAGAACTTAGAATGTACATTTGGAAATTGCTAGAACAACTATTAAGAGCAGGTACGAGTGTTGTGATTTTAGTTGTAAATCTTGCGGATTCACTATCTATTGCAGATAGACTAATTACGATAGGGGACACACAAACAGAATATCGTAAAGATGAATTTTGGAAAATTCCTACTATTGCACCGTGGAAAGATTTATATAGAAAACAGTTTGATGAAGAAACATGGGAATAAAAAAAGTCAGGTTCAAAAATGAATCTGACTTTTTTACATATAAATATATTAAATGAATATTTCTCTTTTGCTTGGAATGCTCTTTGTAAGTAATTTACCATTTCTATATTGAAATAATATTTCACTTTTGTTATTAAGTGCATTATAAAAATTATCAGCATCAAGAATTAGGAAATTAGCTGAATTTCCTACTTTGATTCCATAATCACCAGCGATATTAAGAGTTTTTGCTGCATTGTGAGTAATTAATTTATAGCTGTTTAAGATTTCCTCATATCCCATCATTTGGCACACATGAAGCCCCATATGAACTACATCTCTCATATTACCATTCCCAAGTGGATACCAAGGGTCAAAAATATCATCATGACCAAAAGATACATTATTTCCATTAGCTAAAAGTTCTTTTACACGTGTTACACCACGTCTTTTAGGATAAGTATCAAAACGGCCTTGTAAATGAGTATTAACTAAAGGATTTGCAACAAAGTTAATATCACTCATAGATAGAAGCCTAAAAAGTTTTGATGTGTAAGCATTGTTATAACTGTGCATAGCTGTTGTATGGCTAGCAGTAACTCTGCTTTTAAGCCCAGTTTCTAAAGCTCTGCAAGCAAGTGTTTCAAGGCCTTTGGCTTCAGCATCATCAATTTCATCACAATGAACATCAATTAACTTATCGTATTTTACAGCAAGTTGTACACAATAATTTAAGCTTTCAACTGAATATTCACGAGTAAATTCAAAATGAGGAATAGCACCAACAACATCAGCACCCATTTTAATTGAATTTTCTAATAATTCTTTGCCGTTAGGGTAGCTCAAAATTCCTTCTTGAGGAAACGCAACTATTTGAATATCAACATATTCACGAAGTTCATCACGAAGTTCAATCATAGCTTCCATAGCCGTAAGCTTAGGGTCAGTTATATCAACATGAGTTCTAATATGCTGAATACCATTTGCAATTTGCATTCTTACAGCTTTATTTACACGTTCTTTAACGTCATCTTTTGTTAGTTTTTCTTTTCTTTTAGACCAACATTCAATACCTTCAAAAAGTGTACCACTCATATTCCAAACAGGGTCACCTGCTGTAAGACATGTATCTAAATGAACATGACTTTCAATAAAAGGTGGTAAAATCATTTTATCAGTACAATCTAAAATTTCTTCACCTGCATGAGGTATAATATTTTGAGAAATTTCAGAAAATTTACCGTTTTCAACACGAATATCAGTTGCTACATCTTGGTTTTCTATAAATATATTTTTAATAATCATATTAATGCTCCCTTCAAAAGTTTAATACTACTTGTTAAATTTACTAATTGCAAAATGAACAATACAAGCAGATACCATAGCATTTATTGATGGAATACCAATAGGTAAAACAAGACCTACAATAACACCAGCAAATATACCTAAAATTGCACTTAATCTAAATTCTTTTTGACCATTTGCAAGTACATAAGCTTCTTTATTCATGAAATAATCAAGAATGATTATAGCTCCAATAGCTGGAAGCGAAGAACCTAAAAATGTTAAAAAACCTACGAAATTATTATAAAGCCACATAGCACATGCAGTGCCTAAAATTCCGGCAAAAAGTGTCATTGTGCTACTTTTTTTGCCAGTAATATTAGCAAGACCTAATCCTGCTGAGTAAAGCGCATTGTTATTAGTAGTCCAAATATTTAAAAGTAAAACTACAATACCAAAAACAACTAATCCTTGTGCTATCATAATATCAAAAATATCAGGAACTCCAGTTACAGCACCACCAACAGCGCCAAATAAAAACATTAAAGAATTACCTAATGTAAATGCTATAGCAGTTGTGCTAACTGCAATAGCTGGGCTTTTTGCAAATCTTGTAAAGTTTGGAGTTGCAGTACCACCAGAAACAAAGCTTCCTATAACTAAAGTAAGAGCTGTAATAAAGCTAATTGGGTTAGCTGGGGTATCACTAAATACATTTTGAATACCACCTGTGTCAGTTATTGCCATATTCATGGAAACTATGCCTAAAATTGCAATTAACGGAACAGAAATTGCACTAATAAGTGCAAGACCACGAATTCCATAATAAGCTGTTAACGTCATTGCAATACCTGAAACAGCTATAAAAATATAAGCATTTATTCCAAGTAATGATGAAACTGGAATTGCAAACATTGCAACACCTACACCAAACCAACCAGTTTGAGTGAAAATAATAAGAGATGAAGGAAGATATGATCCTTTGTTTCCAAAAGCATGTCGTGCCATTAAATCAATATTAAGTCCAGTTTTGCTAGAGATATATGCTAATAATGATGTGTAAGCACCTAAAATTAAACTGCCTATAACTATTGCAAGGATAAAATCTTGTAAATTTAATCCTAATCCTAAATTTCCGCCTGTTGTCATACTTGCTGAGAAAAATGTGAATCCTAACATTACTACGAAAAGACTAAAAAAGCCTTTTTTAGCACTTTCTGGAACTGCAGACATTGAATAATCATTGTCTTGGACTTGGGAGTTGTTTGGGTTGTTGCTCATAAATTGTTTCCTGCCTTTTTTCTAAATCGAAACATTATAACATAAAAATAAACATCATACAATAGATTTATTAAAAAAACAAAAAATAAGCGTGATAAAGGTAAAATAAGGAAATTATTGGCGAAAATTAGGTTTAAATATGTAAATAAATTCAAATTTAGTTATTACATAAGTATAAAAAATAGATAGAAAAGAAAATAAGTTCAGCTGTATTTATTTCATGATTAAATCCCAATCATCTATTAATGACAGAGAAATTTCCTTTGCTAATGCTCCTGATACATCGTCACCAGTAATAAAAGTTGCAAAGTATATTGTGTCATCATTAAAATCAAAATAACCTACATACCAACTCTCATTTCCTCCACTTCCAGTTTTAGCATGAACAGAATATTCACCAATATCCATAAGTTGACCTAATAATTCAACATTTTCATCAGAATAAATGCTATTATTCTCAAAAATATTCTTTAACAACACTACCTGTTCTCTCGGTGAAATTTCAAGAGAAGAATTTAACCAAAAACCATTTAGATCCTCTTTAGGATTATTGCCATTACCATCCCATTCTGTTAAGTCCATATTTCCATAATTTAAAGAATTTAATTGAAGTTGAATTGTATCACGAGGGATTTGATAAATTATCTGATGATAATACCATACACACGAATGCTTGAAGGCTTGCTCTAAATTTAGGTTGTCATTCCAAAGGTCATACCAATATGTAGACCCATCGTATTGCATTGTGCTATTTTTAGAAGTAATTATTTCTTCATTTAATCCAATTAATGTAGAAACAATTTTAAAAGTTGAATATGGAGAAAATCTAATATCCACTAAGTCATTATTATAAATATATTCTTTATTATCACTTGTGAGAAAAATCGCTGTTCCATTAATAGAATTAAAATAGCTGCTTAAATCTATATCCTGGGAAATAATTTGTGTATCTAAAGGCAAAGTTTGCAATTCATCTGAATTTGAGTTTTCGATTTCTATAGCAACTGTATTATCACTTTCATTATCTTCATGCTCGTTAGTAGGGGAGCAGGCTGAAAG
>CAYJKB010000014.1:0-4373 GCA_964370625.1 uncultured Oscillospiraceae bacterium | reverse complement strand
GCTTTTAAAGTAGCACACTTTTCTTCAAGGTTTACATTAATGTCACTAACTCCATCAACAGATGATAAAGCCTCTGTTACAAATTTTTTGCAATGTTCGCAAGTCATGCCTTCAATTAAAATTTTCATACATAAATCTCCTTATAAAATAATTTTTCAGATAAATATTTATTCATAACCTTTGAAAGTTCTAAGTCTCAAAGCATTACTTACAACAAAAATACTAGATAAACTCATCGCTAAAGCAGCAAAATCAGGAGTGAGTTTTAAAGCAAAAGGAATAAAAAGTATACCAGCTGCGATAGGAATACCAATTAAATTATAAATAAATGCCCAAAATAAATTTTGTTTAATATTTTTAATACAAGCTTTACTAAGTGCTATAGCAGAAGCTACATCAATAATCTCACTTCTCATTAATATAATATCAGCTGAATCAATAGCAATATCAACACCAGCTCCAATTGCAATTCCGACATCAGCACTGGCTAAAGCTACTGAGTCATTAACTCCATCGCCAACCATAGCAACTACTTGGCCTTCATTTTGTAAATCCTTAATTTTATCTTGTTTTTCTTTGGGTAAAACATCAGAAACTACATTTTTGATTCCAATTTTATCAGCTATTGCTCTAGCAGTAATTTGATTATCACCTGTAAGCATTACAGTTTCAATACCCATTTGTTCAAGGATTTCTATAGCATGTTTGCTACTTTCTTTGATTTTATCACCTACTGAAATAATACCAATTATATTTCTGTTTTTAACAAAAATAATAGGAGTATATCCCTCTTTGGCGATTGATTCAATTTTAGTTAATGCTTTAGAAATATCAATATTGTTTTCATTCATCATAGTGATATTACCAGCAAAAACTTCGTCTCCATCTATTATAGCTTTCACACCTTGCCCTGCAATTGCAGAAAAAGCTGTACTGCTTTTGATAATTGCTTCTTGATCTTTTGCCCATTGACAAATAGCAAAAGCTAATGGGTGTTCGCTTTTTTCTTCAAGTGTATAAGCTAAAGATACAAGCTCTTTTTCATCAATATCAAAAGTAATAACATCATTGACAGTAGGTTTGCCTATAGTAATTGTGCCTGTTTTATCAAAAACAACAGTTTTTACACTATGTAAAGTTTCAAGAGCTTCACCAGATTTAATTAAAATGTGATTTTGTGCACCTTTACCAGTTGCAACCATTACAGAAACAGGAGTAGCTAAGCCTAAAGCACACGGGCAAGAAATAACAAGAACACTAATGGCAAATGATAAGCTGCTTTCGAAAGGATTGCCATTGATTAACCATACAGCCAAAGTTAAAATTGAAATCAATATAACAATCGGAACAAAGAAACCAGAAATTTTATCAGCTAGTTTAGCAATTGGTGCTTTTGTGGCACTAGCTTGCTTTACAAGAGAAATTATTTGTGAAAAAGTAGTATCTTCTCCAACTTTTTCAGCTTTAATTTTTAAATACCCATTTGTTAAAATAGTAGCAGCTATAACTTTTTCATTCTCACTTTTAAAAACAGGTACACTCTCTCCAGTGATGCTTGATTGGTCAATCCAAGCGCTACCATCAATTATAATTCCATCTACTGGTATCGATCCACCATTTTTAACAATTACAATATCATTAATCTTAATATCTTCTGTTTTAACTTCAGTTTCAATTCCATTGACAAGAAGTATAGCAGTTTTAGGAGCAAGATCTACAAGCTTTGTTATTGCATCAGTAGTTCGAGCTTTGCTTTTCGCTTCAAAAAATTTGCCCAATGTAATCAATGTTAAAATAGTACCAGCGCCTTCAAAATATAAATCCATGTGATAAGTTGCAACAATATCAAAATTATTATTTGCAATGCCATAATTTATTCTGAAAATTGCAAATATTCCATAAATTAAAGAAGCACTAGCACCAATAGTAATTAAACTATCCATATTAGGACTTAAATGAAACAGAGAAGAAAATCCATTTTTAAAATAATGTTTGTTTAAAATAGCAATAGGAATTACAAGCAAAAATTGTAAAAATGCAAAGGAAGCGGCTCCTGTATGCCCAGATAAAAAATGTGGAAGGGGAGCGCCTAACATACTGCCCATTGATACATACATAAGAGGAATTAAAAAGCAAAATGATAGAACTAATCTAAATGCTACATTATCGCTTTGAGTTTTTGCTATATCGGAAACAGTTTCAGAAGTTTTTTTAATGTCTTTAATTACTAAAGCTGCATCATAACCAGATTTTCTGATAACATTTATAATATCATCATCTGATAAAGCATCTGATTTAGTAAGTGTCATTGAATTAGTAAGGAGATTTACAGTGACATCACTTACACCATCCAACTTATTCATTACACGTTCAACTCTAGCACTACAAGCAGAACAAGTCATGCCAGTAATATTAAATTCTCTTTTCATATTATCACCTACTTAATAATTTTACTCATAAGTAAAATTAATTCATCTATTTTTTCATCTTTTTCTTGTTGAGTCTTAGCATTTGCGACACAAGTTTTTAAATGGTCAGCTAATATTTTTCTTGATGTTGAGTTTAACACACCTTCACAAGCCATAATTTGAGTAATAATATCAAGACAATATCTATCATCATTTACCATGTTTAAAATGCCTTCAATTTGACCTTTAGCTGTATTTAACAACTTAATTACATCTTTTTTATCACCTTGCATAATATATTCCTCCTTTAATATTAAAAAATATTTTACATACAGTGAAGATACCACCCCTAGGGGGTGTGTATATAGTTTAACATAGCTAACTTAAAAAGTAAAGAAAATAACTAGCTTTAAACTAAAAAAGGTATAACTATTTCTAGTTATACCTTTCCAAAAATTTAAATTAAAATTGTTATTTGTGGCATTGAGGATTTATTATTTCAAATCTATCATTTTTATTTTTTTCACCCCAATCACACATCATTTCAAGAATAGGGAAGAGAGTTTTACCTTTCTCAGTCGCTGAATATTCGACCCTTGGGGGAATTTCGTTAAAAGATTGTCTCGAGATTAATCCATCCGATTCTAGTTCTCGTAATTGGTTGGTAAGTGTTTTTTGTGAAATTTCAGTTACAGAACACATTAAATCTTTAAATCTCATTGTTCCATCTTCAATTAACATGTATAATATCAGTGGTTTACACTTTCCACCAATCATTTTAAGTGTAATTTCTATCTCTGAATTAACTTGTATTTTTTCCATTAGTTACCTCGATTTCCCTAAGTGAATTTAATGTGCCATATTGACGTAAGATTAAATTATTAATATAATAAATTTGTCTATTACAGTATTTTATACTATAATAACAAAAAAGTCAATAAGGAGAATTATGTATGAAAAAATTAGTAGTAATTACTGGAGCAAGCTCTGGTTTTGGCAAAGCACTTGCAAAAATGTTTAGTGCAGATGGTTATCCTGTACTGCTTTTAGCAAGAAGAATTGAACTTTTAGAACAATTGAATCTACAGAATTCAATCTGCAAACAAGTTGATGTAACAAATAAGGAAGAATTTGAAGCTGCTGTAAGATTTGCTGAAGAAAAGTATGGAAAAGCAGACTTAATCGTGAATAATGCAGGTCTTATGCTTCTTGGAAATCTTGAAACACAAGATGCAACAGAATGGCAAAAAATGCTTGATGTTAATGTTATGGGTGTTATGAATGGCATGCAAATTGTTATGAATGATATGAAAGAGCGTAATTGTGGGACTATAGTAAATCTATCATCAATTGCAGGAGTTAAACCATTTGGAAATCATGCTGCATATTGTGCTTCAAAATATGGTGTTGTAGGGCTTTCAGAAGTTGCTAGAATGGAATTATCATCTCATAATGTAAGAGTTATTAGAATTTGCCCAGGTGCTGTAGCAACTGAGCTTTTAAGCCATACTACAAGTGATGAAATCAAAGCAAATTATAATGTTTGGAAAGATAGCGTAGGCGCTAATAGTATAACTGTTGAAGATATTGCAAAAACAATTAAATTTGCATATGAAATGCCACAAGGTGTAAATCTTAGAGAAATTCAAATTGCAGATACCAAACAAGATGCTTAATTAATTTTAAATTGTGTGATGAATTTTGAACAGCCTAAAATTGTACAGACAGTACAAAAAAGAGTATTAAATAGCAAAATAAAGATTTAATAAACAAACTGATTTCGTTGTTCTAACGGAGTCAGTTTTGTTTTTAATTGAACTCTTTTATTATTGTAAAAGTAAATATATCTATTAATAATCTAGCTTGCTGGGTGTTATTTCTAATATTAAAAATTATGTAATTGGATTTTTATTTGAGTTTATTTAAAAAATATTTATTTTATACTGAAAATCCAGCTTATCAAAA
>CAYJKB010000013.1:37514-47165 GCA_964370625.1 uncultured Oscillospiraceae bacterium | reverse complement strand
ATTTTGTTTAAAAAATATTCTTAATAATAGGAAGTTCAGCTTCAACTAAATGATATAAATAAGCTTTTAACACAGTTGAATGTTCCATGTATCGCTCGAAATCTCGATATTCAGCATAAAAACTATAACTTTGAAGTTTAAGAGCAATATCATCAAGCTCATTATGACGAGCAATAGAGCCTATGAAAACTGATATTTCATGCCATTTCACAGCTACCATATAAGCCGTATCAGCCCAAAGTTCATATTCTTTATTCACAGCATAAGTATCTGCAGTGTTAATTAAATTAATCATATCTTCCACATGCTGTGTAAGCTTCATTGTAGAAAATACACATGCTGTACCGATTATTATTAGTAAACATATAGCTATAATTAAACGTCTCAATTAAACTCACTCTTTCTTTGGATAAAAATATTATCATAATCATCGATAGTCATAATGAACACTTCTGAAATCTTTGAAATATTATTATTTTTCAAAGATTGGTTTAAAAATGCTTCAGTTTTTTCTGTTTTTCTAAGATTTTCATGAATTATTTTGCCATCATTGATAACGGTAAGTGGCAAACCAGTTTTTTTAATAGTTATATCTAAATCATCAGCTGTCACAGCTCGTGCAGAAGGTTTCAAAATTACGCTTAACGTACCATTTGTTTCCACTATCGCATATTTTACATCAGCAACATCAGCAACACCATTAATTCTAAGTTCTTCCATGACTTCATCTACATTTAATCTCATTTCAAACATCTTTTGACGCTCGAATTTACCTTCTCGAACTATAATACAAGGATTGCCACTTATAATCTTACGAAATTTTACACTTTTCATGCATAGAAAAGAAATTAAAATTTCAAGTGAAATTAATGTAAATATCGGCACAATTCCAGTAACAAGAGGCAAATCAAAATCCTGCATAGGAATAGAGGCAAGTTCAGAAGCTAGAATTGTTACAACAAGTTCAGATGGAGATAATTCACCAATTTGACGTTTACCCATAATTCTAAGTGCTAAAACAACTATACAATATAAAATTAATGTGCGAATAAATGAAATTGTCATAGTTCATTTCTCCTTCTAACTATAATTTAATGTTATTATTAGTAAAAAATTACATAAATATGTATAAATTTCAAAGAGTAATCTAAATTAATTCCGTTATTTATTTAACAAAATGACAAATTATAAAAAGATATTGACATTTTTATGAAAAAACTATATAATAAATAGTATCTAAATATTGCTTAAATGCAGTGACCTTGAAGAGTAGTTGCACATTGGTGTTTTAGAGAGCTGTCGTCTGGTGTAAGACAGTACCCGGTTGCATATGAAAGTAGTCAAGATAGCAGCAGGCTGAAGGATAGTAATTCTATTTGCGTAAGCCATGACGGTTGACTGTCGTTATTCAGTTTGGCATTTATAATGCCTCTTTAAGTGGTCGATTTTCGACAACAAGAGTGGTACCGCAGGGATTTTTTAGTCTTTGTCTCTTATTTGAGATGAAGGCTTTTATTTTTTGAAATTTAGGAGGAGGATTTGCATGAAACTAAACGGTTCAGATATTTTAATTAATGTACTTTTAGAACATGGCGTTGATACAATTTTTGGTTACCCAGGTGGCGCAGTCCTTAATATTTATGATGCTCTTTATAAGTATCAAGATAAAATAAATCATATACTAACAGCTCATGAACAAGGCGCTGCACATGCAGCAGATGGATATGCAAGAGCGACAGGGAAGACAGGTGTAGTTTTAGCTACATCAGGGCCTGGTGCTACAAACCTCGTAACAGGTATTGCAACAGCTTATATGGATTCAGTTCCGATGGTTGCTATTACAGGTAACGTAGGCCGTAGCCTTATTGGGCGTGATAGTTTCCAAGAAGTGTATATTGCAGGGATTACAATGCCAATTACAAAACATAACTTTGTAGTTCGTGATGTATCAGAACTTGCAGACACACTTCGTGCAGCTTTCAAAATAGCACATAGCGATAGACCAGGGCCTGTACTTGTAGATATACCAAAAGATATTACAGCAGCAGTTCATGATTATATAGCGATGCCTCCTGATATCATGGAGCAAACTTTTAAACTTAATAAAAATACAATCGAACAAGTGGCACAGCTGATTAATGACAGCAAAAAACCTGTTGTTTATTTTGGTGGTGGTGTAATTTCTTCAGAAGCATCAGAAATTTTAATAGAATTTTTAGAAAAAGCTAATATTCCAGCTTGTCATACGATGATGGGTATTGGTGGAATGGATAGAAGTCATCCACTATGTCTTGGAATGGTTGGTATGCATGGTAAAGTATCAGCATCATATGCTGCTGATAATGCTGATGTTCTTATTGCAATCGGTGCAAGATTTTCTGATAGGGTGGCTACAAAGCAAGGTGAATTTGCGAAAGAATCAAAAATCATTCATATTGATATTGATGATGCTGAAATTGGCAAAAATGTAGGCGTAAATTATAACCTTGTTGCTGATGTGAAATTTGCCCTTTCAAAACTTTTGCCACTTATTGAAAAGAAAGATAGAACAGAATGGTTTAAAACCATTGATGAATACAAAACAAGAGACTATACTCCAGAAAATAGTGATACAATTTTAAAACCACATCAAATTATGGATGCTGTTTCAAAACAAATAGGTCATGATGGTATAGTTGTTACAGATGTTGGGCAACATCAAATGTGGGCTGCACAATATTGTGATTGTTCGAAACCACGATCATTTTTAACTTCTGGTGGCTTGGGAACAATGGGATTTGGTTTAGGTGCTGCAATTGGTGCTAAAACTGCATGTCCTAATAAGCCTGTAGCACATATTACAGGGGACGGAAGTTTCCATATGAATTTAAATGAAATTGCAACTTGCGTATCTTATAAAACTCCACTTGTAACAGTGCTATTAAACAATAATGTATTAGGCATGGTGTTCCAATGGCAAACTTCACTTTATGATAAACGTTATTCAAGCACAGTTCATGGCAGAAAAACAGATTATGTAAAACTTGCTGAAGCTTTTGGAGCTACAGGTTTTAGATGTCGCACGAAAGCAGAGCTTGAAAAAGCATTAGACGAAGCGTATAAACTCGGCACTTACTGCATAATTGAATGTTTAATACATGCTGACGAACGTGTATTACCAATGATTCCAGCGGGTGGAACAGTTGATGAAGTAATAATGAAGTAAGGAGGGGTACATTGTGAAAAAATATATATTAAATATTATCGTTCAAAATAATTCAGGTGTACTAGCTCGCATATCTGCACTTTTTGGTAGACGTGGATTTAACATCGAAAGCCTTACAGTATCTACAACTAATAATCCTAAAATCTCTAAAATTGTAATGGTGGTTTTGGGTGATGAATATATCTTAGAACAAATTAAAAAACAAGTGCAAAAATTAGTTGAAGTTATTTCAGTTGAACATTTAATTGAAGAAGATAGCTTCTGCAAAGAACTTTTAATTGTTCGTATTAGAACTGGCGCTGATTTAGTGCTAAATATTGATGAATTATCACATATTTTATCTTCAAGAGTTCTTGAACAAACTAATGATACAATTACACTTGTTTTAGCTGATATGCCAAGTAGAGTAGACGCATATCTTGAAATTCTAGAAAAGTATGATATAATAGATATGTGTCGTACAGGGATTACAGCAATGAAAAAATCAAAGAATACAAAAAGTTTGTAAAATCTGCTGAAATCTGGCACTTATCCCTTGCAAAAAACCTTTTTATCAATTAAAATAAATAAGGATGTAAATTTACATAATTAAATGGAGGAAAATTTAAAATGTCTAAAATGTACTATGAAAACGATTGTAACCTAGCTCTTCTTGATGGTAAAACTGTTGCTATTATCGGCTTTGGTTCTCAAGGTCACGCACACGCTATCAACTTACACGAAAGTGGTGTAAATGTTGTTGTTGGTCTTCGTCCTGGTTCTGCACACACAGCTAAAGCTGAAGCTGCAGGTCTTAAAGTTATGGATATCGCTGATGCTGCTAAAGCTGGTGATTTAGTTATGATTTTAACTCCAGACGAACTACAAGCTGATATTTACAATGCTAGCATTGCATCAAACCTAAAAGAAGGCGACGTTCTAATGTTCGCTCATGGTTTTAACATTCACTTTAACCTTATCGTAGCTCCTAAAAACGTTGACGTTGTAATGGTAGCTCCAAAAGGACCTGGCCACACAGTTCGTAGCCAATACATGCAAGGTCGTGGTGTTCCAACTCTTGTAGCTGTACACCAAGATAACTCTGGCCGTGCAAGAGATTTTGCAATGGCTTATGCTGCTGGTATCGGTGGTGCTAGAGCTGGTATCATGGAAACTAACTTCCGTGAAGAAACTGAAACTGACCTATTCGGTGAGCAAGCAGTTCTTTGTGGTGGTGTAACAGAGCTTATGAAAGCTGGTTTTGATACACTTGTAGAAGCTGGTTATTCTCCAGAAATGGCATACTTTGAGTGTGTTCACGAAATGAAACTTATTGTTGACCTAATCAACGAAGGTGGATTTGCAAAAATGAGATACTCTATCTCTAACACAGCTGAGTACGGCGATTACAGAACTGGTAAAAGAATTGTAACTGAAGAAACTCGCAAAGAAATGAAAAAAATCCTAAACGAAATCCAAACTGGTGTATTTGCATCTGAATGGATGATTGAAAATAAAGCTGGCAGAAATGCTAAATTCCTAGCTACTCGTCGTGTAGAAGCTGAACATCCAGTAGAAACTGTTGGTGCAAAACTTCGTAAAATGATGTCTTGGCTTAAAAAATAATTTCGTAAATTTACGAAAAACTTAATAAAAGGGGACGGTGTGGAAAATTTTCCCTCCGTCCTTAATTTTAAATGTTATAATATAAATTTATTGTAGGGAATGGTCTTGACCATTCCGAATTTGCCAAAAGGAACAGTCGAGGCTGTTCCCTACAAATAAAATTAAAAATGAACGGAGAAAACAAATGAACTTGAATAGTCATAATATAACAAAAGGCCCTGAACGTGCTCCTCAACGTTCTCTTTTATATGCTTGTGGTTTTACAGATGAAGAACTACAAAAACCTTTAATCGGTGTAGTTTCAGCTCATAGTGATATAGTTCCAGGTCATATAAACCTTGATAAAATTACAGAAGCTGTAAAAGCTGGTATACAGGCTGCTGGTGGTACACCAGTAATGTTCCCGGCTATTGGTGTATGTGATGGTATCGCTATGGGTCACGCTGGGATGAGATATTCTCTAGCTTCTCGTGAACTTATCGCAGACAGCACAGAAACTATGGCAATTGCACATCAACTTGATGGTTTAGTGCTTGTTCCTAACTGTGATAAAATCGTTCCTGGTATGGTTATGGCAGCTACTCGTCTTAATATTCCATCTGTTGTATGTAGTGGTGGCCCTATGATGGCTGGTAAAAACGATGGTAAAGAAATTAGTTTATCATATATGTTTGAAGCTGTTGGTGCTTTTAAATCAGGTAAAATTGATGATAAAAAATTAGGTAATATCGAACGTGATACTTGCCCTGGTTGTGGTTCTTGTTCTGGTATGTATACTGCAAACTCAATGAACTGTCTATGTGAAGCATTAGGTTTAGCACTTCCAGGTCATGGTACTGTTCCAGCTGTTCATTCAAGAAGAATTCACCTTGCAAAACATTCTGGTATGGCTGTTATGAACTTAGTTCGCAACAATATCCGACCTCGTGATATTCTAACTAGAACAACATTTATTAATGCAATTCGTACAGAAATGGCACTTGGTTGTTCTTCAAACTCTGTTCTTCATCTACTTGCTATCGCACATGAAGCTGGTGTTGAACTAGGACTTGAGGACATCAACAATGCAAGTTCTATCACTCCAAACCTTTGTCACCTTGCACCTGCAGGCCCTGCCCACATGCAAGACTTAAATGAGGCTGGTGGTATCTATGCTGTTATGAATGAACTTGTAAAAATTGATTTACTTGACACGTCTGTACTAACAGTTACAGGTAAAACTATGGCTGAAAACATCGAAGGTTGTTATAATACTGACACAGAAGTTATACGTCCTGTTGAAAATCCATATAGTTCTACAGGTGGTTTAGCTATTCTTTGGGGTAACATCTCAAAAGATGGTTGTGTTGTAAAACGTTCTGCTGTTGCAGCTGAAATGCTTTGCCACGAAGGCCCAGCTAGAGTATTTGACAGCGAAGAAGATGCAATCGAAGCTATCTATGCTGGTAAAATCGTTAAAGGTGACGTTGTAATTATCCGTTACGAAGGCCCTAAAGGTGGTCCTGGTATGCGTGAGATGTTAAACCCTACATCGTCACTAGCTGGTATGGGACTTGATAAAGATGTAGCACTTATTACTGACGGTCGTTTTTCTGGTGCATCTCGTGGTGCGTCAATTGGTCACGTATCTCCAGAAGCTGCTGCTGGTGGTGAAATCGGACTTTTACGTGAAGGCGATATTATCGCTATTGACATTCCAAATAACAGTATTAATGCAAAAGTTTCTGAAGAAGAATTTGCTGAAAGAAGAAAAACTTTCGTTCCAAAAGAACCAGCTGTGAAAACTGGTTGGCTTGGACGTTATTCAAAACTTGTAAGCTCTGCAAATACTGGAGCTATAATGGAATAAATTGTTCTAAATAAATATTAAAAGGCTGTGACGAAATGAAAATTTTCGTCACAGCCTTATTCGATATATATGATATCTATTAAGCAGCGGTTAATTATTCTGAAAAATTATTGAACTTACAAAAAAGTCAAGGGGTGTGTCACATGGCGACACACCCCTTTTTAAACTGATTAATATACAGTGACACGCTTAGAAATACTGCGTATAGGTTTTATCATTATTTGATTAAATCAATATATTTTTTCTCGAAATCTACTAAAGAAATCGGCATAGAGTAATAATAACCTTGAATAGCGTCACAATTCATGCCACGAAGTGTTTGAATTTGTTCAGCTGTTTCAATTCCCTCAGCTACAACATACATATCTAAACCATGAGCCATTTCGATAATACTACTTACCACATGGTCACCACGTACTGTTTCGCCGACATCAACGAAAAAGCTTCTATCAAGTTTCAGTGTATCAACTTTCATGTTTTTAAGCAAACCTAGTGAAGAGTAACCTGCACCAAAGTCATCAATTGAGATTTTGAAACCTAAATCACGAAGTTCTGCGAACATCATTTCGAAGAATACTTCATTTTCAATAGCAGCAGATTCAGTAAGTTCTATTTCTAGACATTCATGAGGCACATTATGCCTATCAGCAATTTCTAAGACATGGTCAACAAACATTGGGTCTTGAAGGTGAAGCCTTGAGAAGTTAACTGAAATAGTAATCGGAGTTGCACCTTCATCAAGCCAGCGACGTAATGCTATGCAAACATGTTCAAAAACATATCTATCAAGTTCTACGATAAAGCCATTTTTTTCAAATAAAGGAATAAAATCACCAGGATAAATCATTCCACCATCATCTTCAATCCAACGAACAAGTGCTTCGGCACCTATTAATTTTTCTTCATTAACACTAAATTTAGGTTGCAAGAAAACTTTAAATTCTTTTTTAGTCATTGCATTAGGAGTTTTTCTTGTGATTTCAGCATCTCTAACAAGTCTAGCTTTATAGTTTTCATCATAATCATAAACAACTAAGCCCTTCATAGTCTTAGACATGTTATGTGCTAAAGTTACTTTATTGATAATTTCAGTGATATTAGTTTCACCAAGTGAAATATTATATCTACCATATTTAAAAACTATATTATAATTTTCAAGCTCTGGAATAAGCTGTTTATAAATAGCTTCATATTTCAAAGTCATTTCTTCGATATTTGAAAGAAATGCTGTAGGTGCAAAAGTTAAATATTCATCAGTACCAACTCTTGAAACAATTATATCAGAAGTATCCGATTTTGCTTGTTCATAGACATATTTCGGAACTTTTAAAACTTTATCACCAACGTCAAAGCCAAAAATCTCATTAATTAATTTAAAATTATCCACATCAAATTTTAAAATAGAGTAAGGCTTATCAGTGTTATGCTCTAAAATGTATTTCATATCTTTTTCAAGTTTTGCATTATTAGGCAAATCAGTAAGCACATCAAAGTATGCAGATTTTTCTAATAGTTTAATAGAACGAACATGATAAAATGAAGTGTAACAAATTAGAATAATTAAAAACCAATATATGGCAATGCAAATGGAGCTAAGCTGATTTACAGCAGCTTCAAGATTGCTATTGAGTGCATGAGTTTCAATGTTAATTGCAAAAGCCCATTCAGTCAAATTAATAGGCATATATACCATGATTTTTGGAATTCCATAATAGTCATAGTAAAAGCTTCCATTTACTTCACTTGATAAGTTTTTTTGTGCATTTATAATATTTTCCATACCCATTTGGGAAATATCACTTTCAGGGATAATTAAAGCACCAACATGAGATTCACTGGTTGAGTAAATTAAATTTAACTCATAATCAACAAAAAATACATCACCATATCCAGATGTTATGCTTTCGATATTATCTAAAAATCCATTTAAGGGGACTTCACAAAATAGCATGGCTTTAATTTCATTAGCCTGTTTGACAGGAAGAAAAATCTCGAATATCAAATCATTTGTATCACTTGATAAATGTGGTTCAGTGATATGATAATCCTGTTCAAGTGCTGTCAAATAAGATTCATCATTGGAAAAATCTCTTAGAGTATGGTCAGAAGTGTCGGCAGAAATTCCCTGTCCATCTTGAGTGATATAATATAAATTATTAAATTCATTAATTTGAGATTGATTATCAAAAAAACGGAGAATAGTATCTTCATTTACATCATTCTTTATAAGATATTCAGAAATAAGAACAAGGTCATCTAAGTTTTCTTTAAGAGAATTTTCTAAAATGATTTCCATTTGAACACCAATTTGCTCCATTTCGCTAATTGTTGCGTCGACAACAGCACGGTCAGCGGAAAGGTTAAACCAGCTTGCAAGAATAGCAATTATTATAGTAACAGCAATTGCACTGAAAGTGTTGCGGAGTTTTAAGGATCTGTTGTTAGATTTCATTAATTATCAACTCCAAAGTTAAAATTTGAAATAGCGATGCCAATTTATAATTAATATAGATATATTTATACAAAATAATACACCTTAATTATACAACTTTTGTGCTTATAAAGTCAAGAGCTATATCATTTTTAAAATCTAAGTATCTAAAATAAATATTGAAAATCGTAATAAAAATATAAAAAGTGGCTGTGACAAAATGAAAATTTTCGTCACAGCCTTATAATATCTATGAAACAGGGATAAATTATGCTAAAAAATTATTATAATTATAAAAAAGTAAGTGTGTGTCGCATTATGACACACACCCTTGAATTTTAATTATAAATACCATAAAGAACAGCTGCGATTATAAAAAGTATACCGCCAACAATTACAAAATCTAATACTTTAATAGGTATATCGAGCTTATCATATACACAATGTAATTTTGTGCGACTGATTTCTGTATCTTTTTCTATTTGTTTAAGTTTTTCATATTCCTCAAGGGAAATTTCAACATTTTCACTCATACAAATTGTCCTTTCTGGATTATTTTTT
>CAYJKB010000013.1:18008-37414 GCA_964370625.1 uncultured Oscillospiraceae bacterium | reverse complement strand
ATTATTTTTTTGTTAAGTATTTTCTCATATCAATAGCACAAGCAACTAAGATAATAGCACCACGAACGATATAAGTAATTGAACCTGGAACATCTAAGAAAATAAGCGCTGCATTAATGATTTGAAGTAATATAACGCCCATGATAACACCACGGATTTTACCAACACCACCAGTAAATGATACACCACCAATTACACAAGCTGCGATGGCATCAAGTTCATAACCATTACCTGTAGCAGCTGTGTTTGAACCTACACGAGCTGATTCTAAGAAACCTGTTAAGCCATATAAAGCACCTGCTAATGTGAAAACAAGTACAGTAGTCCAGAAAACAGAAACCCCAGAAACCTTTGCAGCTTCAGCATTACAGCCCACAGCAAACATATTTTTACCAAATACAGTTTTGTTCCAAATAAACCACATAATAATTGATATTATTATAGCATAAAGAATAACTTTTGGCACATAAAATTCAGAATCACCGAATAAATTACCACTTACAATATCAGTATAACGTTGGTCAATACCTCCGATTGGAGCACCTTGGTTTGCACCAAAAGTAGCATAAATTAAAGCTAAACCATAAACAATAAGTTGTGTACCTAATGTAACGATGAAAGGATGGAGCTTAAATCTTGCTGTCATAAACCCATTGAAAAATCCAATCACAGCACCAACTAACATTACAAGTAAAATAACAATTACAATTTGACCAATAATTGCAGCTTCTGGATTTTGTGGAAGCCATGTAAGTGTAGGATACATTTTTGCCGCATAATCAGGTGCTTGAAGCATTGAAGCTGATATGCAGGCAGTTAACCCAAGCATACGACCAGCTGAAAGGTCAGTACCTGTTAGTATAACAGCACCAGCTATACCAAGTGCCATAACTAAACGAGTTGAACTTAGTGCTAATATATTAATGATTGAACTGCTAGATATAAATCTTGGATTATGATTTACAACGACGATAATCAGCACAACTACTAATATGTAAAGTGCATTATCAAGAAGTTTATTTAATATAAACTTAACTTTTTGGTTTGATGGTAAAGCGTTAAAAACCGTTAAACTTTGTTTCATAACGAAAATCCTCCTATCTGTCTTACGTGATAAGAAAAAAGCTTATCATGCATAAACAGTCTAATTTTTATACATATTTAGCTGCAAGTGTCATAATTTCTTCTTGAGATGTTGTTTTTGCATCAACAATTCCAGCAAGCCTTCCATTAGACATAACTAAAATTCTATCACAAATACCTAAAAGTTCTGGCATTTCAGATGAAACCACCATACAACATTTCCCCTTAGAAGCTTGATCATTTATGAGCTGATATATTTCGTATTTCGCCCCAACATCAATACCACGTGTGGGCTCATCAAGCAGCAATACTTCTGGGTCTTTAAGAAGCCACCTACCAATAATTACTTTTTGTTGATTTCCCCCAGAAAGTGACTGAATTGGAGTTTTTTGTGAAGGGGTTTTAACTTTCATTGAGCTAATAACCCATTCTGTATCTTCTTTAATTCTTTTATTATCAAGTAATCCATTTTTCAAATAATTTTTAAGTGTTACAATTGTAGCATTTTCGTTAATTCCAAGTACAGGCAAAATACCTGTAGCACGACGTTCTTCTGTTAAAAGCGCAAAACCATTTGCAATAGCTTCTCTTGGACTTTTATTGTGAATTACTTTTCCCTCAATAGATATTTCCCCCGATTTTACAGTAGCATATCCGAAGATATTTTCAAGAAGTTCCGTTCTTCTTGAACCCACAAGCCCTGCAACACCCAAAACTTCACCTTTGCGAAGGTCGAAACTTACATCTTTAATTGTAGATCCGTACATACCTGTAAGATTTTTTACAGACATATAAGTATCACCAACTACATTGGTTTTATCTGGGAAACGACTTGTGATTTCTCGCCCTACCATTTGTTTAATGATTTCATTCATAGTAAGGTCTTTTGACGCTGTTGTAGAAACATATTTTCCATCACGCATAATAGTAACTTCATCTGATATTTCAAGAATTTCATCCATTTTATGCGAAATATATATCATTCCAACTCCACGATCACGAAGTTTATTAATGATTTTGAATAAATGCTCTACTTCTTTATCAGAAAGTGATGAAGTAGGCTCATCAAGCACCAATATTTTAGCATTATATGAAACTGCTTTTGCAATCTCCACCATTTGACGCTGTGAAACGCTAAGTGTACTCAAAATAGCTTTAGGGTCTACATCGATTTCCAAATCTTCTAAAACAGCCAGTGTATCTTTATACATTCTGTCTTGTGATACCATAATTCCACGACGAGGATAACGCCCAAGCCATAGATTATCCATGATATCACGTTTTGTAACTTGGTTAAGCTCTTGATGTACCATAGCCACACCATGTTCAAGTGCTTGTTTCGGATCAGTGAAATTTACTCTTTCACCTTCGATTAATATATCACCTGAATCTTCTCGATATATTCCAAACAAACACTTCATCAGTGTAGATTTACCTGCTCCATTTTCCCCCATTAAAGCATGCACTGTTCCATGTTTCAATGTAAGCTCGGCATCATCAATAGCATGAACACCAACAAAACGTTTTTGCATTTTTTTCATTTCAAGTAATGGTGCATTACTATTTCGTTCAACTACATTATTCATGTTTTGCTCCATTCCGCCTATTTGCGTCGGCACAAATTTAAAATTTAAAAGCTTGTGTGGTTTCATCTGTAAAATTCACCACACAAGCTTAATGTTTCGATAAACTATTATATAATTAGTCTAAAATATCTACTGGGTATGGTGAATATGGGAAGAAGATATCTTTTGAATCTGGTTGGAAAGCCCAATCAGTTCCATCAAGTGGATCTTTTCCTTGTGCAGCATTAAGAGCTACAGTTGTAACATATTCAGCGATAAGAGCAGGGTCTTGACCAGCTGAACCTGCCATTTGACCTGCATCAATATAAGTTTTCGCTTCAGCAGTAGCATCTACACCAATAATTGGAATAGCTTTAGTAGCATCATTGTTCCAACCTACAGCTTGTAGAGATTTCATAGCACCGATAGCAATACCATCATTGTTACAGAAAACAAGTTCAACACCTTCAGTTTCGCTTACAGGGTTAGAAGCTAAGAATGTATCCATCGCATCTTTACCTTTGTTGGTTGACCAGTCATCAGCTAGGAAGTCAGTACCTAGTTGAACTAGAGCAGGCATACCTGCTTCAGCAAATAATTCATTTGTGCGAGTTACAGAAGCTTCAGTTCTTCCGTTGGCTTCAGGATGTGCAAGGTCAGAACGAATCATTACATACTCAATTGTACCATTTCCATTTTTGTCATATTTTGCGTAGTCTTCTAAGATAATATCAGCTGCGATTTCACCTTGCATTAAACCACCGCCACGTGCATCAGAACCTACGAACCAACATTGTTCATATGAATCTATAACTTCTTTAGCTGGTTGTTGATTATAGAATAGAATTGGTAATCCAGCATTTTTCGCTTTATCAACAACAGTTTGGCCAGAAGATACATCTGTTAGGCCTACAACAAGCATTGTAGCACCTTTTTGGATTGCATTATCAATTTGGTCGTTTTGTACGTTTTGTTTTGCTTCTCCATCATTAAAGTTATAATCAATACCTGCTGCTGTATACATAGGGTCAGCTGCATTCATAACTGCGTTTTGCTGTGGGTCAGAGAAGTTGTACACGAAATGTTCAAGCATGATATCAGCCATTGCATCATCAGCAGGAGCAGCATCGTCAGTAGCAGGAACATCAGCACCAGCATCGTCAGTAGCTGCATCGTCTCCACCACATGCTGCAAGCATTGATGTTGTAAGTGTTAAACCTAGTAAAGCTGCAAGTAATCTTCTTTTTTTCATAATAGACCTCCTGAATTGTAATTGTTTATTTTGTTAGCGATTAAGTATGTGATTATTGTATCCAAAAATTAGCATATTAACAATACAATAAATTATCAGTTATTTATATATTTTTCCTTTTTTTTACGTCAGTGTTATATTCTATTAATGTTTTGTATGATTTTTTAAGATTTTGTATGTTTTTTTAATGTGATATCTCGAAAGGGAATAAAATAGTTTGTATTTCTTCATTAAAAATATTATCTCTAGTTACAATATTTACACCTGTATCAATATTTATATGTTCATCAATTTCATCATTAAGTAATTTTATCGCATATTCTGCTCCTAAATAGCCCATAGCAAATTGATTTTGAACAATAATTGCATCTAGTACACCAGTTTCTAAAAAGTTAACAACAACACTATTGTTATCAAAACCAACTGCAACTAAATCCTCCCTACCTTTATCATGAATAACTTGTCCCATAGCAACAGTTGTGATTTCATTAAAAGTAACAATTGCATCAAGGTTTGAATTATTTTCAATAATAGCAGTTGTACCGGACATAGCATCGGCATGTGTAGAATAAACTTGCTCTGTTTGAACTATTTCGATTTGCTCAAAAGTTTCAATAGCATCTCTAAAACCTTTGATACGGTCTTCGAGGTTTTGTGTATAAATATCAAAAGCTAAAACACCTATATATCCTGAGTAATTCATAAGCTCTGCCACAGTTTCGCCCATTTTAAACCCTGCATTATAGTTATCTGTAGAAATTCTAACCTTTACATCATCAACATTAACATCGCTATCAATAACGACAACTTCGACACCTTCATCTATAGCATGTTGAACAGAATTAGCAAGCTCTTCATAGCTTAAAGCAGAAATGATAATAGCATCATAACCTTGAATAACAGCATTATTTACAATATCAATTTGCCCATCAATATCTTCTTCAGAAAGTGTAGATAAAACAACTCCATCTTCATTATATTCAGCAATAGCAGTATTATAACCATCGATTGTAATTTCCCAAAAGCTTGAAATCTGTGATTTTGGAATAAATAATATACTATTATCTTGATTTACTTGCCGATAAGAAGGAGTGCAACTAGTTAAAAAGATTAAACTGATTAAACAAAACAAAAATCTTCTCATTATTTTTCCTCCTCTTTTACTATCGGTATTTTAAGCGTTATTTCTGTTCCTTCATCTAAGTCACTTTTAATTGAAACACCATAATCTTCGCCATAAAAAACACGAATTCTATCATGAACATTTTTCACACCAATTCCAGTTTTATCATTATTCTCAATATAAAGTTGAGAAATTTGATATTCGTCCATGCCAATTCCGTTATCAATTACTTTGAATATAATGCTGTTATCTTGTTTATATCCTTTAATAATTATTTCTCCCTCATCAATCATGCGATTTAGTCCATGGTAAATTGCATTTTCTACAAAAGGTTGAAGCAAAATTTTAAGGCATTTGTAATTTGAAATTTCAGCATCAACTTCAAATTTATAGCTAAATTGATTTTTATATCTTAAATTTAAAATAATTAAATAACTTTGTACATGACGTATTTCTTCGTGAATAAAAATTTCATCTTGACCACGACTGATAGATATTCTAAAGGTATTAGATAAAGCAGCAACCATGTTAGCAGCATCATCATTTCCATCTTCTTTACACAACCAAAAGATAGAATCTAATGTATTATATAAGAAATGTGGATTAATTTGAGCTTGAAGTGCTTTTAGTTCAAATTTTTGAAGCTCTTTTTCATTTTTTATTAATTGTTCAATTAAAAGCTTAATCCTAGTTACCATATGTTCAAATGAAATTTGAAGTTCAACAAATTCTGATACACCTTTTATTTCTTTATAAGTATAAGTATCCATGTTTTGTTCAAAGGATTTAATATCATTGATAAGTCGTTTCATAGGCAAAGTGAGTACAGAAAACAGTATTCTAACTAATAGCAGAGATACAACAACAGCACTAACTAGAATAATTATTGCATATTCAGTAAATTCAGCAGAAATAGTAGACACAAGTTCGTCCATATTACTAACACCAATAACATTCCAGTTTGTAGATTCGATAGGGGCAGAAGAATAAATGTTTGAATTAGTAATTACAGAACCTGTTTGATAAACTTGAAGTAGGATATCTTGATTTTCTTCTTTTAAATTTGTATGAATTAAACGTTGTTGTGGATGATATACAATATTGCCGTTATTATCAGCTATAAATACATACCCTCTATCACCAATTAAGATTTTATCTATGTATTGTGACATTTTATCAAGCTCAATATCCATAATGATATAATAAATTTCATCATTAATTCTAGTTTTTGTTGTAAACGTTACAACCCAAGGATAATATTCCACAAACATATTATTAACATGTGGAATAGCTATATAATAAGCATCTTCAATCATATTGCTGTAATTAAAAAAAGATAAATTTTCAGCGGGAGAAATATTTTTAAGTAGAAGATTATCATTTGCTGCGTAGTTTATTAACTCACCTTTTTCATCAAAAATACCAACCATGATTATATCAGTATTTATTTCATGAATTGTAGCAAGGTCTAAAGCTCCACGATTTTCTTTAACCCAAATTAAGTTATCTATTCGCTCTTCAACAAAAGTTTCAATACTTTTTGCAATATTTGTAGTAGTTTGTTCTGTATTTTGCATAGCAACAGTAGTGTTGCTTTGACTATAGCGAGATAACAAAACAATTGATGTAAGAATTAATAATACAAAGGTATTTAATAAAATTATAAAAAGAGCAACTAAATTAATAGATGGATTTCTAAATAAATTATATATTTTTTTGCGTAGAAATTTCATAAACACTCCATTTTCAGTTAAATTTTATTCATTGTCAGATGACAGTATATCTTTTCTGATTGCATTTGGGGATTGATTAAAATATTTCTTAAAAGAATATGAAAAATAATGCTGATTTGTAAAACCACACTCTTCTGAAATTTCACGAATTTTTTTATTTGTAGTTAAAAGCTGTTCACGAGCTTTATTCATTCGTGCATCAACTAAAAGTTCAACAAAACTTTTACCAAGTGATTTTTTAATATTACTAGATAAATAATTGGGTGAACAATTTAATTTTTTTGCAAGTAAACTTAAAGTGAGCTCAGGATTATTATATTCTGATGTAACAATATCACGAGCCCTACTAACTAAATAGCCTACATTTTTTTGTCGTTGATTTAAAATGCCTTCAATGATGGATAACCCTAAATTTAAAATTTCTTCTTTTGTCTTTTCTTTTGGGGCGTTAAATGAGAAAAATTTAGAAATCATCATTTCAAGTTCAATATCATCTGCTATAATTCTTCTAGTTTTAAATAAAACTGATAAAATCTCAAAAACGTATAAATTAAAAACAGGGCTATTAGCTTGTTTGTCCTGCAACTTATCAAATATCTGTGAAAGTAAAGATGTAACGGCTTCTTTATCGGCAGAAATCATATTGGCTTCAAGTTCATTCAATAATTTACCTATGCCTAAATCTTCTTTTTTGGAAATAATATCATTTATATGTATGATTTGTTCGTCAGTCTTTTCTATTGAAATAACAGCATCATTTGTTTCAGAAAAAGCAATATGAGTTTGTGTAATATCTTCATAATAGTTACTTTGTGCGAAAGCTATATCAATTCCAAGTATACGCTTTGAAGTAAGCAAAATATCTTTTGAAAGCACATCAACAAATTTATTTAATGCTTCTGAAGTGTCGCAAGCAAGAGTTATAACTCTGTCACCATATAAAACACATTCACTTGAAACATATTTCTTTGAAATAATTTCAACTATATTTAGCAATCTTTTATAAGTAGCACTACCAATATTTTTGCAGTTTTCTTTAGGTTTTATCACACAGATAACATAATTAAATGAGTTTTCTACAGTTTCAGGAATAGAAATACTAATTTCAGAAAAACTTTCGGAAATCTGCTCGTTTTGAAAACCATTACAAATTAATTTAACTAAAAATAAATCTTTTTTAACATTTTGAAGTTCTTTTAAACTATCAATTTGAGTGTCAATATCCAAAATTTCAGAATATTTGCTATCGAGCAATTTTTTAACTCGTGAAAATTCCTCTAAAATACCCTCGGTGGTGATAGGTTTTAGAATATAATCTAAAATATTATATTTAATTGCTTGTTTAGCATATTGAAATTCATCATGTCCAGATAAAAATACAATTTGAACATTAGGTTTAATTTCACGAACAGCACGAACAAGCTCAATTCCACCCATTATAGGCATCATAATATCAGTAATTAGTAAATCTATATCATGCCTCTCAATAAAATCTAAAGCTTCGACACCGTTAGAAGCTTGTCCAACAATTTCAAAACCCATTTCATTCCAATTTACAGCATTTATAAAAGCTTTTCTTATATTATCCTCATCATCAACAATTAAAATGGTATACATAAACCGTATCCTCCTAAAAAATTATTAAATGGCAAAAAAAGGATTGTATCATAATTATTATGACACAGCCCTTTTTTTAAAGCAATAATTTATTTTAAATATTTATCTTGGTTATTACAAACTTCTGCCATAGCTAATATATTTTCGCATGGAACATCAAAAGCAAGTGCATGAGTTGGAGCGATTATATATCCGCCATTTTTATACAGCACATCGTAAATACGTTTAACTTCTGCACGAACTTCTTCTGGTGTAGCATAAGGTAGGCATTGTTGGGTAGAAATACCTCCCCAAAAAGCAAGTTTATCACCATAAGTTTCTTTAATTTTGGCAATATCATAAATTTCTGGCTGGAAAGTTTGATAGCAATCAAGACCTATTTCGATTAAGTCAGGTAAAATTTGAGAACAATCGCCACATGAATGTTGAAGTACAAACAAGCCTTTATCTTTAATTTTCTTATAAAGTCTAGCCATTTGTGGCTTAATATAATTTCTCCAGTGAGTATCACCCATAATAAGTCCTTTTTGCTGACCCCAATCATCACCAAAATAAATACCATCAAAATCATATTCAAGGGCAATATCAAGCAAATTACAGTAGTAATCGCCGATTTTGTTAAAGAAATCTGCAGTTTCTTCAGGACATGCAACCATACTAACTAGAATGTTTTCCATACCCATAAGAGACCAAGCACGCTCAAACATCATGAAGCCAAAGCCGTAAAAAATGAATCTATCATCTTTTTCCTTGTCTTTAGTCATTTCTTCGCATTCTGCTCGAAGTCTAGCTTCGTCACAAGTTGGAAAAACATAATTATAATCTTCTAAATCTTCAATTTGATATTCATCAGGTAGTCCAATATCTTTATCAGCACCATTTCTATTCCATTCAACTCCAAATTCATCTTTGAAATATCCAGGCTTAGAAGGAATTTCAGTTGGCCAACCCCAATATTGCTTGTAATGGAGATATGAACCTAATTTGTTTTCAATGTCAGGATCACCGGTATGTTCTATCATTTTCTCAAGTGCTTGCTCGGTAAAATCAAAATGAAAAGGTACGATGTCGGTATTTTGGTGAGTTAAAGCCTTGATTACACATTCTCTTCTAGTCATAAAAACTTTCCTCCATGAAAATAAATTTAAATTGATACTTGTATTATATTCGTCATGGAACTATAATTATAGTTAATTAATTCCATAAAAATAGTAAATTTGTTCAGGAGGGCTCTGGTTTTGGATATTATATATAATTTGCCTGAAATTGAAAAGATATTAACAGATTTTTATATACTTACAGGATTTAGAATAGCATTATTCAACAAAGAGTATCAAGAGATATTTGCAATTCCAGATAGATTATCTAGTTTTTGTAAAATTCTACGTGAAAATGAAAAATTACAATCTAAGTGTAAACATGATGATTTTACACATTTTGAGCAATGTAAAAAAGAAAAAACTACATTATCATACACTTGTCATGCAGGGATACATGAAGTTATTTCACCACTTAAAACAAACGGATCTATCATAGGTTTTTTGATGGTAGGGCAGATTAATTGCACAGATAATCATCAGTTTGATGTGAAACAATTAGAAAAAAAGTTTGTTGAATATAATCTTGAATTTGCAAAATTAGCAAAAGAGTTTGCAAATCTTAGCACAGCAAATGAAGAGAAACTTCGAGCAGTGCAAACGATAATAGAAATTTATGCAAATTATATTTGTACAACTACACTTGCATTTCTTGATAAAAATTCACTTGCTTATAAAATCGATAATTATATTTTGGAAAATATCACACAAGAAATCACGATTGCTAAATTATGCAAAAATTTTGGGTTTAATAAAACAAATTTTTATGCCGTTACAAACAAACTTTTTGGTGTCACAATTATGAACCATATAAAACAGATTCGTATTCACAAAGCAAAATTGCTTCTTTCGGATACGACACTTAAAATTAATGAAATTGCCTGTGATGTCGGAATTTATGATTATAATTATTTTACTAAAATTTTTAAAGCTGAAGTGAAATGTACACCTCGTGAATATCGTAAAAATAGCATTTATGGGAAAAATACATAAGAACAAGGAATGAATTCATCAAAATAGATAAAAAAATCAAATACGAATTATGTTAAATGCACAAAAAACAATTTTGTCTTATAAAAATTGTTGAATAAAAATAATTCTTGAAGTATTATTTAGAAAGAATAGCGAATTAAGTATATACCAAAAACAGGAGGAAAAACATTAAAATGCAAAATAATATTGAAGAAATTAAAATGATTTACCCTCAATATGAAAGCAATAAAGACTATTATGATAAAAGATTTGAAAAGGTGGAAAAAGGATTTTTAGAATACTTTGGGGAAAAAGAAGAAGTACGATTTTTTTCTGCACCTGGAAGAATTGAAATAGGTGGAAATCATACAGACCATCAACATGGGAATGTGCTTGCAGCGAGTATTGATCTTGATGTACTTGGTGCTGTTGCTAAAACTGAAAAAATGCAAATTCGTTTATTTTCTGAAGGATTTGGTATGACTGATGTAGATTTATCTGATTTTTCAATTGTTGATAGTGAAAAAAATACTACAAAAGCACTTATTCGTGGTATTTTTTCTAAAATTAGTTCAATGGGATATACTTTAGGTGGGCTTGATATTTATTGCACATCAAGCGTGCTTGGTGGGTCAGGGCTTAGTTCTTCTGCGGCTTTTGAAATATTTATTGGAAATGCTATAAATTCATTTTATTGTCAAAATGCAATTTCAGATGTTGAACTTGCAAAAATAGGGCAGTATGCAGAAAATGTATATTTTGGAAAACCTTGTGGACTAATGGACCAAATGGCATCATCAGTTGGCAATGTTGTTGCTATTGATTTTGAAAATCCTAATGAACCAATTATACAAAATATTGACTTTCCGATTGAAAAAATGGGTCATGCAATTTGCATAATAGATTCAGGTGCAGATCATGCAAATCTAACAAATGAATATGCTGAAATAGCATATGAAATGAAAGCAGTAGCTGGTGTTTTTGGCAAAGAATACTTACGCCAAGTATCAAAAGAAATGTTACTGGAATGCGCTGCTGAAGTTTGCAAAAAAACTTCTGACAGGGCATTTTTGCGTTCATTACACTTTTTTAATGACAGTGAAAATGCTGTGCTTGAAGCACAAGCGTTGAAAGAAAAAAACTATGATAAATTCTTAGAACTTGTAACAAAATCAGGGCAATCTTCGTTCATGTATCTTCAAAATATCTATGCAATTAGTGACTTTGAAAATCAAAAAGTAGCAGTGGCTTTGGCACTTTGTCAAGAATTTTTACAAGGAAAAGGTGCCTATCGTGTACATGGAGGAGGTTTTGCTGGTACAGTTCAAGCTTTTGTACCTATTGAAATCTTACAAGAATTTAAAGAAAAAATTGAAAGTATTTTAGGAAAAGATAAATGTTATATTTTATCAATTAGACAACTTGGCGGTACGGAAATCAAGTAAAAATTGCTGTTTTAGTAGAATGGAGTAAAAATTATGTCAATATTAGTTCTAGGTGGAGCTGGGTATATAGGCTCACATACAGTAAAACAACTATGCGAAAAAGGTGAAACTGTAGTAGTTTTAGATAATTTGGAAACAGGATTTGAACAGGCTGTTGATAAAAGGGCAAAATTTTTCAAAGGTGATATTAGTGATGTAGATATGATAACTGAAATTTGCAAAAAAGAAAAAATAGAAGCAGTTATACATTTTGCAGCATATTCATTAGTTGGTGAAAGTGTTACAGCACCACTTAAATACTATGAAAACAACCTTTGTAAAACAAAAAAACTGTTAGATGCTTTAGTTGCAGCAAATGTTAAATATGTTGTATTTTCATCTACTGCAGCCACATATGGTGAACCGGAAAGAGTACCAATTTTGGAAACTGATAGAGCCTGTCCAACTAACCCATATGGCGAGACGAAACTCGCTATGGAAAAAATGTTTAATTGGGTAAGTTTAGCTCATGGTATGAAGTTTGTATCGCTGAGGTATTTTAATGCATGTGGCGCTGACACATCTGGTGAAATCGGAGAAGCACATTCACCTGAAAGCCATTTAATTCCATTGATTTTGCAAGTTCCAAATGGGAAACGTGCAGAAATTAGTGTTTTTGGTACGGATTATGAAACACATGATGGCACTTGTGTACGTGATTATATTCATGTCACCGACCTTTCGGATGCACATATCTTAGCTGTGGATTATCTTAAAAATGGTGGCGAAAGCAGAATTTTTAATCTCGGAAATGGAGTAGGATTTACAGTATTGGAAGTTATTGAAACAGCAAGGCGTGTAACAGGCCATCCGATTCCTGCTATTAATTGTCCTCGCAGAGCTGGAGACCCAGCAAAATTAATTGCTTCTAGTGATGCTGCAAAAGAAATTCTAGGATGGAAACCTAAACATGATAGCCTTGAGGAAATTATTTCAACAGCTTGGCAGTGGCACAAAAATAACCCCAATGGATATGAGAAAGGGGAGTAAAAATGATTTTTTCTGCACTTAATAACTTAGTGAAATACGGAATTGATAAAAAATTTATAGAAAAAGATGATGAAATTTTTGTTATAAATAGATTTTTAGAAATTCTTAATTTGAATAATTATGCAAAACCAGAAAAAGAAGTTGACCTTGATTTAGAACAAACTTTAAAAGTGATTTTAGATGATGCTGCAGAACGTGGTATAATTGAAAATATAACAGCAGAGCGTGATTTACTTGACACTAAATTGATGGGAGCAATGATTCCATTTCCACGTGAAATACGTGCAAAATTTCAACAGTTTTACAAACAAAACCCTAAAAATGCAACCGATTGGTTTTATGAATTTAGCTGCGATTCAGACTATATTAGACGATATCGCATTAAAAAAGATGTAAAATGGCAAACTAATACGAAATACGGAACACTTGATATAACTATCAATCTTGCAAAACCAGAAAAAGATCCAAAAGCGATTGCTGCTGCTAAAAATCAAAAATCTTCTGGTTATCCGAAATGCCTTTTATGTAAAGAGAATGAAGGAGTTTGTGGAAACTTAAATCAACCAGCTAGGCAAAATCATAGAATTTTACCTATTACTATAGGAAATAAATCATGGTATTTTCAATACTCTCCTTATGTATATTATAATGAACATTGTATATTATTTAGTAGTCAGCATGAGCCGATGAAAATTGAAAAAGCAACTTTTTCAAAAATGTTAGATTTTACTGAAATATTTCCACATTATTTCGTAGGCTCAAATGCAGATTTACCGATTGTAGGTGGCTCGATTTTATCACATGACCATTTTCAAGGTGGAAAATACACTTTTGCTATGGAAAAAGCAGAAGCTATAGCGAATTATAAATTTGAAGATTTTGATGATGTGTCAGTTGAGATTTTAAATTGGCCTTTGTCGGTAATTAGATTGACTTCTGAAAATAGACAGAATTTAATTGAAATTTCTAGCAATATTTTAGATAAATGGCGTGAATATACTGATGAAGAAGCATTTATTTTTGCAGAAACTAACAATGTCCCACATAATACAATAACTCCAATTGGTAGACGTGTTGGTTCATCTTATCAACTTGATTTAGTTCTTAGAAATAATATTACAACTGAAGAACACCCATTAGGAGTTTATCATCCTCATGCACATTTACATCATATAAAAAAGGAAAATATTGGTCTTATTGAAGTTATGGGGCTTGCAGTTCTTCCATCACGATTAAAAGAAGAAATTGAAATATTAAAGCAGTGTATCTTGCAAAAAATTGATGTTGCACAAAATGAAAAAGTAGAAAAACATGCTGTATGGATTAAAGATTTATTAGAACGAAATAGTGATATTTCAGCACAAAATATAGATGAAATTTTACAAAGAGAAATTGGTATTATTTTTGAAGAAGTACTTGAATGTGCTGGAGTATTCAAAATAAATCAACCATATTTTAACAAGTTTATGGAAAGTTTAGGTGCTAAAAAATGCCTATAATAAAATCTGTTTTTGGAAATTTACCAAATGGTGAAAATGTAGATAAATTTACAATTTCAAACAATAATAATATGATTATTGAAGTGATAACTTACGGTGCAACTTTGTCAAAAGTGCTTATTCCTGATAAGGAAGATGAAAAAATTGATGTTGTATTAGGATTTGATGAACTAGATAGTTATTTAAAAGATAATCCATTTTTTGGATGTATAGTTGGTAGATGTGCTAATAGAATTTCTAATGCTAGCTTTGAAATTAATGGCCAGACATATAAAGTTTGTGATAATCAATCACCAAATCATATTCATGGCGGTAAAATTGGATTTGATAAATACAATTGGAAAGCAACTGTTATGAATGATAGTAAAGTCATATTTGAAATTGATAGCCCAGATGATGATCAAGGGTTTCCAGGAAATCTCAATGTCAAAGTTTCATACGAACTTACCGAAGAAAATAGTGTAATAATCAAATATGAAGCAGTTTCTGATAAAGATACTATTGTAAATTTAACTAATCATAGCTATTTTAACTTGGCTGGACATAATAGTGGAAATATCTATGCTCATAATGTGTGGATTGATGCAGATTTATTTACTACAACAAATGAACAAGGCATGCCTACTTCGATTTGTGATAATGTTGAAAATACACCTTTTGACTTCCGAACAATTAAGAAGATAGCAGATACATGCAATGATACACATGAGAGACTTATAAAAGACAATGGATTTGATGTTAATTATCTAATTAATAATGCTGATGGTTCGCTTAAAAAAGTAGCGACAGTTCAAGATTCATTAACTTATGTAACTATGGACATATTTACAACAGAGCCATGTGTACAATTTTATACAGCTAATTTCATAAATAAAGATTCTGGAATACGAGGAAAAGAAAATAAAATTTATGATAAACATTGTGCTCTATGTTTAGAGGCTCAACGTTATCCGAATGCTGTGAATACAGGAAGAATACAAGATGTACTTCTTGAAAAAGGCGAAAAATATACACAAACAACTATTTATGCATTCAGATAAGATTCATTGAAATAAAAATAAACAAAGGTAGACACTGTTAATGGTGTTTACCTTTATTTTTTTGTTAGTCATTTAATATTAATTATTAAAAAAGTAAATTTATACAAAAAAGCATTGACATTAGTGGAATTATATATTAAACTAATATAAGTAATTTAATAAGACAGTTGATGTTTATAGGAAAAAGATAACTTACCGAAGGAATAACGCTCTCAGGTATTTGCACTCAGCAGATGAAGACTATAAACGGATGTAACTCTGGAGAAGCCTCTTAAATGTTGGTGCCGAAGGTGTAAGATGCATATTTATGCGTTATTCTCTCAGGCAAAAGGACAGAGAAATAAATATTTATACACACCCATGTGTTGTGTATCAATTTTTACTTTCAATTAACATTAAGATCGCACTTTTTAGAGTGAGGTCTTTTTATTTTGCTCTTAAATCTTTTGCTAATTTCAAAACAAGATTTGTAAATATTTCCAAAAGATGTATAAAAAATCAGCTTAATCATCATTTAAATAGTAATTAACCAAAGTAAAAGAGCAGTTCATTTGAACTGCTCTTTTACTTATATTAAATAGAAATTACAAAAGGAAAGAAGTCGTAAGAGAAAACCATCAGGGTATTGCTCTTATTTTAAAATTAATTTATATAGAAAGACATATTTTCATAAAAAATATCCCTTAGAATTTTTCTAAGGGATAAAATTAATTATGGTTCTAATCTTGTCATATCACGAGGGAATAAAGAAGCATCACGAACATTGCTTAAATTTAACATTTTCATAGTCAAACGTTCAAGCCCGATACCTAAACCACCATGAGGAGGCATACCATATTTATGCATCATAAGGAAGCTTTCAAAGTCTTCAGCATTCATTTTGCGATCAACAAGTTTATCATATTGTTCTTTGTAATCGTTAATACGTTGACCACCAGTAGTGATTTCAAGCCCTCTGAATAAAAGGTCAAATGAAAGTGCAAGAGAAGAATCATTTTCATCATCTTTAGCATAGAATGGACGTTTTGAAGATGGGAAATGAGTAACAAAAACAAATTCACAGTTGTGAACTTCTTCAGCCCATTGGCAAAGCATTTGTTCTTCATTAGGGTCAAGGTCATAACGGTTTTTAGATTTATGAGAGAATTTCTCAGCCATAATTTCTTTAGCTTCAGCAAAAGTGATTGAAGGAATTTTATCAATCACAGGAAGTTTAACATTTAATAGAGCTATTTCATCAGCACAAACTTCATTTAAATGTTTTACAACATAACGAAGCATAGCTGTTTCAGTCTCCATAACATCATACATGCTGTCAATATAAGCCATTTCAAAATCAAGACCGATATATTCATTTAAGTGACGAGAAGTTGAGTGACGTTCAGCACGATATACTCCGCCTACTTCAAATACTCTGCCATATACACCAGCCATATATTGTTTATAAAACTGCGGGCTTTGCGCAAGATAAGCAGTTTGACCAAAGTAATCAAGTTTAAAGATATTAGCTCCACCTTCAGCACCAGCTGAAACGATTTTAGGTGTATGCACACGCATAAAACCTTCACTTCTTAGATAATCGCCAAACGCATTGGCAATTTCACCTTGAATTTTAAACACAGCACGTTTAATTGGGTGTCTAAGAGTGATAGGACGTAGAGGTAAATCTGTATCAAGGGAAAGCCCCATATATTTTTTCCCAAGTGGAACAGGTAGAGTGTCATAAGCTACAGCAAGAATTTTAATATCTGTAATCACAACCTCGATACCATTAGAAGCACGTTCTTCTTCGCGTACATCACCTGTGATTTCAACAACCATAGCATCTTTAATATCTGCTTTAGTGTATTCACCAATTTGACCTGACATCATACATTGGATTAAATCAGAGTTTGTACGAACAATAATAAAAGCAAAATCTCCCATTTCTCTAGCACGATGAACCGTACCTTTAAATGTGATGCTTTTACCAATATTTTCTTTAGCAGACAAAGCTGCATCAACATAAACTTTTGGAGTTTCGATAAACTGCATAGCAAAAATCGCCTTTCTATTTTAAAATTAAATAAATTTTATATCAATATATTATATCCTTTTTTATCAAAATTTTCAAGTTATTTTTGTATTAAAATAGAAAGATATACAAACTTAAGAAAAATTACTAATGATTTGTTTAGTTGTACAACTATCAGGAGTATATTTAAAAGTTTCGATATGGTCATTTTCTATGTAATATTCAAATTCACAAGGGTTAGTATTATTAGGCAAAACATCAATAATACTAAGCTTAATCTTCATTTTTTCAGGTATAATTGATTTAACATATACAGATACGTGTTGACCTGCATGAATATCAGCTCTATTTTCTGCAAGTCCTGAAAGATTTGGAGTAAGCTCTATAAAAATTCCATAACTTTCAACAGAGCGAACAATTCCCATGACTGTTTGACCCGCTGAAAAATTCTTAGAATTTTGCTCCCAAGTGCCTAAAAGCTCTTTATGTGAAAGTAAAATCCTATTAGAGTTATAATCAATCCCCGTGATAACAGCAAGAATAGGCATCCCTTCATAAAAGCGTTCTTTAGGGTGAAAAATTCGAGAAATCGACAAGTTTTCTATGCCAATAAGTGAAATAACACCACATCCAATATCGACAAATGCACCAAATTGTTCCAAGTGAGTAACCCGAGCGTTTAAAACATCTCCAGAAGACTTTTGATTTAAAAGAAAATCCAGTGCCTGTTTTTGTGCTTTTTTTCTAGATAAAATAATTTCCCCATCTAGCGACACAACTTTAAAGCAAGTAGGTTTACCCACTCGTGAGATAATAGCAATTTCACGAGTTGTACCTTCTGTTATCCCTAAAGCACATTCTTGTCTAGGGATTTTCCCTCGTAGCCCATTACCTAAATCAACGTATAAATTATGTTCTAAATCACACATTACAACAGGTGCTTCTATTATTTTATCTTGTGATAATGCTTTTGAAAGTGCTTGCATACTGCCTAAATATTCATTGGAATTTTCAATCATTCCTTCAGGCAGAAAAATTGTGTTGTCTTGCATTTTTTATTACCTCCAAACTTTAAAAATCCTAATTTCTTTAAATTATATGGTTAAAAGTTTGAAAATATGAATGTAAATTTATGCTTTTTCCTCTGTTGGTTTAAAACGTCTTGCAAGATATACAATTGGCGTATCAAGAAGGCTTGTAATAAAGTAAATCACATAAGTGGATAGCGAAATATAAATAATTGTTTGATTATCCATAGTTCCATAAAATGCAGCAAAGTTGAATAAAAAGCTATTTATCAGCTGACTTAACATAGTTGACACATTATTTCGAATAAATAAATACTTTTTACTATCACCAAATTTTTCTGTTGTTTTTTGCCAAATTCTATGATAAACCCAAACATCAAATAACTGACACACAGCATAAACCACAACACCAGCAATCATAATTCTAGGTGTATTTGAAAAAACTTCCTTCATAGCTGGCATAATAAAATCATTTTCTGATGGTGTAAATACAAACCAAAACCTAGAAAGCACGATAAAAGTTATACTAGCTAATACACCGATTTTAACTGCTGTATTTGCAGATTTTTTATCATGATTTTCAGATAAAATATCTGTCACAAGAAAAGTTGAAGCAAATAATACATTGCCAAGTGTTTGTTCCATTCCAAAGGCATTAATTAAGATAGGTACTTCAATATTTGCCACAATAGTAGCGATAGCCGTCCAAACGAAAAGCCCAGTTTTACCTAAAGTTTTGTAAAAAATAAAGACCATTCCATAGGAAAAAAGAAGTGAAGCGATTAAAATTAGTTCATTTTGCATGTTTTTATTCCTCCGATTGCAAATATAAATTGGGGAATTTTCAATAAAAAAACTTCCTTAATTAAAAATTAAGGAAGTAAATAAGTAAATAATAGGAGTTCGCTA
>CAYJKB010000013.1:9186-17908 GCA_964370625.1 uncultured Oscillospiraceae bacterium | reverse complement strand
TAGGAGTTCGCTAAATAAAATGTTTAACTAAATTATTTAAAAAAGCATAAAATAAGCTAAATCTGAGCAAACACCTTGCAATATATTCTTTATTGACATTCCCTAGTTTTGTTTATAGACAGGATGGATTACGAACTGTCTTTTGAGCGCTAATTTTCAGCACTCATGCAATATTATCATAAAGAAGATTCAAAGTCAAGAGTTTTATTTCAGCATACCTTCAACAAGTATACGAAGATCTGCCTCTGGAATAGATCCTAAAAATGCATTTTCAATATTTCCATTCTCATCGATGAATAAAGTTGTTGGAAGGCTTGATACACCATAAGAAATACCAACAGATAAGAAAATATCATTACCTTCTTCATCAAGTAAATAGTCAAAATACACAGGGAAAGAGTAAGCACTGTCTGCTATATAATCATTAGCTATTTCTATAGTCTCACGAGCACCATCTGTTGAATTTAACATAATAAAATGTACATCTTCGCCAAATTCTTTATAAACAGCATCAAATCCAGGCATTTCTTCTTTACAAGGAGGACACCAAGAAGCCCAAAAGTTAAGAACTATTGGTTTTCCGAAAAAGCTTTCTAAATCAACCTGATTTCCATCTGTATCTGTCATTGTAAAATTCGGTGCTGGAATTACATCTTCTTCTTGAGATGTATTAGCATCATCAGATACATTCGGTGTAACTTCTTGTGGAGGTGGCGTGTTACCTGTTCCTAAAAGATCATACAATACACTTGCACTCATAAGTACAATTACGATGATTACAGCTAAAATTATTAAACCTTTTTGATTTTTCATTTTGTAATTTCCTCCTAAAAGCTAAGTAGCGCAAGTAAACGTCCCATATAACCTGTCATCATTAGTATACCAGTGATGATTAAAAACCAACCAGAAAGCAAAGTAATGACATTATAATGTTTTTTAATAAAATCGAAAGTAGATTTTAATTTGTCGATGAAAACTGCACTTAAAATAAATGGTATTCCAAGACCCATTGAGAAAAGAAATAGCATTAAAATTCCTTGGATAACACTTCCGGTTGTGCTGGCTAAAGCTAATGCAGAGCCAAGAAAAGCACCGACACATGGTGTCCAACCAACTGAGAAAATGATACCAAATAAAAAAGATGTGAAAAAATTTGTCTTATCAGTTTTAAATCCAATATTAAGATTTAAAAATTTTAGATTAAAAATTCCTAAAAAGCTTAAACCAAAAATTATAACGATAAGTCCTGTTACAATATTTACAGCAGTATTATGTTGTAAGAAAAATTTACCGATAGTAGATGCAAAAGCACCTAACATGATAAATACAACTGTAAAACCTGATACAAATCCTAAAGAGCCAACAAAAGCACGACTACGACTTTTACTCTGCCCTGCAAAATAAGAAATATATAGGGGTAACATTGGCAATAAACATGGTGAAATAAATGTTATTACACCTTCTAAAAAAGATAGTAAATAATGCATTTGTTTTTCCTCCTTTCGAATTTGTCTACAAATTAAGTATAGTTTATAAAAATAGTATTAGTATTACAAAATTGTAAAGTTTTTTATAACTATTTCTAGCTCATATAAACAATTTTATCACCCTTAATTGTAGCTTTAATTATGCCGTAAAGTTCAGTATTTAAATATGGTGAATTATTTGATTTGGAGATAAAAGAAGAAGTATCAAGTTTTGCATTTTCATCAATAATACAAAGCTCTGCAACGTTTCCTATTGAAATTTCTTTGTTTTCTAAATTATATAATTTTGCTGGATTTACACTCATTTTTTCGATTAACTGTAAAAGAGAAAGCTCGTTTGTTTTAACCAAATAAGTGTAGCAAACAGAAAATGCAGTTTCAAGCCCTATAATACCAGAAGGTGCTTTAGCAAATTCAACATTTTTCTCTTTATCAGTATGTGGTGCGTGGTCAGTTGCGATAATATCAATGGTGCCATCACGAAGTCCGTTAATTAACGCTTGTCTATCCTCTTCTGTTCTAAGTGGAGGGTTCATTTTAGCATTAACACCAAATTTAATAACATCATCTTGTGTAAGACTAATGTGATGAGGCGTAACTTCTCCATAAACAAAAGCTCCAATATCTTTACCAGCACGAATTAATTTAACAGAATTTTTAGAGCTGATATGCTGAAAACATACCTTAGCACCAGAAGAAAGTGCAAGAGCTATATCACGTCCAATCATACTTTCTTCAGCTTGACAGCTTGCACCAACTACACCAAAATGAGTCGCAGCGTCGCTCTCAAAGTTTACACCAGCAGAATATACAAGTGATGGATCTTCTTCATGCACACTAATTACAGTATCTAATTTTGCAACTTTTTGCATAGCTTCAAGGCATAAAGAAGCATTTGTAAGGTTAATTCCATCATCAGTAAAACCTATTGCACCATTTTCTATAAGTTCATCAAAATCAACCATAGTTTGACCTGATAAACCATGAGTTACAGCAGCACATGTCAGCACATTTATATCACATTTACTAGCCTTATCATAAAAATATTTTAAAGTTTCCACGTTATCCATAGTAGGTACAGTGTTCGCCATACAGATAACTGTTGTAAATCCACCTTTTTTAGCAGCCTCCACACCAGTGAAAATATCTTCCTTATGTGTAAGCCCAGGGTCACGCAGATGAACATGTGCGTCAATAAGCCCATTAGTTAAAGTAAGTCCTGTAGCATCTAAAGTAGTACAATTTTCAATAATATTCTGACCGATATTTATAATTTTACCATCATCTCCGATTAAGATATCAGCAGTTAAAGATTTTTTAGTATATGCCTCCAGAATATTTGCATTTTTTATTAATAACATAATTTTATTCTCCGTTCTTACATTTTATGGTCAATAGTTATAACACAACTGTATTTATTGTCAATACGTTTCATTTTTTGTTCAATAATTTTAATTAACTCCTCTTTTTTATCCTGTGTATAATCATAGGATACTACAATATCAAAGATTAAATTAATATTATGGTCACCATCAACAATTCTGAAATCATGCATAGAAAGTTCGTCATCAATTTTTAAAATTGTAGCTTCTAGTTGTTGACGAATTTTAAGAACTCGTTCATCATCTAAACAAATAGGGTCCATATGAATAACTATATATACACCAGTTTTACGCCAAACCAATTTTTCAGCAGCATCTATAACCTCATGCACCTTAACAAAATCACAATTATCAGCAACTTCAACATGAATAGATGCAATATTTTTACCTTCACCATAATTATGAACAATTAAATCATGTACGCCTTTGATATCTTCATAATGTAGCAAAATTTCCTCTATTTTTTGCGAAATTTCAGGGTCAACAGCTAGACCTAAAAGTGGGTCTAATGTTTCTTTTGCAATTTTAATACCTGAGTAAATAATGAAAAGAGCAACGATTAATCCGACATATCCGTCAAGTAAAAGTCCACTCATATCAGCAATTATAGCACTAATTAGAACAACAAAAGTGGAAATTGCATCGTTAATACTGTCTTGCATAACAGCAATAAGCATAGCAGAATTAATTGCTTTACCGATTTTTCGGTTAAAGCCACCCATCCATAATTTAATTATAATAGATAACACGAGGACAATAATAAGCGTAAAAGAAAATTCCACAGGCTGTGGATTAATTATTTTCGCAATACTACTTTGAATAAGCTCATAACCTACTAGAAGTATCATAAATGCAACAATTAAACCTGCAATATATTCAATCCTGCCATGACCAAAAGGATGCTCGCTATCTGGTTCTTTGCTTGCCATCTTAAAGCTTACAATAGAAACTATAGAACTTGCAGCATCAGATAAATTATTGAGCCCATCAGCCATAATAGCGACACTAGATGAAATCAAACCTATTGCAATTTTGCTGATACATAGCAATACATTGCAAATAATACCAACAATTCCAGCAAGAACCCCATATTTTGCACGAACTTTTAAATTCTCTATGTCTTCGCTATTTTTAATAAATGTATTAATTAAAATCTGTGTCAAATTACACCTCTTATTTTTAAGTATATGTATATAAAAGCAGAAAACCATAAAATTATTAAAATAGGTAAACCTATCATAAATCTTTTGTGTAAAGTCTTATGTCTTATTCTCCTCATTGTAATATATGTACCCAATCCACCACCCAATATAGTGATTATAAAAAAAGTTTTTTCAGGCACTCTCCATTTATTTTTACGAGCTTTACGCTTATCTGACAAAACAAAGATTACGCCTAATAAATTAATTATTATAAAATAATAAGCAAAATATTCCATTATACCTCTTTCTACAAATTTCTTCAAAATTGTTGCAGTTTATATATGTTTTATAGTATTATATAATAAGATGATTTTACGCATGGAGGTATGTATGAAAAAAAACCTATTAACAATACTAAGTCTTATTTTTCTATTATATACATTTTTTCCCTCTGTTGCAACCCTTGCAACTGAAACTTCAACAGAAAATGAACAAGCAGAAATAACACAAGGTGAAAATATTGAAGATACCCAAACTGGTGAAGAACAAGAAGAATTACAAGACCCACCAGAAGAAATTGAAATTGTAATAACTCGTGAACAGATTTTCTCAGCAGCATCAATTGTCTATCAAAAAATTTCAGAAGACTATGTTGTTGATTTTTCAAATCTATCTGACATATATTTAACTGTTCCTTATGGGACGAAAAATAGTGATATTTATTTTGAATTTACAGAGCCTAACACATCTTTTGCATCAATTTGTATGCAAGAAAACGGACAAAAAAAGGTATTATCCACAGTGAATATCAATCTTTCTGAAGTTACAGAAGTAATTCCACCACCAAAAGTTACACCACTTACAATAATTCAAGATAATTATGTAGTTATACTTACAGGGTGCCTTGTTGTGCTTATATTAATGTTGTTTTTTAATATCTTAAAAGTAGCATTAAGACGTCATAACCTTAAAAAGCAAAGAAGAAGAAAATCTATTTCGCAAATTAAATATGCACCACCAAAGAAAAAAACTGCAATTAAAAATAATAGTAATAGGCAAAATAGTAAAAGACTCAATTCGAATTCGACGCAAAAAACAAACACACGTGCTACATCAGAAAAACCTAAGCATAAACCCAAAACAAAGCAAAATAGCAAAAATACACCGAAAAACCCGACCAAACCTAGTCAGAAGAAAACTAATAAACCTAACAGCAGACCTCCGCAAAAGAAGCCTTAATAAAGCTTGCAAGTTCGGTAGGGGATAACTCTAACTGAAAACCAATTTTTCCAGCACTAACAATAAATGTATCTAGAAGCTCGGCATCACATTGGATAATGGTATTATATTCTTTTTTCATACCAACAGGGCTACAACCACCTCTAACATAGCCAGTAACAGAGTTTATTTTGCTTACAGCAATCATTTCTATAGATTTTTCTGAAACAGCTTTTGCCGCAGATTTAAGATTAAGTTCTTTGTTTATTGGTATTACAAAAACATGAAATTTTGCACTTTTGCCCTGTGTTACTAAGGTTTTATAAACTTTGTCTGGGTTTTGATTTAAAAGCTTTGCAACAGTAACACCATCTACAGCAGTTCCATCAGATGGATATTCATAGACATTATAATTAATTTTTGCACTATCTAATATACGCATGGCATTAGTTTTAATCATTTTATGGAAATTCCTTTCTAAACCTATATTAATATTTTGGCACACTTAAAGCCTCTTGAAATTAATCAAGAGGCCATAAATTTTATTAAATTGTAAATGATTTGAATACTAGGCAGTCGCAGATACAGCAACCTGTTTATCAAAGATTATTGCTGTCATTCCCACAACAAATGTTGAACATAAAAGACCTGTAAATTCTAAATCATTTTTCATACTATGCTTCTTAGTATTTTCTATATATTCACGATGAATTTGCTTTATATGATGAATAAGTTCATCCAAAGAGTACACTAATCGCATGTTTTCAGTAAGTTTTTTTAGTTTATTGCGATTAATCATTGTAAAAATATTCAGCATTAGTCGTTTTTCATAGATATAATGAGATAATAAAGATTTATCATATATATCATCATTATGAGGATAAGAAACAAAGTCCGTTAGGTAATGGCATATTTCTCCGAGGTCAACACTATAGTCATTCTCGTTAATTTGACTGTATTCATAATTATTATAGAGAGTAACTATTTTTTCCATTACTTCATCAAACATTACAGACGGATTATGACGCTTCGTGATATATTCCGCCTTTAAATCTGGCTTTAAGTTACCAAAAACGAAACTATTTAAATCTAGTTTCAGCCCATGGAACTCATCTACATGGTTTGCTATTAGTTTTGCTATGCGCGAGTGTGAAATACAATCCATTTATGCGCCTCCGTTTCTTTCTTACTACCTATATTATACCACGATTTTTAAATTTTTCTATAGCAATTTCGAAAAAAAACACAGTCTTTTTATGGTTATAAGTGCTAATTTTGTACACAATATCCAAAGAATGGATACAGATACAATAATTTGAAAGTTTTATTCATCTTGTTTTCTTGAAATAGAAATATAACTTCTTTTTTCAGAAGAAAACCATAAAGTTAATGCTATACCAAGTATAAATAAAATAATTGCTATAAGCCCAGTTAAGTCAAAAGTAAACCCAGGGTAGATTGCGAAAATAGACCCAAAAACAAGCCCTGTAATACAACTATAAGTAATATTAGAGTATTTTTTTAATAGAAAATCCATAGCTTTAGTACCTAATAGAATGCCAACAATACAGCCAAGACCTACAAAAAGAAGTACAGCAATATTAAACTCAGCTACAGCAGTATAAACACTTGTGAAAACTCCAAGTAATAATAAAATAAAAGACCCACTAAGCCCAGGAACAATCATAGCAGCTGCTGCAAGTACACCTGATATGAATAATTTAATTGCATTTTCAAGAGTGATAACAGTAATTAAGCTATCATTAGTATCAGGAATAAAATAAACCGTAAGTAAAATTACTATCATACTTAATACAAATGGTATAATTAGCTTGATGTTTTTAGATTTGTATACAGTTTTTTTATATAACATAGGAATGCTACCGACAATAAGTCCAATGAAAAAGAAATTAGTTGGAATATTAAAATGTTCTAATGAATAAGAAATAAGTTGACTGAATAAAAAAATACCAGTTGCAAGACCTGCACCGATTGGTAATAGAAAACGCATACTTTTTTTAAAATCTGTGCGAATTGAAGAAATTGCAGAAATTAAAGCTGTATATATATTAAGTATTACAGCCATAGTACCACCACTAACCCCAGGGATACTATTTGCTATGCCAATGATAATACCATATATAATAAGCTTAGTCCAAGCTATCATCATAAATCTTTTACTCCTAATTTTTCAAATTATTTCTATTGTACTACATATTTTGACATATTTAAAGCTTTATATTAAAACTTAATTGTAAATAATTTAATTTTTTTTAAATATGGAACTTTTGTTTTTTTCATGCGTCTATACTAACATCAAAACTTTTTGAAATGGAGAAATTTAAAATGAAAAAAATTCTAATCCCACTTTTATGTACAACATTAACGCTAAGCTTACTTGTTGCATGTGGAGGAAATGATGACGTACCAGAAACAAATGATGATATAGCACCTCCTGTAACAGAAGGTGATGACACAGCAAATGATGGCGTTGTAACACCTGATGATGCTGTAGTTGTAGCACCACTTCCAGGAGATGATGATATCATTGATGAAGGCGGAACAGAAGTAGTTGTAACACCACCTGAAACAGAAACAGAACCAGAAACTACGACTAATCCAACTGAACCAACACCAGATAAAGACATCGAAACCGAAGAAGAAACAGATGAAGCTGTGACAGAAGATGAAGCAGAAACATTAAAAACTTCTATATGGGATGCGTATATCACAAAAATTAATGGCGAAACACAAGCTAATGCTGAAATCACACCTGATGTATTAACAGCTTTATATGGTATTTCAACTGATGATTTATTGGATTATGTAGCTTATATGCCTATGATTAACGTAAGTGCTGAAGAATATTTCATTGCTAAAGTTGCCGAAGGTAAAATGGACACAGTTGAAGATGGCATAATGAAACGTCAATCTGATTTAGAAACAACTTGGAGCACATATTTACCAGAACAATATGAACTTGTTAAAGATTATACTTTAATTAAAAAAGGTGATTATATTCTTTTTGCTATAGCTCCTGATACAAGTGCTATCGAAGAAATTTTTAATTCTGTAGCTGAATAATTTAGATACTGAAAATGTGATGTTGGGATATTTCCTAAGCATCACATTTTTTTGTAAAATTATAAAATTAAAGCTGGTGAAATTCAAAACAATCAACAGCGTGTAGAACTTTATAGGCAAGCTTAAAGGGTGTGACATTTAGTCACACCCTTTAAGTTAGGAAAAATAATGTGTATTACTTAGAAATTATCTTCTATCATCGTCGTCATCGTTGTCATCATCGTCGTCATTGTCGTCATCATCGTCGCTATCATCATCTTGATCGTCGTCTTCGTCGTCGTTGTCATCGTCATCATCATTATCGTCATCGTCTTTCTCAATTTCTTGATAATCATCATCATCGTTGTCATCATTATCATCATCCTCATCATCATCTGTTACAGTTGCAGTTGGAGTTGTAGGAGCTACA
>CAYJKB010000013.1:7630-9086 GCA_964370625.1 uncultured Oscillospiraceae bacterium | reverse complement strand
TCATCATCTAAATCATCGTTGATATCGTCTTTATCATCGTCATCATCTAAATCGTCGATGTCGTCATCGTCATCATCTAAATCGTCATTGATATCGTCTTTATCATCGTCATCGTTGATATCGTCATTATCATCATCTAAATCATCGTTGATGTCATCTAAATCGTCATTATCATCATCAGTATCAGTTTCAGATTTAATAACTTCACCAGTGATAGCATCGATTTCATATTCATACTCAACGCCATCTTTAGTAAATTCGATTTCATAGATAGATTTACCATCATCAATATCAAAATCATTATCGTCAACGATTACATCAGATACATTTGCATGGCTTAAAGCATGACCTAAAGCAATTTCAGCAGAAATATAAGTTTTATCAGATGTGCTAGGCGCAATATCATCATCTTGATCATCGTCTAAATCATCAATATCATCAGAATCAACTAAATCTTTATCAGTTTTTAGAATCTCACCAGTGATAGCATCAATTTCATATTCGTATTCAGTACCATCTTTGTTAAATTCCACTTCATAAACGAATACACCATCATCTAAATCAAAATCATTGTCAGTAACAGTAACATCAGCTAGATTTGCATGAGTTAAAGCTTTTGAAAGAGCAGTTTCATGTCCTATATAAGCTTTATCACTTACAGTACCAGTTTGAGTTATGTTAGGAGTTAAACCTTCAGCTAATAGAGAAAGTTCAGTGATTGAAAGAGCTGCAAGTTGTTCAACAGTATAAGTTGGATTTGAGTTAATTAATTCGTTGATTAAAGCTGCTTTGCCAGAAGAAATTTTAGCATTTTCAGCTAATTCTTCAATAATATCATCCATTTCATCTTCAACAGCTTGAGTGATTACAGCTCCACTGAAACCTTGAGCTTCTAATACACTTGTCATTTCTGCTTGAAGTTTTGCTTGAAGTTCAGCTTCTTTTGCTGTATCATCATTCTCTACAGAAAGTAAAATTGAGTTTGTGTCTAAGTTTAGATAACCATGTTGTAACATTGAGCCGATTAAAGCATTCATTGCAACATCAATATCAGTACCTTGTAAATCCATGTCATCTAAAACGATTTGAGCGTCATCGTTTAATGTAGCAACTTCTACTACCTTATCATCGTCTGTTAGTTTAAGTTCAATACTAGGGTTTACATCAAGTCCAATGATTGTTGAAACAGTAGAACCTTGATTTGCATAGATTCCGTAACCGATAGCACCTAGTGCTAAAGCGCCTGCTAATACGCCAGTTAATACCTTTTTATTAGTTGTGTTAGTTGTAGTTGTCATTTTAATTACCTTACCTTTCAAATATAAGAAATTGTTGTTTTTTCTAATTAAGTAAACTTATCAGCTGATTTTCAAGTTATCTGCATTTGTCTTTGCCTTACACCTTTATAATGCATGAGGCAGATGTTTTATTGCAAGTGATTCAAACTTTTTTAAAT
>CAYJKB010000013.1:2765-7530 GCA_964370625.1 uncultured Oscillospiraceae bacterium | reverse complement strand
GATTCAAACTTTTTTAAATATATGTATAAAATAAAAACAAGGTGCAACCATATATAATAGCAAAAATTCTGCTAAGTATATAAGTTGCACCAATCTATTCAATTTAATAAGTTATATAACTTTTACTTGAAGTCCTTTTAGCACATCGAAAGTTTTTTGATTTAAATCCTCATCAAAGCTTGCTGTTAGCTTTTTATCTACAATTATTTGAGCTAAAGGATAATGCGTTTGGAATATAACAGCATTACTGATAACACAAATATTTGATACTAAACCACATAGCTCGATAGTATCGACATTTTCTGGTAAAATCTTAGCGATTTCATCAGTGATTTTTAGCCCAAAAGAGAGTTTCTCAAAGCCTTTTGCATTAATTTTTTCTAATGATTTTTTAGTTTCACCAAAAATTTCATGACCAAAAGTACCTTTAATACAGTGTGAAATTGGTAGATTTTTTCCCTCTCGAGTATCTAAATAATCTTCATAATGAGTATCTAAGGTATAGAAAACATTGCCTTCACCGTATTCCAACACCTTTTGTGCAATATGTACATCTAATTCATCAGCGTTAGGGAAACCTAAAGCACCATTCACAAAGTCATTTTGGTAGTCAACAACAATTAAAATATTTTTCATTTTAGTTTTCTCCTCAAAAAAGTTCGTAAAATCATTCAATGTTACCATAATATGTTTTTTTGTTACAAATGTCAATACTAATATATGAAATTTAGTTATAATATGCAAAAAATAAATGCTTGACTTAAAAGATAAAGATATGCTATAGTTAAAGAAAAAATTTAGCAGAGGTCTAGTAATAACAATTAACATGGAAAAACAGTAAGGTTATAGTGCAGAAAATTACTTGTAATAAAAGATGAGAAAAAAAGGAAATTTATTTTTTTTAGATAATTTGTTAAAAATTTGACAAAAAACAATTCTGAAAAATTTTTAAATCTTGCTTTACAAGTTTTATATAGCTAATTAAAAAAATAGGGAGTGATAATCATGCCAGAAAATCAAACGAAGATAGGTGTATTTGTCCAAAACGAGCTTAATCTAGATTTAGATGTTGTGTTTGCTGATGCGATTTCAATGGGAGCAACTATAACACACAAACCACTTTATCATACTTATGATAAAAAGGAAATAATCGATGCTTGCCAAGATTTTGATTATGTAGTTATAGGCAGAGAACCATGGGACAAAGATATATTCGAAACTTGTTCCAAAAACTTAAAAGGAATTTCAAGATTTGGAGCTGGTTTTGAAACTGTAGATATTCAAGAAGCTACAAAAAGAGGTATTGCTGTATCTAATGCGCCTGGAGTAAATGCTAAAGCTGTTGCAGAACAAACATTAGCTTTAACACTTGCTGTGCTAAGAAAGATTTCAAGTTTTGATCGTGGTATACGTGGTGGTGGTGTTACTGCTAATATGACACAAACCCTTGAAGGAACTGTAGCATTATTAGGTTTCGGAAATATTGGTCGTGAATTTGCTAAATTCTTAAGTGTATTTCCTGTAAAAGTAATTGCTTATGACCCATACCCAAATGAAGTGGCAGCAGAGCTTTTAGGTGTTGAAATGGTAGATATGGAAACAGCTATTACAACTGCTGACATTATAAGCCTTCATTTACCTGCTGTTAAACAAATGAAAGACTTTGTCTGCAAGCCAACTATTGAGCTTATGAAAGATGGAGTTTATATTATAAATACAAGTCGTGGATATGTTGTTGATGAAAATGACTTAATCGAAGCTTTGAAATCTGGTAAAGTTGCTGGTGCTGGTTTAGATGCATTTAAAACAGAGCCTTTTGATCAAAGTTCAGCACTAAAAGAATTACCAAATGTTGTTTTAACACCTCATTCAGCCGCTGTAAGTACACAAGCTGTTCGCATGGTTTTTGAACATTGTGCAAATGTAATTGCAACATACATGAAAGGTGAAGATCCAAAATCACTTTTAAATCCTGAGTATAAACAATACTCTGAGAATAAATAAAGAAGGAGAATGATATTATGCAAAAAGTAAAAGTTGGTGTATTAGGATACGGAATTATAGGTCAAAGACTGTGTGATGGAATTAGCTTAATGGGGGATATGGAGCTTGTAGGAGTTGCCAATAGAACACCTAACTTAAGCGTTAGAGCACTTAAAGAAAGTGGAATGAAATATAATCTTTACATGTCAGATGAACAATATAAAGATGACTTTGATAAAGCTAATATTCCAGTTAGTGGTAATATTGAAGATTTAATTAAAGCTTGTGATATATTACTGGATGCAACTCCAGCAGGAATCGGAGCTAAAAATAAAACCCTTTGTGAAAAGTATAACAAACCTTGTATTTTTCAAGGTGGAGAAAAAAATGATGTAGCAGATGTATTTTTCCATGGTATGGCAAATTACGAAGCTGGGCTTGGCAAAAACTTCTTAAAACTTACTTCTTGTAATACAACTGGACTTATTCGTGCAGTTGATTGTCTTGATAGAGCTTGTGGCGGTGTGGAAAATGTTGCAATTACAATTATCCGTCGTGTTGCAGATCCAGGTGATTATCATAGAGGTTTAACAAATGCACTTAAAATAGATAAAGCTCCTTCTCATCAAGCAGTTGACTTGATGGAAATTATGCCACATGTAAAGGCAACTGGTATTTTAGTTCATACACCTGTTACTCATGGACATATTATCACTGTAACAATTAAAGGTAAAGACAAAATTACGAAAGAAACAGCACTAAAAGCATTTGAAAGCTATGATAGAATTCGTGTTGTTCGTATTGCTGATGGATTCTTAGGAAATGCTTCTATGTTCCGTTATGCTAGAGATTTAGGAAATGCAAGAGCTGATATGTATGAAATTGGTTTATGGGAAGAAAGTATTGTTGAACATGGAGATCAAATTATGTTTGCAATCTATATTCCACAAGAAGCTGTAACAATTCCAGAAACAATTGATGGTGTACGTGCTGCACTTAGTATGCAATCTACTATGGAAGAAGCAACTAAAAAAACTAATGAATATTTGGAGATTGGAAAATGGAAATAAAAATTAATTCAATTAAAAATATAGACATCTGTGGGAAAAAAATTCTTTTCCGTCCTGATATCAATTCACCGATTGACCCTGAAACAAAAAAAATTGTTAATGAAAATAGATTAAATAAAAATGCTGAAACATTAAAATTTATGTTAGATAAAGGTGCATCTGTTGCAATAATTGCACATCAAGGTGATACTCAAGATTATCAAAACTTAATTCCACTTGCAGAACATGCTGAAATTTTAAGCCGTATTACTGGTTGCAAAATTTCTTATATAGATGATGTGTGTGGACCTGCTGCTATAGATAGTGTTAATAATCTTAAAGCAGGAGAGGCAATTATTTTAGGGAATTTAAGATATTTAGGTGAAGAATTATCTACTTTCTCAAATTTTGTAAAACTTGCACCTGAACAAATGAAAGATGTTTGGTTAATTCGTAAACTTGCTCCATTATTTGATTTATATGTGAATGATGCATTTTCAGCTGCACATAGAAATCCACCTTCAATGGTAGGTTTCCCACATTTACTTCCATCAGCTGCTGGTTTCCAATTTTTCACAGAATATGAAGCATTATCAAATGTATTAAATGATACAAAACATCCATCTATCTTCGTTTTGGGTGGTGCAAAAATATCTGATGCTTTTGGTATGATGGAAAGTGTGCTTAAAAATAAAACTGCTGATAAAATTTTAACTACTGGTGTAACAGGTATAATAATGCACATTGCAAATGGAGTTAAATTTGGCGAAAAACAAATGCAATTTTTAAAAGATCGTGATATGTTAGCATTTGTTGATATTGCAGCAAAATATCTTAAAGAATTTCCGAATAGTTTTGAATTACCATTAGATTTAGCATTTGAACAAAATGCTGCTCGCAGTGAAATTGATGTAACAGCTAACATGCAAGATGAGCTTTATTTCGATATCGGTGCTAAAACAATCGAAAAATATGCTGAAATTTTAAAAGATGCACAGATGATATTTGCAAATGGACCTGCTGGAGTTTATGAAAATGAACAAATCTTCTCCGTTGGAACAAAAGAAATTTGGACAGCGATTGCAAATAGCTCTGCTTATTCTGTAATAGGTGGGGGAGATACTGTAACATCTGCTACTAAATATGTAGGTAAAGAAAAATTCTCATATGTTTGTACAGCTGGTGGTGCAATGGTAAGATTTATGAGTGGCAAAAAACTTCCATTGATTGAAGCTATGGAAAATGCATACGCTAGAGAAAAACTATAAATATAAACTTGTAACGAAATATTAAATTATTCATATTGTGTACTATAATACTTTGGAGGAATGAAATATGAATAATAATATTTACATTGAAAATAAAAAAGAAATTTTCAAGATTTTTGAGAATTTCGGATATACTGCTGATATTTGTACTAATATTTGGGAAAAAGAAAATAATATCGATAAAGAGCAGTATAAAGCAGATAGAAAATATTTCGATAAAATTATAAATGCATATGAAATGCATGATGTATTAACTCAAAAGGATTTCTTCGATTGTGATGAAGTGCATCAGGAAATACTTGATGAGATAGCAAATTAAATAATAAATGGTGTAGCCAACGGCTACACCATTTATTATATATTCTTACTGATTTTAAGCCCAAAAGCAAAAAATCCGATGGCGTGAATGAACATAACAACAAGGGAAATGACAGTAGGGATAAATAAATCCATAACTACAAATGC
>CAYJKB010000013.1:0-2665 GCA_964370625.1 uncultured Oscillospiraceae bacterium | reverse complement strand
TTCACCACAGTCTATAACTATAAACTATTTAATTATAATTTAATAAGCATATTCAAATTCAAAACTGTAAATAACTACAGTATCGCCTTCTTGCACACCCATCTCTTCTAAACGCTCAAAAACACCTGCTTTTCTAAGCATACGTTCAAAGTACATTCGAGATTCAAAATCATCAATGTTTACATTGCCGAGTAGACGTTCAATCCACGCACCCTCAACAACATAATAATCATCAACCATTTTGATTTCAATATCTTTAGAATCATAAACTATTTCAGGAGCTACATAAGTAGGCTCATAGATTGTAACTGGAGGAAGTTTTGATAAAAGTTCCCAAGTTTTTTTCATCAATTCATCAGTACCACGAGTGGAAACTGCTGACATTTCCATGAATAAATAGCCCTTTTCTTCAACAAAATCTTTAAAACGTTCAATTGGTTGTCTATCATCACCAAGAACATCAATTTTATTAGCAACAACGATTTGAGTACGAGTAGCAAGTTCTGGGCTATATAAAACAAGTTCTTCATTGATTTTAATAAAATCTTCGATAGGGTCACGACCTTCAGTGCTTGAAACATCGACAACATGAATAATTAATCGGCATCTGTCTATATGACGTAAAAATGCATGTCCTAAACCAACACCTTCAGATGCACCTTCGATAATACCAGGAATATCAGCAAGCACAAAAGATTGTTCAGGGCCTATGTTTACAACACCTAAATTAGGTTCAAGAGTTGTAAAATGATAGTTTGCGATTTTAGGTCTCGCAGCTGAAACTACTGATAAAAGTGTTGATTTTCCAACATTCGGAAAACCAGCTAAACCAACATCAGCAAGTAGTTTAAGCTCTAATGTAACTTCAAGTTCTATGCTAGGTAAACCAGCTTTTGCAAAACGTGGAGCTTGACGAGTTGGCGTAGCGAAATGTTGATTTCCCCAACCACCTTTGCCACCTTTAGCAGCAATATATGGCTCTTCATCTGACATGTCTTTAATAATTCCACCTGTGGCAGTATCTTTGATAACAGTACCACGAGGCACACGAATTATTAAATCTTTGCCATCTTTACCAAAACATTTAGCAGAACCACCATTTTCACCATCTGGTGCTTTATATTTACGTTTGTAACGAAAATCCATAAGTGTAGACATATGATCATCGATTACAAAAACAACATTACCACCTTTACCACCGTCACCACCATCAGGACCACCAGAAGTGATATATTTTTCACGGTGAAAAGAAACTTTTCCATCGCCACCTTTACCAGAAGCGATTTTAATCTTGGCTGTATCTATAAACATTGATTTTAACCTCCTTTTCTATAGATAAAAACAAAAATCCCGAACAGCAGTCCGAGATTTTTGGAACGATTTAAATTATTGAGCGATTTCGTATACAGAAACCTTTTTACGGTCTTTTCCAAGACGCTCAAATCTTACCACACCTGTAACTTTAGCGTATAGAGTATCATCAGAACCTCTACCAACGTTTGTACCTGGATGGATTTTAGTTCCTCTTTGACGAACTAAGATGTTACCAGCTGGAACTGTTTGTCCATCTGCACGTTTAACACCAAGTCTTTTTGATTCAGAGTCACGTCCGTTTTTAGTAGAACCTACCCCTTTTTTATGAGCGAAAAATTGTAAACTTATTCTAAGCATTATGCTGCACCTCCAAAACTTCGATATATTGTGAATAATCTTGCGAAATTGAAGCCATATTCATTTGAAAAGCTAAAATCGCATTTTGCGCATCTTTATATAGATTACCTGACAAAGTTTCAGGCAGTTTTATTAGTATATGCGTGGTTTCGGCGTCAACTTCTGTTGTTACCTTGATACCTAAAACATCTTCTAAAAGGATATGAGTTTGAGTGACAGATGCAGATACTGCAGAACATACAATATCAAAACCCTCTTCGCCATAACCCGAATGTCCAAACATTTCAAACTGAAAAAAATCTGAACCTTTTTTGTGAAAACGAACTGTAGTCATAAACTATGCTTTAATAGCACCGATTGTAACTTTAGTGTAAGGTTGTCTGTGACCTTGACGTTTTCTGTAGCCTTTTTTAGGCGTGTATTTGAAGATTTTGATTTTTCTTTGTTTACCAGTTTTTTCTACAGTAGCTTCTACTGTAGCACCAGCAACGTAAGGAGCACCAACTGTTAAGCTGTCGCCACCAACTGCAAGAATTTTGTCAAAAGTAACTTTTTCTCCATCAGCTAAACCTAGCTTTTCGATGTAGATTACATCACCTTCAGATACTTTGTATTGTTTTCCACCTGTTTCTAAAATTGCGTACATTCGAATAGTACCTCTCTTTCATAATTAGAGTCACGCTGTTGCGGGCAATAGCTAATGCTATTTTCAAAGCCTCGTTCTATGCGGCTTAAAGTAGTATATCACTATTATTATGACTTGTCAATAAAAATATTTATAAATTAATTTTAGATAAATAAGTTGAAGTTTAACTTTTCTGTGTTATACTAAGTTAAAATATATAAAAAGGTGAACTATGATTAATCAAATTAACTTTAAAACCGTATTTTGCTATACATTACCAAGTATGCTATCAATGATTTTTCTATCATTCTATGTAATGGTAGATGGATTTTTTATCGCTGAATACGTTGGAGAATATGCGTTTTCTTC
>CAYJKB010000012.1:0-49563 GCA_964370625.1 uncultured Oscillospiraceae bacterium | reverse complement strand
ATCTTGCGAAAGGTTAAATAAAATAAACTATACTTGAAATAAAGCAATTTATATGCTATAATTATATCCAAGCAATCCCCCCTATTAATGACAAACTAATCGGTAAAAACTAGTCTTCAAAATATGATAAAAAAACCTCTAAAAAACTTTTTTCAAAAAAAATAAAAAAACTTTTAAAAAAGTGTTGACAAAACGGTTTATTTAATATATACTCATATATGTTCCCAAAAGGAAAGCAGTGAGAACGAGAGCGGTAAGCGTCATATTTCACGAAGATGAACAAACATGCGGGTGTAGTTCAATGGTAGAATGTCAGCCTTCCAAGCTGAACACGTGAGTTCGATTCTCATCACCCGCTCCAACATGCGCCTGTAGCTCAGTTGGATAGAGCAACTGCCTTCTAAGCAGTAGGCCAGGGGTTCGAATCCCTTCAGGCGTGCCAATTTTCTAGAATACTAGAAAATTGTAAAATGTTATAGTATGGTGGGTATAGCTCAGTTGGTTAGAGCATCAGTTTGTGGCACTGAGGGCCGTGGGTTCGAATCCCATTATCCACCCCATAAAATCCAATAGCCTGTATTACATTGGGGTGTAGCCAAGCCGGTAAGGCACCAGACTTTGACTCTGGCATTGCGTAGGTTCGAGTCCTACCATCCCAGCCATTTGATCCATTAGCTCAGCAGGCAGAGCACCTGCCTTTTAAGCAGGGTGTCCGGAGTTCGAATCTCCGATGGATCACCATCGAAAACCTTTCAGTTAATCTGAAAGGTTTTTTTGTTTTGTATAGGAGATTAATATGGAAAATTTTGACGATTTAAAACGTATAACTTTAAAAAATAATACTGAATATAGAAATTTACTTAAAAAATTAAAACCGCATATTAAATATGTTGAGTTAATCAATTTTTTAGATGATAATGATGAGATTATTTTGTTTGCTAAAGAAAATTTAGAATTGATAAGTGAAATTCATACAAATAAATTTAAAAAGTCTAAATATGGTGGTAGAAAGAAAATTTTATATACTTTTAAGTTTAATCAAAAGTTTTATGATTTGTTAAAAACTTTTAATTCGTTTTTTATTAATATAGATGAAAATATTGTGCAATTTGATGACAACTTTAAGCAGTTAGATTTAGCGTTTTTAGATAAAAATAAAAATACTATTTTCTATATCATAACTCATGAGGGATTAGCAGAATCCTTTTTTCTGCAAGGCAAAGTCTAACAGCAAATACAATATAGTACAGAGTACGGAATGACGTAGACAGACACAGGCTAACTGCCGATAGCACGAAAGAGTAGATATTACAAAAAATCGTGGCAAAGCGATTTTATTCCACTTTTGACAAATCCAAAAGTGGGAACGTTTGATTACTTGGGGTTAACCAAGTAATGAAAAAGAAAGAAAATCGTATTATACAAAAATCCAGCCATCTTGGCAGAGATTTAATACAAAAGAAAATTTGTTGATTTCTGTCACCATTTGATATATAATGCATATAGGTGCTATCGGATAGTACCTTTTTCTATTTATATTATATTTAATTTCTGTTGTCAATATTCAAAAATTCAATAAACTAGGAGAACTCACATTATGACTGAAAAAAACCGAATTAAAACTATAATAGAACATCTTGAAAAATTATATCCTGATGTAAAATGTGAACTTAATTATATAAAACCATATGAATTATTATTTTCAACAAGACTTGCAGCACAATGTACAGATGTTCGTGTAAATAAAGTTGCAGAAGATTTATATAAAACTTTTCCAAGTTTAGAAAGTTTTGCAAAGGCTGATGTAGAAGATATTGAAAAAATTATTCGTCCATGTGGTTTATTTCATACAAAAGCAAATGATTTAAAACTTGCATCTATTATGTTACTTGATAAATTTGATGGTATCGTTCCAGATAATATGGAAGATTTATTAAAGCTTCCTGGAATAGGCAGAAAAACTGCTAATTTAATTTTAGGTGATATTTATGGTAAACCTGCTATTGTTGCTGATACACATTGTATTAGATTATCAACTAAATTAGGTTTAGTTCCAATTACAAAAGATGCACATAAAGTTGAACGTGTATTAAAAGAAAAAATTCCACAAGATAAGCAACTTGCTTTTTGTCATAGATTAGTACATCATGGAAGAGCTGTATGTACTGCACGTTCTCCTAAATGTGCACAATGTATATTATTTGAATTATGTAAAACTAGAGGATAAAATATTTTATAGGATATTATTAATTCTAGTAATATATCCCCAAGTTGTATTATCTAATACTCCTGTTTGAGGTAAACCGAAAATTAACTGTAATTCTAATATATTTTGTGCTGTATTGTCATCATAAATTCCTGTAATTTGTTGATCTGCAAGATTTATATAACGTTCAGATAAATTAGAAATAACAGCTTGAACTATATAAACATTATTTCCACCACTTCCTATAGCTAATGGAATATTAAAATTTAAATATAATGGATTTTGATTGGTATTACTCATTAAAACATTTTCATCTAATGAATTAACAAGTGTTTGATATCGCTCAAAATCCATTTGTCCTGTAATGGGGAAATTATTATTTCGCTCAAATTGCTTAACAGCATTTGTAGTATTTTCACCATAAATACCATCAATTGCAAGTACAATAGGGTTTTCATTTACATAATTTTGTGTATTTAATAATTGTTGCAAATTTTTAATATGTGTTTTAAAATCTTGTGTTGTATATGACATATATTATACCTCCTCTTTTAATATATATCCTGGATATTGTCGTGTAGATACTGTAAATCCTTGTGATAAATCAGAATAAACATCAGAAATTGAATCCCAAGTTATAGCTCCTATTGTGCCTGTAACTGGTGAAATACCAAAAATAGTTTGAAATTCTTTAACAGCTTTTTCAGTAAGTTCTCCATAAAATCCTGTAGGTGTAAATATACCAATTTGAGGATAAGTTTTAGCTATATAATTTAAATATTCTTGCATTAATGTAACATCATCACCAACAGAACCACGTTTTAATACCTTTCCACCAAATACAGGAAGCCCTTCAGATGTAAATCCATTTTGAGGATTAGTTACAATACCTCGAAATGCTTTATATATTACATTCCATGTAGCACGGTCGATAATCCCTGTTTGAGGTAAATTTGCTTGACCTTGAATGTATTTTACACTATTTTCTGTCTGTATACCAAAAAGACCATCAACTATAACAGGTGGTACTGGTGGATAAAATTGGGAAATTACCTTTAAATAATATTGAACATTAGCAACAGGAATGCCACTATCCCCTATTTTAAGTTCTCCTGGATATTGTCTTGAAATTTCATCATAAGTTAAACCTTCGCTTGTAAGTTCTGCTAAATCTTTTACAGAATTATAGGCAAATATTATTTTATACCAAGTGGCTTTTCCGACAATTCCATCTATAGTTAAATTAAATATCTCCTGAAATTTTCGCACAGCTTGCTCTGTTTCAACTCCGAAAACTCCATCAACAGGATAAATTTTTGGAATAGCTGGAAAATCAGCTGAAATACGATTTAAACGAACTTGTAAATCTTTAACATCATTGCCACTATCCCCTACTACAAGTGGTTTATCAGGATATGACGGAATATCTTCACTAATAGGTGCATTGGAAACTAATTCTAAATTATCGCCATAATAAAATTGTAAAATTTCAAAGGGTGTATATCCTTGATTAGCAAGCTCTACTGTGCCCCATTGAGATAATCCATCACAAGTTACAGTTGTTCCATTGCAATATTGAGCAAAAAAAGGTTCAACTGTGTTTGGGCGTCTTAAATAATCATTAAATAATTCATCTACAATTTCACTTATATTTGAAAAAATATCACGTCCGTTGACAAAATATTGGTCAAAAGCTGTAGAATTTGTAATATCAAAGTCTTTACCTTGCGATGGATACCATTCAGTATAAATTCGATTGAGTGCAAAAGAAATTTGTGCATAAATATTTGCTCTTATTGCTTCATCTGGCCATGTCGGAAAAATTTCACTTGATGCTACATTTTTAATATAATCAGCAAAAGATACAGTTACATTCTGCGCTGAATTATCATCAGGACGTCCTAAATGTACAGTTATAGTTTCTGGTATAGTTGGTGTAATTGCCATTTGTATGCCTCCATTTTAAATTTAAATAATTAAAGATTTGGTGATTGACTTTCATATACTATGGCTGTTGCTTCTTGCACACCTTCAGGTAATGGCACCATAGGCACAGTTTGTAATGAAGTGATGCTATCGAATACAGGTACATCTTTAAAAATCACTGTGTAATATTTTGGCATACTGGCTGTTATTGTATATTTTGAATATGGCAATATTGGATTATCTGATGAAATCGGCTGTTGTGAAAAATCAGATAATGGTGCTGGTACTTCATAAGATATGGTTTGTCCGCTTATATCTGTTATGCCTGTATGATATAATTTTTCTCCATTTTCATCTTGTTTACTAATTTTTACAGTAACTCCTTCGAGAGGTAATACACCCCCAGTTGTGGCTAATATTTTTAAAAATCCTTTGCCTTTTATTGAATTATCCAAAAAAATCCCTCCATATAAATTAGATTACTAATGTATATGAAGGGGTGTTTTTATTTAGAATTAAAATTTTATTATTATAAATACTCTTTGTAATTTCAGTTATCCACAGGACAAAAGATAGCTTTATAAGGAGTTATCCACATATGCACAGAGTTATCCACAGGCAGTGGATAATTTGTGATTACAGCTAGTATTAACAAATTGTAAACACTATTCCTCATAAGCTGTAAGCCCTGTTACAAAGCCATCTAATTTAGCAGAAGAAATATCACCACCTATTACTTTATTTTTATAAATTAATAGGTTAACATAAACTTCTAATTCACCTGATGGATGATCTAAAACTCGGAATTTAAAAAGCTCTACCTCTTTGCCTTTATATTTTTCAAGGTTATATCCACAATCCTTTTGAAGTTCATTATAAGCTGTATAAACTTCGTCAAATTCCTGTGGAATTACAACATTTAGCACCTCTAATGGCACTGGCTCAACTGTAAGCCCAAGTTCACTTAAAAATTCTACACGCTCTTCAGCAGTTTTAATTTTCGCAGTTGTAAGTATGCCCTGTGTAGCCTCAACATCTAAAGTACTTTGAAATATACCTATGCCTCCTATAATTACGGTACATAATATAATAGCAGAACATAATAATTTCTTTTTTGATATTTTTGTTGTTACTATTAACATTTCTTTTGCCCTCCTTAAAAATCTTTTGTTAATCTTTATGATTTTAAAGTAAGACTTAGAACAATTTGTTAAATAGGAAATTCTACAGTTATTTTAGTTCCTGCGCCAAAAGTACTTTCGAGTGATAAATTAGCATTATGAAGCATAGCAGTATGTTTTACAATAGATAAACCAAGCCCTGTTCCACCTGTAATCTTTGAATGACTTTTATCTACACGATAAAAACGCTCAAAAATACGTGGTTGATGTTCTTCTTTGATGCCAATACCAGTATCAGATACAATAAGTTTGACTTTATCTGGCTTTGTAACAATACGAATATCAACACTTCCATTAGGGACATTATAATTTAAAGCATTATCACATAAATTAAAAATCATCTCATGAAGTGGTGCATTAAGTGCAGAAATAGTTACATTTTCACCGAATAAATCAAGCTTAATATTTAATCCTTGTGCTTTCATTGTAAGCTGATTTACAACATCACGACACACAGAATATAAATCTACTTCTGTAAATTGTTCACGAAGCCCAGTTTCATCTAAATGAGAAAGTTTAATTATATCTTGAATTAATGATAATAACCTGTTTGCTTCATCATAAATATGAGTAGAGAATTTAGGGAAATCAGCAGGTTTTGCAAATCCACTTTTCATAAGTTCAGCATAACCTAAAATAGAAGTCAGTGGAGTTTTAAGTTCATGAGATACATTTGCAGAAAATTCTTGACGCATTGAATCAGCAAGTTCTTTTTCTGTCACATCTACAGCTAAAAGTACAGCACCAAAGCCTTCGGCACATTCAACAGGTGCAACTGATAAATTATAAATTCTACCATTTTTTTCATACTTACTATTACTGATTTTACCAATAAAAGCATTCTCTACACTTTGAAGATAAATAGGGTCACGACAAAGTTCGATATAACTTAAATTCTGTGCATGTTTTACACCAAAAGTTTTACAAGCACTTCTATTTGCAGATAAAATGTGTTTATCGTTTGAAAAAATAATAAGTGATTCATGCATATTTTCAATAATACCATCAAATTCACGTTGTTTTTGCTTTAAAGATAACACTTGTGAATTGATTTTCTTATTTTGTTTATCCATTCGAAGCAATAGAGGAGAAATTTCTTCATATTCTACATTATCAAGTGGATTATCAAGATTTAAAGTAAGAATTGGAGTGATTATTGATTTTGTAAAGCGATTTGCAATGTACATAGAGCCGAAAATACAAGCAATAGAAATACCTAGAACAACTAAAAGGCTTCTATCAAGCATAGATTTAAAAGATAAAGTTTCATTTGAAATTCTAAGCACAGTATTATCATCAATTTTTATTGCATAATAATAACTTGTATAATCCATAGAATTTGACATACGTGTAGATTGACCTTCGCCATAAGTAAAAGCATCTATAATTTCAGGTCTATCACAATGATTTTCCATCTTGCTAAAATCAAGTTTACTATCGAAAATAACTCTGCCACTAATATCAATTAATGTAAGTCTACTTTCTGTATCTTCTGATAAATCTTCTAATATCTGTATACCATTTAAATCTATAGAGCGTTCAATAATTGTAAGTTCTTCATATAAAATATTTTTACGCTCCTGTGCAAATTCTCCATATAAAGTTGTAATTAACAGAACAGAACAAATAAAAATCATTGTTGCAGCTGTTAAAAAAATGCTAAGAAATACTCTTTTTTTCATAAGTTATACTCCGTTTTTAAATATAAGTCATCGTTGAAACGATTTAAATCACTATATGATGTTTTTTATAAATGTGGTAGGGCGAAAAATCAACTTTGATTTGTTTTAAGGGGGTGTGTCGAATTTCGTCACACCCCCATTTTTTTAACCACTTATGCGATAACCAACACCACGAACAGTATCAATTACATCGGCACTATCACCAAGTTTTGAACGTAAAGTTCTAATATGAACATCAACAGTTCGAGTTTCGCCGTCATATTCAAATCCCCAAATTTTCTCAAGTAAAATTTCACGAGTTAATACATTACCAGCATTTTTCATTAAAAGTTCAAGCAATTCAAACTCTTTTAAAGTGAGCACAACAGCTGTTCCATTAGATGTAACAGAATGAGCCTTTGTATCAAGTGTGATTCCACCAAAAGTATATTTATGGGAAGTAGCAACAGGTGCACTTCGTCTTAAAACAGCTTTAACTCGAGAAATAAGTTCCATCATTCCAAAGGGCTTTGAAATATAATCATCAGCACCATTATCAAGACCTATAACTCTATCATATTCTGTACCCTTTGCTGTAAGCATAATTACAGGAATATTTGAATATGCAAAATTTTGACGAATATTTTTAAGTATTGAAATTCCATCTTCATATGGAAGCATTATATCAAGCAAAATAAGTTCTGGCTTTTGCTGATCAAGTGCAGTATAAAGTTCTCTACCACTTTCAAAACCTTTTGCAACAAAACCTGTATTTTCAAGGGTATATACAATGAGTTCACGTATCGCTTTATCATCTTCGACTAAATATATCATAAATTTTAAGCTCCATTTCGGTTGTTTTGAAGATTTAAACTAAATTTCTTTATGTTTACCTGTAATTGCAAATTCTACCCATTCAGTAATATTTACTGCATGATCACCAATTCGCTCAAGATATTTTACAACCATATATAAATCAAGTGCTAATGCACCAAATTTAGTGTTACTTGCAATCAATTCAATAAGATCAGTTCGAAGTGTTAAGAATAAAGCATCAACTTCATCATCTTGGCGTTTAACTTGTGCTGCAAGCTCAAGGTTACTTGTTACGAAAGCATCAATACTTTTTGTAACCATGTTGGAAACTGCATCAGCCATTTGATGAATATGAATATTATTTTTAAATTCTGCAATATCAGAAGATAGCACAATTTTTGAAATATCTTCTGCCTGGTCACCGATTCTTTCCATATCAGTAATCATTTTAAGCGCAGAAGAAATAAGTCGAAGGTCACGTGCTACAGGTTGTTGTTGAAGTAATAATTTCATACAAAGACGTTCTATATCACGTTCTTTTTGATCTATTTCTCTTTCAAGACTAATTGCATTTTTTGCAAGTTCCTCGTCACCTGTTGTAAGTGATTTAACTGCACAAGAAATAGCATTTTCGCACATAGCACCCATTGCTATAAGTGCTGTATTTAAAGCTTCTAATTGAATTTCGAATTGATTTCTCATTAACCAAACCTCCCAGTGATATAATCTTCTGTTCGCTTATCTTTTGGATTTGCAAAAAGTTCTTCTGTATCATTGTATTCCACAACTTCGCCTAATAGGAAAAATGCTGTTTTATCTGAAATACGTGTTGCTTGTTGCATATTATGTGTAACAATTACGATAGTATATTGTTCTTTAAGTTCAGCTATAAGATCTTCAATTTTATTTGTTGAAATTGGGTCAAGTGCTGATGTTGGTTCATCCATAAGCAATACTTCAGGCTCAACAGCTAGAGCTCTTGCAATGCATAAACGTTGTTGCTGACCACCAGATAAACCTAACGCACTTTTCTTTAAACGGTCTTTAAGTTCATCCCAAATAGCAGCACCACGAAGTGAACGTTCTACGATTTCATCAAGCTGCGCTTTACCTTTTATGCCATGAGTACGTGGCCCATAAGCAATATTATCATAAATACTCATCGGAAATGGATTAGGCTTTTGGAAAACCATGCCAACACGTTTACGAAGTGCATTTACATCAATATCTCCATAAATATCCATGCCATCAAGCAAAAATTCACCTTTGATTTTACAACCTTCAACAAGGTCATTCATCCTATTAATACTTTTTAAAAGTGTACTTTTACCACAACCAGAAGGACCGATAAAAGCAGTTACTTGTTTTTCAGGAATTGATAGATTAATATCTTTAAGAGCTTGGAAATCTCCATAATATAGATTTACGTCTTTAATTTCTAATTTCATTAGTTTTGTCCTTTCATCAGCTTTTTAGCAAGTGCAGTAGAAAGCCAGTTGATACCTAAAATAATAATTAAAAGAATAGCAGCAGTAGCATAAGCTTGTGGGAAATGAGTTCCTTCGCCTGTTAGCATATACATATGAACAGCTAGAGTACGTCCTGCTGTAAGTGGGCTGTCTGCAAGCCCTGGAGTTGTACCAGAAGTATATAAGAGTGCAGCAGTTTCGCCGATAATACGTCCAATAGCAAGGATAATCCCAGCTAAAATACCATTCATTGCTGATGGCAAAATAATTACGAAAATTGTACGAAGTTTTGCAGCACCTAAACCAAAGCTTGCTTCACGATAGCTTTGTGGAACAGCTTTTAATGCTTCTTCTGTAGAACGGATAATTAAAGGCAATATCATGATTGAAATTGTAAGTACACCAGAGGTTAAAGAGAAGCCTAAACCTACATATGTTACAAAGAAAATCATGCCGAAAAGTCCATAAATTATAGATGGAATACCAGCTAGAGTTTCTGATGTAATTCTAATGATTTCAACAACTTTATTATCAGATTTTGCATATTCTACAAGATAAATAGCAGTTGCAATACCTAAAATTGATGCAATTACTATAGCGAAGAAAATGATAATTAATGTATTAATTGTATGTGGAATTATAGAAGCATTATCCGAATTATATTCTAAATCAAAAATTGAAGGCATACCAGAAGATAATTTGCCAAGTTCATTTATGATTTCAGGAACACCTTTTGCTAATATATAAATAAGTATAATAGCTACAATTGAAAAAGTAAATAGTGCAGCTAAATAAACTAATAATTGAGCTGGGTGTAATTTTTTTGTTTTTGGAGTAGTCATTTTTTTCATTTGTTAACCAATCCTCCTTTTGATGAATGAAAATGCAAGATTTATAAGTAAAATAAATACAAACAGAACAACACCTGTTGCAATAAGTGCATCTTCGTGAGTGCCGGCTGCATATTTCATTTCAACTACGACATTCGCTGTCATTGTACGGATACCTTCAAAGATATTATTTGTAATACGTGGCTGATTACCGGCAACCATTACAACAGCCATTGTTTCACCGATAGCACGTCCAATACCAAGCACAACAGATGCTAAAATACCTGATTTTGCTGCAGGTAATACAACTTTGAAAATACTATTTTCTTTGCTTGCACCAAGTGCTCGTGCTCCTTCAAAATAATGAGATGGCACAGCACGAATGGCAGTTTCGCTAAGGTTTATGATTGTTGGTAATATCATAAAACCTAAAAGCAGAGAAGCTACAAAAATTGAATCCCCTCTTGTTTGGAAAATTTTAAACCATTCTAAACCAAGGGTATGTCTTCCGAAACTTGCTAAATTATTTAAACCGTCACGTATAAACGGAACGAGAACTGTCATACCAAAAAATCCATAAATAATAGATGGAATACCTGCCATAAGATCAATTGCAGGCTTTAAATAGCGATATAGCCACGCTGGGCAATAGTTAGTTATAAAAACAGCTGTTAGTATTCCGATAGGAACACCAATGAGAATTGCGCCGAAAGTTATATAAAAACTACCAATAATCATTGGAAGAATGCCATAACTTGGCTCATCTGCTGTAGGTTTCCATTCAGTGCCAAATAAAAAATCGCCTAAACCGATTTCAAACATTACAGGAACACCACGCACAAAAAGAAATCCACAAATTACAAGTACGCAAATAATAGAAATTGTTGCTATACATAGGAAAATTAGTTCATATCTGCCTTCACGGCCTTTTTCTTTAATCATAAGTACCCTCCGAAATTGTTAAAATAGAGATGACAGTCCATTTAGATAGACATGCCATCCCTATTAATAAACAGTTTAAAATTAGCCGATATCAGCATAGTCCATAGCTTCACCGATGAAGATTTGAACGATTTGATCCATAGTTAGGTTTTCTAATGGGTTTTCGTTGTTAACTACAACAGCGATACCATCCATAGCTAAAACATAAGCATCTAGTACATCAGCTTCTTCAGCTTTAAGTGCACGGCTTGCCATACCAATTTGGAATGTGCCATCCTGTGCACCAACCATACCAGCTGTTGAACCTTGAGATTCTAGGTTGATTGTAGCATTAGGGTTTAAAACTTTGTAAGCTTCGATTAGTTTTTCAACTACAGGAGTTACAGAAGTTGAACCACCGATAGTGATTGTGCCTTCTGGAGTAGCTGAAACAAATTCAGTAGTTGTAGCTTCAACTGGGATAAATCCTTCGCCTTCAACAATCGCTTGTCCTTCTGCTGTGAAAGCAAAAGCTAAAAATTCAGTAGTTACAGCATCAAGTTCAGCACCTTTTGCAGTTGCAATGTTGAATGGACGAGCAACGCTATAAGTACCTGCGTTAATGTTTTCAACAGTTGGCTCTACACCGTCAACAGAAACAGCTTTTACACTTTCATCTAAAGAACCTAGAGAAATGTAACCGATAGCTTGTGGGTCAGCAGCTACTGCTGTCATAACTTTACCAGTACCATCTTGTACTGAAGCTTCTAAAGTAGTTCTGTCTTCTCCGTTGTCAATACCAGTGATTTCTGTGAAAGCACCACGAGTACCTGAACCGTCTTCACGAGTGATTACTGTGATAAGTCCTGTAGCTTGTGCTGCTGAATCATCAGCTGGAGCTGAAGCGTCGTCAGTTGCTGGAGCAGAAGTATCATCAGCTGGAGCAGATGTATCATCGCCACCACATGCTGTAAGTAGGCTTAAAGATAATAGAGTTGCTGTACATAAAGTAAGTAGTTTTTTCATAAGATAAAGTCTCCTTTAATTTCTTGTTTTTTCGTACAATCACTATCTTAAATTACGTATGTTAAATAAAAAAGTGTGTTTATGTTAAATCTACGTAAAGTCAGTGTATCTGTGTAAAGTCTGTAGAAAAATTACAAGAGTTTATTTTAGCTATATGCAAATATTATATATATTAAATGTAAGAGAAAATTTATAAAAAAGATTGAAAATCAAGGACGAAAAAAGATTTTCACGAAGTTAACAAAGTGAAAGGTTTCAATTTGTTTAAAATATCTAAAAATTTTTTAAAGCTATAAATATATTGATTATTTTTTGAAAAAGTATGAATTATCTTTGTGATTTAATGTTTACATTGGAGATGTTTTCTGATAAAATGTAAAAGGTATGCGATTTCTAGCATACTTCACATAATTTATCAACGCTTTTCGCGATTGTTATAATGATGAACATAATCTAAGGAGGAACATTTTCATGGCAAGAAAAATGAAAACCATGGATGGTAATACTGCTGCGGCACACGTATCTTATGCGTTTACTGATGTAGCAGCTATCTATCCAATCACACCGTCTTCAGTTATGGCGGAACTATCTGACAAATGGGCTGCGGCAAGCCGTAAAAACATTTTCGGACAAGAAGTAAAAGTTACAGAAATGCAATCAGAGGCAGGGGCTGCAGGTGCAGTTCACGGCTCATTATCAGCTGGTGCACTTACAACTACATTTACGGCATCACAAGGTCTTCTTCTTATGATTCCTAACATGTACAAAATCGCAGGGGAACTATTACCTTCAGTAATTCACGTTTCTGCTCGTACTGTTGCAACTCATGCTCTTAACATCTTCGGTGATCACTCTGACGTTATGGCATGTCGTCAAACAGGTTACGCTATGATGGCTGCAACTAATGCTCAAGAGGTTATGGACTTAGGTGCTGTATCTCATCTTGCAACTATCAAAGGTCGTGTACCTGTACTTCATTTCTTCGATGGTTTTAGAACTTCTCACGAAATGCAAAAAATCGAAATTTGGGATTATGAAGATCTAAACGAAATGGTTGACCATGACGCTATCAACACATTTAGAAGAAATGCATTAAACCCAGAACATCCAGTTCTTCGTGGTACTGCTCAAAACTTTGACATCTTCTTCCAAGCTCGTGAAGCTTGTAACACTTATTACAATGATTTCCCAGCTATTGTTGAAGAATACATGGATAAAGTTAATGCTAAAATCGGCACTGACTACAAACTATTCAACTACTACGGTGCTCCTGACGCTGATAGAGTAATCATCGCTATGGGTTCTGTATGTGATACAGCAGAAGAAGTAATCGACTACATGAATGCAAATGGCGAAAAAGTAGGTCTACTAAAAGTACGTCTATATCGTCCATTCGTTTCAGCTAAATTCGTTGAAGCTTTACCTGCAACTTGTAAAAAAATTGCTGTTCTTGATAGAACTAAAGAACCAGGTTCTCAAGGCGAACCACTATACCTAGATGTTGTAACTGCTCTAGCTCAAGCTGGCAAAAACGACATCAAAGTAGTAGGCGGACGTTATGGTCTAGGTTCTAAAGATACAACTCCTCCAACAATCTTTGCAACATTTGCAAACCTTGCTGGCGAAATGAAAAACAACTTTACTATCGGTATCGTTGATGATGTAACAAACCTATCTTTAGAAGCTCCAGCTGGCATTCCAGATGACGTAACTCCTGATAGCATTGTTTCATGTAAATTCTGGGGTCTTGGTGCTGATGGTACTGTTGGTGCTAACAAAAACTCCATTAAAATCATCGGTGACAACACTGACATGAATGCACAAGCATACTTTGCTTATGACTCAAAAAAATCAGGTGGTGTTACACTTTCTCACTTACGTTTTGGTAATGAGAAAATCAAAGCAACATACCTTATCAATCGTGCAAACTTTGTAGCTTGTCATAACCCATCTTATGTTGGTAAATATGAAATGGTACAAGATCTTAAAAAAGGTGGAGACTTCCTTCTAAACTGTCCTTGGTCTGCTGAGGAACTAGAAGAAAGATTACCAGCTGCTGATAAAAAATATATCGCAGAAAATGGTATCAACCTTTACACAATTGATGGTATTGGCCTTGCTCGTGAAATCGGACTTGGTGGACGTATCAACATGATTTTACAAGCTGCTTTCTTCAAAATTTCTAACATTATCCCAATAGATACAGCTATTAAATCTATGAAAGACGCTATTGTAGCATCTTATGGTAAAAAAGGTGAAAAAGTTGTTAACATGAACAACTCAGCTGTTGACGCTGGTATCGCTAACGTAACTAAAGTAGAAGTTCCAGCTTCTTGGGCTACTGCTACTGGCGAAACTACAAAAGCTACTATCACTGGCGACCGTCAAGACCTAGTAGACTACGTAGAAAACGTTCTAACTCCTGTAAACCTACAATTAGGTGACAGACTACCTGTTTCTACATTTATGCCATACGTAGATGGTACAGTTCCACAAGGTTCTGCAGCATATGAAAAACGTGGTATCGGTGTTACTGTTCCTTGTTGGCAAAAAGACAACTGTATCCAATGTAACCAATGTGCTCTTGTTTGTCCTCATGCTGTTATCCGTCCATTCGTAGCTAATGCTGATGAAGCTTCTGCTTCTCCGCTTGAGTTTATTAAAATGACTGGTAAAGGTTGTGAAGAATATCAATTCAACCTATCAGTATCAGTTCTTGACTGTACTGGTTGTGGCGCTTGTGCTCAAGTTTGTCCAGCTAAAGAAAAAGCTCTTGTTATGAAAGACCTTGACAGCCAAATGCCAGAACAAGCAAACTTTGATTATGCAGTTGCTAAAATTTCTGATAAAGACCTTTCAATGTTCGCACCTGAAACTGTTAAAGGTTCACAATTCAAACAACCACTTCTTGAGTTCTCTGGTGCTTGTGCTGGTTGTGGTGAAACACCATACGCAAAACTTGTAACTCAATTATTCGGTGACAGAATGTACATCGCAAATGCTACAGGTTGTTCTTCAATCTGGGGTGGTTCTGCACCTGCTACACCTTACACTGTAAACAAAAAAGGTAAAGGTCCAGCTTGGTCTAACTCACTATTTGAAGATAATGCTGAATTTGGTTATGGTATGTTCCTTGCTGTAACTCAAATGAGAGATGCTCTTAAAATGCATGCTGAAGCTATGATTGCAGGTTCTGCTTCTGACGCTGTTAAAGCTGCTGCTAAAAACTGGATTGACAACATGTATGATAGCAAAGTATCTGGCGAAGCTGGTGAAGCTTTAGTTTCTGCTATTAAAGCATCTGGTTCATCTTGCACACATTGTAACCACATCGTTGAAAACGCTGACTTCCTAGGTAAAAAATCTATCTGGATGTTCGGTGGTGACGGTTGGGCTTACGATATCGGTTTCGGTGGTCTTGACCATGTTATCGCATCTAACGAAGATGTAAACATCTTTGTATTCGATACAGAAGTTTACTCAAACACTGGTGGACAAGCGTCAAAAGCTACTCCAACAGGTTCTGTTGCTCAATTCGCAGCATCAGGTAAAGAAACTGCTAAAAAATCTCTTGCTGAAATCGCTATGTCATACGGTTATGTATACGTAGCACAAATCGCAATGGGTGCTTCTTATGCTCAAACAGTTAAAGCTATTGCTGAAGCTGAAAGCTACAGAGGTCCTTCAATCGTAATCGCTTACGCTCCTTGTATCAACCATGGTATCAAAAAAGGTATGGCGTGTGCTCAACAAGCTATGAAAGAAGCAGTTGACGCTGGTTACTGGCACCTATTCAGATTTGACCCACGCAAGAAAGAAACTGGGGAAAATCCATTCACTCTTGATAGCAAAGCTCCAAAAGCTTCATACATGGACTTCATCAACAGTGAAACTCGTTACACTTCACTTAAACTTCAATTCCCAGAAAGAGCTGAAGAACTATTTAAACAAGCGGAAAAACAAGCTGCTGAAAGATTCAGAAAACTTGACCGCATGACTAAACTATACAGCCCAGAAGCTGAATAATTTAAAATTAAACGGTGTGCCGAAAGGCACACCGTTTGTTTATTCTAAATATTTAATTAAACTCAAAGGTCGCTTTGTGACATCTTTGTCAAAAAAGGATAAGATAAGCATAAAAAGGGTGTGCCACATTGCGACACACCTATTTTCAATTACACAAACATAATAAAAAATGCATAAGCTAGAGGAATAATTGAAATTATTTCAGCAAGAGACATTTTTACGATTGCAGAATTTAGCACTGATTGATTAACATGGTCTTCTCGTTCAAATAAAGGCGTTGCAATATTTCGTTTCAATTCTGTGCTTATAATAAATCCTATGCTACATAAAACAATAGCATAATCTGGCAACGGGTGAATTTCTGTAACTAACATTACTGATATTAAAACAATTATTAAAGAATAAATTGAACTTGTAAGCATAATAGATAAAACAGTGATATAATTCAGAATAGATTGCTTTTTGCCCTTATTATCCATATGAATAATGCCAATAACACGTGAATTATGAACTGTTAATAATCCATATAGAAAACTTATAAATGGTAGAAATAATAATAAAAATGGTGCTGATAAGCCATCAAAGGGAAATGATACATGTGACATTGAAAATTCCTCCGTTTTATATTTAATATACTTTATCATATCTAAATCTATTTGTCAATTTTAGGAATTTTTATTGATTTATTTAACTTTATTTACTTTTACTATTGATTAAAAGCCCTACTTTGGTATAAAATATAGTATATATGTAAAAATCATAGGAGGAAATACACTTGAAAAACTATTATATAACTACCCCTATTTATTATCCATCTGATAAACTTCATATCGGTCATAGTTATTGCACAGTTGCAACAGATGCACTGGCGAGGTATAAAAGATATACAGGTCATAATGTTATGTTCCTGACAGGGACAGATGAACATGGACAAAAAATTGAAGAACGTGCAAAAGAAGTAGGGAAAACTCCACAAGCTTTTGTTGATGATATAGTAAAAGGTATTCATGAACTTTGGGATTTGATGAATGTATCTCATGATAGATTTGTGCGTACTACTGATGATTATCATAAAGAAACTGTAAAAAAAATCTTTAAAAAACTTTATGATAAAGGTGAAATTTATAAATCCGTGTATAAAGGAAAATATTGTACACCTTGTGAATCTTTTTGGACAGATAGCCAGCTTGTAGATGGAAAATGTCCTGACTGTGCTCGTGATGTGCGTGATGCAGAAGAAGAAGCATATTTCTTTAAATTATCTGCTTATGGCGATAAAATACTTAAATTATATGAAGACCATCCAGAATTTTTAGAGCCTGAATCACGTCGTAATGAAATGATTAACAACTTTATCAAACCAGGGCTTGAAGATTTATGTGTATCTCGTACTACTTTTAAATGGGGTATTCCTGTTGACTTTGATGAAGGTCACGTAGTTTATGTATGGGTTGATGCACTTTCAAACTATATTAGTGCATTAGGTTATGAAAATGACACTTATAATGATTTTGAAAAGTTTTGGCCAGCTGATGTGCATATTGTAGGTAAAGAAATTATTCGTTTCCATACTATTATTTGGCCTGCTATGCTTATGGCATTAGATTTACCATTACCTAAAAAAGTTTATGGTCATGGTTGGCTACTTATCGACGGCGGCAAAATGTCAAAATCTAAAGGTAATGTTGTTGACCCTATGGTGCTTTGTCAGCGTTATGGCGTTGATGCACTACGCTACTTCTTACTGCGTGAATTCCCATTCGGTTCTGATGGTGTGTTCACGAATGAACTGCTGATTAATCGTACAAATGCTGACCTTGCAAATGATTTAGGAAACCTTGTATCTCGTACTACTGCAATGGTTATTAAATATTTTGGTGGCACATTGCCTACTGATAGAGTAGCTGACGATATAGATAGCGAACTTGTGACAATGGCAAGCGAACTTCGCACAAAATATGAAGTTAGCATGGAAAAATTCGCTTTCCAAACAGCTTTAGTTGATATTTTTAAAGTTATCTCTCGTGCTAATAAATATATTGATGAAACTGCACCTTGGGTACTTGCGAAAGATGAAGCTAACAACGCAAGACTTGCAACAGTTATGTATAATCTGCTTGAAACTGTTAGAATTTGTATCTCTCTGCTTACTCCATTTATTCCACAGTCTGTGGAAAAAATCGCAGAGCAAATTGGTGCAACAGCAGATATTTTAACTTGGGAAAATGCATGTGTATTCGGCAAGCTTGCTCAAAATGTAACAGTGCAAAAAGGCGAAACACTATTCCCACGTATTGACCTTAAAAAAGAACTTGAAGAACTTGAAAAAGCAGCTGAGGCGAATAAGCCTAAAGAAGTTAAGGCTGAAAAAACTGATAAAAAAGCAAAAGATAGCGAAGAACTTGCAAATGTTGCGATAGATATTGCTGATTTTGCGAAAGTTTCACTTAAAACTGCAAAAGTTGTAGAATGTGAACCAGTTCCAAAATCTGATAAATTACTTAAATTAATTGTAGACTTAGGCACAGAAAAACGTCAAGTGGTATCAGGTATTGCAACTTATTATAAACCAGAAGACCTAATTGGCAAAACTTTAGTTTTAGTTGCAAACTTAAAACCTGTGAAACTTCGTGGTGTTGAAAGTCAAGGTATGATACTGGCTGCTGATTGCCCTGATGGAGCTGTTCGTGTAATTTTCCTTGATGATAGCTTCGGAATGGGAAGTACGGTGCGATAATGGCGAAAATCTTCGATACTCACGCACATTATGATGATAGAAAATTTAAAGAGGATAGGCATGAATTGCTGTCCTCTTTACCTGAAAACGGTATTGAACTTGTTGTAAATGCAGGATGTGATATGAAATCTTCTAAAATCTCAGTAGAACTTGCTGAAAAGTATGATTTTGTTTATGCAACAGTAGGTTTCCACCCACACGCTGCTAAAGATATGACAGATGAGAATATTAAAGAACTTGTAATGCTTGCATCTCACCCAAAGGTGGTTGCGATTGGTGAAATTGGGCTTGATTATCATTATGATTTTTCACCACGTGACATTCAAATGAAACGCTTTGAGGAGCAAATGTACATGGCAATGCGACTTAATATGCCAGCTGTTGTCCATGATAGAGAAGCACATGCTGATTGTCTTGAAGTGGTAAAACGTTTTCCTGTGCGTCGTGGCGTGTTTCACTGTTATTCTGGTAGCCCTGAAATGGCAGAAGAACTGCTAGCACTTAATTATTATATGTCTTTCGGTGGTGCAATTACATTTAATGGTGCTAAAAAAGCACTTAAAACTATTGAAATGATGCCACTTGACAGAATTTTGCTAGAGACAGATTGCCCATATCTTACACCTATGCCACATCGTGGTAAACGAAATGACAGCACTTATCTTCCTTACGTTGTGGAAAAAATTGCCGAAATTCGTGGTATGACACCACAGGAAGTTATTGATGTCACTACAGAAAATGGAAAACGACTTTTTGATATTAAGTAAAAATTAGTGAATTTGTTTATTGCATATCTCATAATACCCTATGTGAATATTTGGTGAAAACATCTAAAAATTCAATATTAAATCCATATAATAACATTTTAAATGTTTTTTTACATGAATATTAGACGAAAATATTGGAAATAATATAAAAAAATGAAAAATTTGATTTTTAATTTATGGCGATTTTTTACAAAATATTGAATATGTTACTTTTTTAACAAAAAATTTATTGTAAGTAAATAATTTTTGTAGTATACTAGATTTAGTTATATAGCTAATTATTTTTTAATTATAAAATATTTTTTATTGGAGGAATGCTAAAATGGCAGTAAAAATTGGTATTAACGGATTTGGACGTATCGGACGTCTAGTTTTCAGAGCAGGACTTAGCAACCCTAACATTGAGTTTGTTGCAATCAACGATCCTTTCATGACTCCTGACTACATGGCGTACATGCTACGTTATGACACAGTTCATGGTCAATACAAAGGTGAAATCACTTACACAGACAACTCAATCGTTGTAGACGGAAAAGAAGTTAAATTCTTTGCAGAAATGAACCCACAAGATATTCCTTGGGGTGCATCTGGTGTTGATTACGTTGTTGAATCAACTGGTGTATTTACAACTATTGATAAAGCAGAAGCTCATATTAAAGCTGGTGCTAAAAAAGTTATCATTTCAGCTCCATCTGCTGATGCTCCTATGTTCGTAATGGGTGTTAACGAAGAAAAATACACTTCTGATATGAATGTTGTATCAAATGCTTCTTGTACTACGAACTGTCTAGCTCCTTTAGCTAAAGTTATCAACGACAAATTCGGTATTGTTGATGGTCTTATGACAACTGTTCATGCTACAACTGCAACTCAAAAAACTGTTGACGGTCCTTCTAAAAAAGACTGGAGAGGTGGACGTGCTGCTGCTGGTAACATTATCCCATCTTCAACTGGTGCTGCTAAGGCTGTAGGTAAAGTTATTCCTGAACTTAACGGAAAACTTACTGGTATGGCATTCCGTGTACCAACTCTTGACGTATCAGTAGTTGACCTTACTGTAAACCTTGCTAAAGCTGCAACATATGAAGAAATCTGTGCTGCACTTAAAGAAGCTTCAGAAGGTTCTCTAAAAGGTATTCTAGGTTACACTAACGAAGCTGTTGTATCTTCAGACTTCATCGGTGATGCTAGAACTTCTATCTTTGATGAAAAAGCTGGTATCGCTCTAACTGATACTTTTGTAAAACTTGTTTCATGGTATGACAACGAGTGGGGCTATTCAAACAAAGTTCTTATGCTTGCAGAGCATATGGCTAAAAAAGACGCATAAGCAAAATTTTAATTTTCTAGGTTGTAACACATTGTGTTGCAACCTTTTTTTATAAAGATAAAGCCATAAAAATAAATTTTTTTTGTACAAATTGTAAATTTGATAAAGGGCAACTTGTTATTTTATCGTGGTATGCTAAAATAATATATCGGGTGGTGAAAAAATGTCTACTGAAAGAGTTGATAAAATAATTTCTAATATGGGTTATGCTTCCAGACGTGAAGTATCTAATCTTGCAAAAAAAGGAAAACTTTTAATAAATGGTAATGTATGTACAAAATCGGATACAAAAATAAATCCTTTAGAAGATAAAATTTTCTTTGATGGCATGAATATTGAATATATGGAAAATATATATATCATGTTAAATAAAAAAGCTGGATATATAACAGCAACGGAAGATAAAAAACAAGCGACAGTTTTAGAACTTTTGCCTGAAAGATATAGAAAAATGGATATTTTTGCAGCTGGTAGACTGGATAAAGACACAGAAGGGCTATTAATATTAACAAATGATGGAGAATTTTCACATTTTATTATGTCGCCTAAGCATCATGTCGATAAAGTATATTTAGCCGAAATCGAGGGCAAAATATTTGACAAAGAAGAACAAGAAATATTTGAAAACGGTATCTTGCTTGAAGATGGAACACAGCTAAAGCCTGCAAAACTAGAGATTTTAAATCAAAACTCTCCTCAAACAATTAAGATAACTATCTCAGAAGGAAAGTTCCATCAGGTAAAAAGAATGGTACAAAGTTGTGGAAGTCAGGTGGTATACTTGAAGAGAATTCAAATTGGAAAATTAAAACTTGATGAACAACTTGAAGTAGGTGAATTTAGACTAATAAAAGAAGACGAAATTATGCTATTTGACTATTCTAAAAAAAAATAATATAACATTCGTAAAAAAATTCAAAAAAAACTATGCAAACTATACAATGTATGTTATACTAAACGTGTGTAGCGTGAAGTTATTATTATAACTGCCGCTCTTGAAATTTAAATTAGCACTATTTGCCTTGGAAAACGGGTGATTTTGCTATTTATTTTAAAAAAATAAACAAATTATTTACAAGGAAAAGGGTGGATTGTATGGCATCAAGATTATTTCAATCAATTATTTTGCAGATGAAAGAGGTATCTGACAGAACTATAGGCATTATTGACAGTACAGGGGCGATTATCGCTTGTACAGAACTTTCTTGTATCGGTGAGGCTAGACTTGAGGCAATGTCAGAAGTTTCTTATGCAACAGAAATGGTGTCTCTTGATGGATTTACATACAAAGTTGTTGGAGATAAAAACACAAGATATGATTATATTGTTTTTGTTAAAGGTGATGACCTTGCTGCAAAAAACATGTGTAATATTTTTTCCATTACTGTTAACAGCATTAAATCACTTTATGATGAAAAACACGATAAATCAACATTTATAAAAAATATTATTATGGATAATATTCTTCCAGGAGATATTTACATTAAATCAAGAGAACTTCACTTTGTAAGTGAGTCTTATCGAGTTGTTTTCCTTGTAAGACAAACAGATAAAGTAGATCTTGGAGCGATTGACACAATTAATAATATGTTCCCTGATAGAAATCGTGATTTTGTTATACATATCAGCGAAAGCGACATTGTTATAGTTAAAGAAGTTAAACCAAATACAGATGGGCGTGAACTTACAAAAATCGCAAAAAGCATTGAAGAAACACTGCTTGCAGATCATCAAGTTAAAACAGCTGTTGGTATTGGTTCAGTTTCTAATCAGCTTAAAGACATTGCAAAATCTTTTAAAGAAGCACAAGTGGCTATTGAAGTTGGCGGTGTATTCGATACTGAAAAAACAATTATTAGCTTTGAAAATCTAGGTATTGGCAGACTTATTTACCAACTACCTACAACTTTGTGTGAAATGTTTTTAGGCGAAGTGTTTAAAAGAGGGTCTATTGATATGTTAGACAATGAAACTTTATTCACTATTCAAAAATTCTTCGAAAATAATCTTAACGTTTCCGAAACTTCTCGTAAATTATTTGTTCACAGAAACACCCTTGTATATAGACTTGAAAAAATTAAAAAAATCACAGGGCTAGACCTTCGTGAGTTTGACCATGCTATTGTTTTTAAAGTAGCATTAATGGTTAGAAAATATTTGAGTTCACGTGAAGAAGGCAATATATAACCTTTTTTATGTGATGAATTAAGAACGAAAAACTAAAATAGCTTTTCGTTCTACACTTTTCACTGCAAATGCTAGTTGCATTTGTAAATTTAACTTGAACTAGGGGGCAAAAACCAAAATGATAAAAATGGTAGATGTCGGTATGGTATATGACAATGGGACAAGGGCAGTTAAAAGTGTGTCACTAGATATTGAAGCTGGTGAATTTATATTTTTAGTTGGTCAATCTGGTTCGGGAAAATCGACACTTACAAAACTTTTAACAGGTGAAGTGAAGCCAACGAGTGGTACTGTTAAAGTTGGAGAATATAATATAAATGAGATTAAAAAATCTGAAGTTCCATATTTAAGAAGAACTTTAGGTGTCATATTTCAGGATTTTCGCTTAATAGATAAAAAAACTGTTTATGAAAATGTAGCATTTGCTATGCGAGCGATAGGCGCTACACCAAAAGCAATAAAAAAACGTGTGCCCTATGTACTTGATCTTGTAGGCATCTTGCATAAACAACGTGCAAAACCTTATGAATTATCAGGTGGAGAGCAACAACGTGTGGCGATTGCTCGTGCTTTAGTAAATAATCCTGACCTTATTATTGCTGATGAGCCTACAGGAAATCTTGACCCTGCACGTTCTTTTGAAATTATGACTTTACTTCAAAGGATTAATGCATTAGGTACAACGCTTCTTGTTGTAACACATGAGCGAGAGCTTGTTGATAAATTTGCACAACGTGTTGTGGTTATCGACAAAGGAAATATAGTAAGTGATAGGGCAGGTGGGTATTACGAATATGAAAAGCCAATACAGTATTAGATATTTTTTCAGAGAAGGTATTCGTGCAATCTTTCTTAATGGATTTATGAGCTTTGCAGCGATTTCTGTTATCGTTGTTTGTCTTTTGATTACAGGAAGTATTTCGCTTATTGTAACAAATATTGGTGCTCAAATTAATGCACTTGAACAAGATAATGAAATTGCAATATATATTGATGAAAGTTTTTCAAGAGATGAAGCAGAAGATATTTCTTTGAAGTTATTTGAAATTGAAAATATTAAAGAAGCAGTTTTTGTATCAAGCGAACAGGCATTGGAAGAATTTGCAGAAATGATGGGAGATGATGAACTAATTGCAGGTTTGCAAGGCGAACATAACCCCATGCGTGATGGATATAGAATAAAACTTCACGATAATGCACTTTTAGCAGAAACAAAAGAAGAAATTTTAAATATTTCAGGAATTGCAAACTTTGTAGCACAAGAAGACACTGTAAGCACACTTTTAAGCTTACGTGATGTTTTTGAAATCATTTCTATTACGCTTGTGATTTCGCTGGGCGCAGTTTCGGTATTTATAATTTCTAATACGGTGAAACTTGGTATGTTTGCTCGTCGTGAAGAAATTGCAATCATGAAAATGGTTGGCGCAACAAACTGGTTTATCAGATGGCCTTTTGTTGTAGAAGGATTGATTTTAGGATTAGTAAGTTCTTTTATTGCATTTTTTGTGCAATGGGGAATTTATTACGAGCTACAAGTTACGATTTCTGAATTTTTGGGAATTATTACAATTATTGATTTTAGCGAGATTAATCTTTTAGTTGCTGGAGTATTCTTAGCAGCTGGATTATTAATTGGAGTTAGTGGAAGTAGCCTTACAATACGTAAGTTTTTGGATGTTTAGGAGGAACATTAATTGAGTAGAAAAAACGTCAAATTAATATCAACTATAATTGCAATTATCCTTGCACTTATAATGTTTGGTTCATTATTTACAAGCATATTCATGTATGCTGGGGCATCACTCCAAAGTGAGCTTGATGGGCTTCAGCAAGAATTAGCACAAATTGAAGCAGAAAAAGCACAAATTCAAGCAGAACTTAAAGTTTTAGATGAAGAAATTGATGATGCTTATGCTGTTAAAGATGCAATTGATAAAAATGTATCAGCTATTTCTAGCGAAATTGATGTTACAGATGAGCTAATAAATAGTCTTGAATTAAGCATAGAAGTTAAAACAGAAGAGCTTGCAGACGCTCAAGTCAGATTAGATGACCAATATGAATTACTTAAGCAACGTGTTCGTTTGATGTATGAACGTGGTGAAACTACTTATCTTGATATTTTACTTGATTCAGGAAGCTTTTCAGAACTTTTAATTCGTGCAGAGGGCATAAATCAAATAGTTGAAGCTGATAAACAAATTCTTCAAGATTTTACAGAAACAAAAGATGAAATTGCTGAAACTAAAGTAAACCTTGAAGAAGATAAATCGGAACAAGAATATCTTAAAGAAAATCTTGTTGAAAGCAAAATCGAGCTTGAAAGAGAGCAAGCTCGTAGCGAAGCTATAATTGACGATTTAGAGGCAACTGAATTTAAAGGGCAAACAATGCTTTCTGAATTTGAACAAATAGAAGCAGATGCAGAAGCTGAAATTGCAAACCTTGCACGTCAAATTGCAGCACAAAGTACAGGAGATTATACAGGTGGTCAATTTACATGGCCAACACCAGGATATACAAGAGTTACATCTCCTTTTGGATACAGAACACACCCTGTTACAGGCGTGAAAAATAAATTCCATACAGGGACAGACGTAGGTGCACCTTCTGGTGTTGCTATTGTGGCACTAAGTGGTGGTACTGTAGTTCGTTCTACTTATAGTTCTGGCTATGGCAATAACATCATGATTGACCATGGTGGCGGATATACTTCGCTTTATGGGCATATGACATCAAGAGCTGTTGAAGTTGGAGATGTAGTTGAAAAAGGTGAAAAAATTGGAACTGTTGGTAGCACAGGTATGAGCACAGGGCCACATTTACACTTTGAAATCCATAAAAATGGAGAATATACAGACCCAATGAGTTACTTTAATTAATTTAATAAAATATGTAGGGAACGCATTTAATGCGTTCCGTCTACGTTTATAAGCTTATAAAGGAGAAAGCAATGAAGATAAGAATATCACTTGGTACTGCTATAATGTTTATGATAATGTCAGGGCTTACAGCATTTGTAATCACATATATGTGGGGACAAAACACGTTTAATAACATGTTACAAAATTATTATGATCTTGATACTGAATATGCAAGATTATCTGAAGTAGAAGAGGTTATCAGCAAATATTATGTAGGCGAATATAGCACAGAAGAAGCTATGGATGTAGCATTAGCAGGTTATGTAATCGGAGTTGGAGACCAGTGGTCTCACTACCTTACAAAAGAAGAATATGAACAATATTTAATTGATTCAAGCGGACAACTTGTTGGCGTTGGTATCTCTGTATTTTTTGATACAACTGAAAATGCTATTTTCGTTCAAGATGTTTATGAAAATTCACCAGCCGAAGATGAAGGTATGGTAATCGGAGATTATATTATCGCTGTTGATGATGTTTTAGTTTCAGAAATTGGATATACTGAAAGTGTGAACAGTGTTCGTGGAGAAGTTGGAACAGATGTTAAAATAACGGTGGCTCGTCAAGATGGAACAGAAGAAGACCTTGTTATAGAACGTCAAAAAATAGAAAAAATCAGCATAAAATATGAATTACTAGAACAAGATATAGGTTATATAGAAATTGCTGATTTTGATCAAAATGTAGATGAACAATTTGCAGATGCAGTTGATGATTTATTAGAGCAAGGCGCAACTTCATTTATATTTGATGTTAGAAATAATCCAGGTGGAAATGTTGAAACTATGTCAAATATGATTGATATGTTAGTTCCAGAAGGAATAATTATTTCACTTCGTGATAAAACTGGAGAAGGAATTGAATATACGTCAGATGCACAGTTTTTAGATATGCCGATTGCAGTAATTGTAAATGAAAGCTCTATTAGCGCTGCTGAATTTTTTGCAGCTGCTTTAGCTGAATATGAAGTTGCAACTATTGTTGGAGCTAAAACTGGTGGTAAAGGCTATTCGCAACAACCAATTGAATTGTCTGATGGATCTGCGCTTATTTTATCAACAAATGAATATTTCACACCACAAGATAAAAATTTAGCTGGAACTGGGGTAACTCCTGATGTTGAAATTGAATTATCAGAAGAAGATTTAATGAATTTCTATAAATTAGAGCCTTATGAAGATGAACAAATTATCGCAGCTATGGGCGAAGTTACAAAATAAATTATCATAAAATATATTAAGCCTGAATAAAGTTGTAATAAAATTTACAGCTTAAGGCAAGGTGATATATTGATTGGGATTTTATGTGTGATTGATAGTATTGATAAAATTAAACCCACAGTAGAAATTGAGTTTATTGAAGAAACAGCTTTTTTAGTTGCAAGAGTTTATAGAAAAAATGCTAAAAATGGATTTTGGTTTAAAAAGACACTAGATAAGATATTAAAACTTTTTGAAAAGCAAAATATTAAAAAACTTATTTATCCAAATGATGATTATATTTTGCGTAAAATCACAAATTATAATTTCTATCACTTTGATAATTCAAATGCACTTAAGATTTTGGCAGCTGATATATTTTATGCAGTTTTAAAAAATAACCATTATACTCCGATGGTGTATGCACGGCAGAATTATTCACAAATCACTCCCCTACTTTATAGGCTTTGCATGTCACATAAAAATGTACGTTTATGCATAGGTTTAGAATTTGATAGTGAGATTTTGCGTCGGCATTTGATAGATGAATATGGATTATCAGTTATAATCAGCAGAAATAAAATTATTGATGATATTTTGCTTTTGTGTTTTGATGTGCCAGATGAGAAATTTTTAAACTTAATAAACCCAAGGCAGATAATTAATTTATCACAAGATGTTATAAATTATGAATATAAAGTATATTCACAATTTGAAATTATATCAGATGAAATTAAGCTTCCTAAAGGAACAAACAATTCTTTGTTGCTTATGTATTTAATTGATTCAAACCCCAAGCTTGTGAAAAAATGCAAACTTTACAAAATATTGTCTTGACATAGCACAAACGTATTTATATAATATAATTTAATGTATAGCAAAATTAATTTAAGATTAATATGATTTAAATAGATGGAGAGGTAAAAAATATGACTAAGCAATTTAAAATTACAGAAGAAAGTTTACAAAAATTAAAAGATGAATTAGAATATCTTAAAACAGTTCGTGAAAAAGAAGTTGCAGATCAAATTAAAGAAGCTCGTTCTTTTGGAGATTTATCAGAAAATAGTGAATATGATGAAGCTAAAAATGAACAAGGCAAGCTGTTTTCTCGTATGGCTGAACTTGAAAACGTTATTTCACACGCTGTAATCATTACAGAAGATATGTTCCGTGATGATGAAGTATCACCAGGTTCACACGTTGTAACTCGTGATGTAGAAGATGGAACAGAAGAAGAATATCATATCGTAGGTTCTCAAGAAGCAGACCCTATGTTTGGAAAAATTTCTGATGAATCACCTTTTGGTAAAGCACTTATTGGAAAAAAAGTTGGAGAAATTGTAGAAGTTGAAGCACCTGTAGGTGTTATGCAATATGAAATAGTTGCAATTTCAAGATAAAAGCTAAGCAAAATTCGGAGGCTTGGACGGGATAAAATTTGGAGGAAAACGAAAATGTCAGAACAAATAAAAAATGAAGCAGAAGGTCTTGTTGAACAAGATTTAAACGAATTATTACAAATTCGTCGTGATAAGCTGTCAGAATTACAAGAAAGAGGAACAGACCCTTTTCATGAAGTGAAATTCGAAAGAACTAATCACAGCACAGATGTTTTAAATAACTATGATGAAATGGAAGGGAAAATTGTATCTCTTGCTGGACGTATGATGTCAAAACGTATCATGGGGAAAGCATCTTTTTCTGATATTTCAGATAGATATGGTAGAATACAATTATATATTAAACGTGATGTACTAGGAACTGAAATTTACCAAGATTATAAAAAAATGGACCTAGGTGATATTTTAGGTATTAAAGGTCGTGTTTTCAAAACTCAAAAAGGTGAAATTTCAATAGAAGTACATGAACTTGTTCTGCTTTCAAAATCACTTCGTCCGCTTCCAGAAAAATGGCATGGTTTACGTGATGTTGATATGAGATATCGTCAACGTTATGTTGATTTAATTGTAAATACAGATGTTAGAAATACTTTTGAAGTACGTAGTAAAGTAATTCGTTCTATGAGAAATTACTTAGACACTCGTGATTTTATGGAAGTTGAAACACCTGTACTTAATACTATTCCTGGTGGTGCTGCTGCACGTCCATTTACTACACATCATAACACACTTGATATTGATATGTATTTAAGAATTGCAACAGAACTTCACCTTAAAAGGCTTATTGTAGGTGGACTTGAAAAAGTTTATGAGATTGGGCGTATTTTCCGTAATGAAGGTATGTCAATTAAACATAACCCAGAATTTACAACAATAGAACTTTATGAAGCATATACTGACTATAATGGCATGATGGATTTAACTGAAGATATGATTTCTCACATTGCAAAAGAAGTATTAGGTACTGATGTTGTGAACTATCAAGGTACAGAAATCAGTTTTGCTAAAGGTTGGGAACGCATCACTATGACTGATGCAGTTAAAAAATACGCAAATCTTGACTTTATGTCATTTGAAGATGATGAAGCGGCACGTCAAGCTGTAAAAGCTGCTGGTATTGAATTTGAAGGAAGTCCATCTTGGGGAGATTTACTTAGCATCGTATTTGAAGAGCGAGTTGAAGCTAAATTAATTCAGCCTACATTTATCATGGATCACCCAATCGAAGTATCTCCACTTGCTAAAAAAATGGCATCTAATCCACGTCTTACAGAACGTTTTGAATTGTTTGTATTTGGTCGTGAGCTTGCTAATGCATTCTCAGAACTTAATGACCCAATCGATCAAAAAGAGCGTTTTATGCGTCAAGTTGAAATGCGTGATGCAGGAGATGATGAAGCAAATATGATGGATGAAGATTTTGTGCTTGCTTTAGAATATGGTATGCCTCCAACTGGTGGTTTAGGTATCGGGATTGACCGTCTTGTTATGTTCTTAACAGATAGTTATTCAATTCGTGATGTACTTCTATTCCCTACTATGAAACCGCAAGAATAACAAAATTTAAAAGCCTGAATTGACGAAAAAGTCTGTTCAGGCTTTACGTGCATTTTATATTTCCCTTTGACAAATAGGTTTTCCCCAAAATATTCTTTGCTTTTTGTCTTATGCAAGACGGCGTCCCCTACAAAAGGAAAATAAAAATCGCTTTTGATATGTGCATTCATCGTAGCTAGATTACTCGTTCTTTCGGCAGTCATCCTGTGTGCAGACATGTACGTAACGCACTCTGTGCTATATTTTATAAAAAGGGAAAAACTGTGGTGTAAATTTACAAGATTGATGTAAAGGCTGAGATGTGGAAATCTTTTTTATTACAAGCCACGATTTATAAATTGCCTAAAATCCAGTACGGAGTACGATAGTAATGCATCGCTCACAACTGGAGGAGTACGTTTTAGCTGAATTTTAATGATGTGATAGCACTGAGCAAAGAGGTTTTACCTTTATTTTTTGACGATACAAAAAATAAAAGCGTTTGGATACTTGTCGCTCAACAAGTATCGAAAAAACATAAATTATATATTTACAAAAAACCAGCCGTCACATGACAATATAAAAGGATGTAGAGGACACCATTCCCTACAGCGTCACTGGTGACACCCTGCCCATAGGTAGCGTCACAAAAGGAAATTTCATTTATTAAAAAAAGGAGCAAAATTAATGTTATGCGACTTAATTTTTTAACACGTAGAACTAGCCGAAATATGAAGCCAGGAGCAGTCTTTGCTTTGGGATTTATAGCGATAATTTTAATTGGTGCCTTTTTATTAGCACTTCCAATTTCTTCGAAAAGTGGCGAATTTACAAGTGTTTTAACTACAATTTTTACAGCAACTTCAGCAACTTGTGTAACGGGGCTTGTATTAGTTGACACGTACACACACTGGAGCACTTTTGGACAAGCTGTTATTTTAATTATGATTCAACTTGGTGGATTAGGGTTTATGACACTTGCTACTTTGATTTCACTTATGCTTAAACGAAAAATAAGTATGCGTGAGCGAATTGTAATGACAACTTCATTAAATATTGATGACTTATCAGGCGTAGTTAAACTTACTAGGCATATTTTGCTAGGTACACTAATTTTTGAAGGCATTGGTGCAATAATATTATCAATTAGGTTTTCTATGGATTTTGGTATAATTGAAGGAATAAAAAAAGGGATATTTCATTCGATTTCTGCTTTTTGTAATGCAGGGTTTGACCTTATGGGTATGAATACTCCGTTTTCAAGTCTTACAGCGTATGCCACAGATTTCACAGTTAATGTAACAATTATGGCTTTAATTATAATTGGTGGTATTGGTTTTTTTGTATGGGGTGATATTTTTGAAAACCGAGGCAAAAAGGTAAAACGATATGCGACACATACAAAAGTAATTTTAGTAACTACAATATTTTTAATTGTCATCGGAGCAATTTTGTTTTTGTTCTTTGAATTTAATAATGATGCAACTATTGGAACAATGGATTTCAAAGATAAAGTTTTGGCATCAGTTTTCCAATCAGTAACAACTCGCACAGCTGGATTTAACACGATTGACCAAGCACAGCTTACAGGCCCATCTCTTGCATTAACAAATGTATTAATGTTAATTGGTGGCTCGCCAGGTTCTACAGCTGGTGGTATTAAAACAATGACTATTGCAGTGCTTGTAATCACTGCATATTGTACGCTTTTCGGATATGATAAACCACGTATATTTGGACGTTCTATTCCAAATAGAGCAATTTTAAACTCAATTACTATGCTTTTTGTTGGGATTTTTATTACAGCATTTGGCACATTTGTTATCTCATATACTGATGGTGTTATTTTTAATAAAGCGATGTATGAAGCAATTTCTGCCTTTGGCACTGTAGGGCTTTCGATGGGAATTACACCAACACTTGGAATATTATCAAAAATTACACTTATAGTTATGATGTATCTTGGAAGAATTGGAGTGTTAACACTGGGTGTAACAGTGCTGATGCATGATATTGCAGAACCAAAGATAAAATATCCAGAGGATAAATTTATTATTGGATAAAATTTATCATTTATAAAGTTAAAATAAAAATCAGAGAGGAAATCATAATGAAATCATTTGTAATTATTGGACTTGGGCGATTTGGTGAATCACTTGCTCGTGAATTATATAGTCTTGGAAATGAAGTTTTAGTTATAGATAATGATGCTGAAAATATTCAGCGTATAGCAAATTATGTAACACATGCAGTAACAGCTGATGCAAAAGATGATGGTGTATTAAGATCACTAGGTGTACGAAATTTTGATTGCGCAGTGGTTTCTATAGGGTCAAAATTAGAAGATAGCGTGTTAATCACATTGACACTTAAAGAACTTGGTGTAAAATATGTAATTTCTAAAGGTCATAGTGAACAACATATTAAAGTTCTACAAAAAATCGGTGCAGATAAAGTGATTTTCCCTGAATATGATATGGGAATTAAGCTTGCACAAACAATTTCTTCTGCTAATGTTATTGATTATATTGAATTATCAGATGAATTTAGCATTATTGAGATAATAGCCCCATCAGATTGGGTTGGGAAAACACTTATAGAACTTAACGTTCGTGCAAAATATGGAATTAATATACTTGCTATACGTGGCGAAGATGAAAATAATATAACGGTTTCGCCATCTGCAAATTATATTATAAAACAAACAGATAAATTAATTGCTGTGGGTTCTAATGAGGATATAAATGAAATTACTTCAAAAGATTAGTTCAAAATCAAATAATAAAGTTTCTGATATGTCAGCACTGATTAATGACAAAAAATATCGCAAAGCTAGTTCTAAAATAGTATGTGAAGGAAGCAAAATGCTTGAAGAAGCACTTGAATATGCTATTATTGACACTGTTTTTATTGATGAGGATAAAGAACAGACTTATACACAGCTTGTGGAAAAATGCTTAATGCAAGATATCAATGTTTACAGTATGCCAAGCTATATCCTTGAAAAATTATCAGAAACACAAACACCACAAGGTATAATTTTTTCATGTAGCAGAAAAATTATATGTAAAGAGTATGCTGACTGCAATAACATTTTAATTTTAGATACAGTACAAGACCCTGGAAATATAGGAACAATTCTTCGTACAGCAGAAGCCTTTGGCATTGACAAAGTTATTTTAGGTACAGGTTGTGCTGATATTTCATCAGGTAAAGTTATTCGTTCTACTATGGGTGCAATTTTCAGACAAGATACTGAAAGTGGAGATTTATCAGATATAATTACAGAGCTTAAAAAGCAAAAATTCGAAATTATTGGAACAGCATTAGAAGCTGATAGCACAGAATTTTGTAACAATGATGTTTTAGGCAAAAAAGCATTTATTATAGGAAATGAAGGCAAGGGAATTTGTCAAAATATTTTGGCATTATGTGATAGAAAAATAATTTTACCGATGAGTGGTAAAGCCGAATCACTTAATGCATCTGTTGCAGCAACTATAATTATGTGGGAAATAAATAAAAAGGGGAGGGACAAAAATGGCAACCTTTAAATATTTAATGTGGCTTTCACTGAAAAATGAAGTATCTTTTGGGCTTAGACATAAAATATTAAATCATTTTGGCGATATTACCTCTGTATTTATGGCAGATAGACAAAAATATAATGAAAGTGGTTTTTTAAGTAAAAAGCAAATTGATGCTTTATGTGATAAAGATTTAATCCCTTGTGATATTGTACTTGAAAAATGTGAACGACTAGGTATAAATGTTGTAGCATATTATGATAGCGCATATCCAGAACTTTTGCGAAATATTGATGATGCACCACTTATTTTATATATGAAAGGTCAAAATATTAATCTTTCAGATAAACTTATGATAGCAATGGTGGGAACACGTAAAGCCACTCCATACGGAATTTCTGCAAGTGAAAAATTAGCCTTTGAGCTTTGCAAAAATAATGTTATAATAGTTTCTGGAATGGCAGAAGGAATAGATCGTCATGCTCATTTAGGAGCACTTCGTGCAGGTGGTCAGACTATAGCGGTTGTGGGCTGTGGTGTGGACATCTGTTACCCTATGTCAAATCGAATACTTCGTGATGATATCCTTGCGACGGGATTGATTATCAGTGAATATCCACCAGGTACGCCTGTTGATGGAAAGAATTTCCCTATACGAAATCGGATTATCAGTGGTATGACATATGGAACGATAGTCGTAGAAGCACCTGTGCATTCAGGAGCCTTGATTACTTCAAGGCGAGCATTAGAACAAGGACGAGAAGTCTTTGCTGTGCCTGGAAATATAGATAGTGTTAATAGTTCTGGATGTAATCGTTTGATTTATGAGGGAGCGACACTTATATCAAATGCTGAAAATGTGCTTGAACAATTTGAATGGCTAAATAAAACTTATAAAAAAGTAGAATACATACCAAGCAAATTTGCATCTCAGCCGAAAAAAACACAAAATGAAAATAAGGCAGAAGAACCCATAGAGCCTATAGCTATAAATAAAAAAACATCAAATATTGATTTATCAGCATTAAATGATGTACAAAGCAAAATTTATCAAGCTATAGCAGATGGATTTACAACTAATGATGAAATAATTGAGCAAACAAAAATAACTGCATCAGCAGTTATGTCTAATATAACAATGCTTGAAGTGCAAGGAATTATATGTCACAAAAATGGAAAACTTGCAATCAAGTAAAAGATAACCTTATGGTTATCACTTAAAACAGAATAGCTGTTTGAAAAATAAAATATTTGGAGGAAAACCATGTCAAAACTAGTAATAGTGGAATCACCTGCAAAGGCGAAAACCATCGAAAAATATTTAGGTAAAGATTTTAAAGTTAAAGCTTCTATGGGGCATCTTAGAGATTTGCCAAAAAAGAAAATCGGAATTGAAATTGATAATGATTTTAAACCATTATATATGCCGATTGATGGAAAAGAAAAATTGATTGAAGAACTGCGTGAAGCTGTAGACGAAAGTGATTTTGTGTACCTCGCAACTGACCCCGACCGTGAGGGAGAGGCTATTTCTTGGCATTTAAAAGAATTATTAAATTTAAAAGACGAAAGCACAAGACGTGTAACTTTTAATGAAATTACGAAAAAAGCTGTACAAACAGCGATTGAAAATCCACGTGATATTGATATTGATTTAGTTGATGCACAACAAGCACGTCGCCTGCTTGACCGTATCGTAGGTTATAAATTATCTCCGTTTTTATGGAAAAAAATCCGTCGTGGATTATCAGCTGGTCGTGTTCAATCTGTTGCAACTCGTTTAGTAGTTGACCGTGAACGTGAAATTCGTGCATTTGTTCCAGAGGAATATTGGTCAATCGATGCTAAATTTGGCATGGATAAATCAGCGAAAAAAGATTTTTCAGCTTATTATTATGGAACAGAAGATGGAAAAGTTGAGCTAAAAAAAGAGGAAGAAACTAAAGCTGTACTTGATGCTATAGAAGGCAAAGATTTTACAGTTAAAACTGTTAAAAAAGGCAAGAAAAAGAAAAGTCCAGCACCTCCATTTATCACTTCAAGTCTGCAACAAGAAGCTTCTCGTAAACTTAATATGGTTCCAAAGCGTACAATGTCAGTTGCTCAAGAGCTTTATGAAGGTATTAATATTAAAGAACAAGGTGCAACAGGTCTTATAACTTATATGAGAACGGATTCACTTCGTTTAGCTCCTGAAGCTATTGATGATGCTCGTGATTATATTATTGGGAAATACGGAAAAGATTATTATCCATCTAAAACACGTGTCTTTAAAACAAAAGGTGCAGCACAAGATGCCCATGAAGCAATCCGTCCAACTAATGTAAATTTAGAACCTGATGCAATTAAAGATAGCCTATCTCGAGACCAATATAAGCTTTATAAACTAATTTGGTCAAGATTTGTTGCATGTCAAATGGCAGATGCTCAACTTGACACAGTAACAGCTGATATAGAAAGTGTAGGCCATTTATTCAGAGCTAGCGGATATAAAGTAGCATTTGCAGGGTTTACAGCAATTTATGAAGAATCTACAGATGATGAAAATGCTGATAGCAGTGGTGCAGGCAAACCATTACCTGATTTTGCCGAAGGCGATAATGTATTGCTAAAAGAAATGACACCAAATCAACATTTCACACAACCACCAGCAAGATATACTGAAGCTGCACTTATCCGTGCAATGGAAGAAAAAGGGATTGGACGTCCATCAACGTATGCCCCAACTATTACGACAATTTTAGACAGGGATTATGTAAACAAAGAACAAAAAACACTTCGTCCAACAGCACTTGGTGAAACTGTTACAGACCTTATGATTGATAAATTTAAAGATGTTGTAGATATGAAATTTACAGCGAAAATGGAAGATAGATTAGATGAAGTTGAAGCTGGAAAAATTGGATTTATTGAAGTATTAAAAAATTTCTATGAAGGATTTGATAAAAGTCTTACAAAAGCTGAAAAAGATTTAGATAATCAACGTATTACAATTCAAGAAGAAGAAACAGATATTCCTTGTGACCTTTGTGGCAAAATGATGGTTATAAAATATGGAAGATTTGGAAAATTCCTAGCGTGTCCTGCATATCCTGAATGTAAATCTACAAAACCTATTACAGAAGATGCTGGTGTTGCGTGCCCACTTTGTGAAAATAAAGTGGTTAAGAAAAAATCAAAAAATGGATATGCTTATTTAGGTTGTGAAAAAAATCCTACTTGTACATTTATGACTTGGGATAAAACAACAAAATTAACTTGTCCTAAATGCAATACAGCTTTATTTAAACATTATGACAGAGAAACGAAAAAACATTCACATGTTTGTTATAAAGAAGGCTGTGGATATACAGAGGAGATTAAAAAAAGTGCAAAGAAATCAAAAAAATCTGATAAGTCAGAAGAATAATAAAGCCATTGTAATTGGTGCGGGACTTGCTGGAAGTGAAGCTGCGTGGCAACTTGCTGAACGTGGAATTGAAGTAACACTTTATGAAATGCGTCCAGAACACAACTCCCCTGCTCATAGCACAGCTAAATTTGCAGAGCTTGTTTGTTCAAACTCACTTCGTGGTGCTGATTTATCAAATGCACCAGGATTATTAAAAGAAGAACTTCGTAGATTAGGCAGCCTTATCATGATGTGTGCTGATGAAACAGTGACACCAGCTGGAGGTGCACTTGCAGTTGATAGAGAAGCTTTTTCTCAGATGGTGACAGATAAAATATTAGCACATGATAGGATAACAGTAAAATACGAACGTGTCGAAAATATACCAACTGATGAAAATGTAATCATTGCTACAGGGCCACTTACGGAAGGTAAAATATTTGAGCACATCAATGAAATTGTAGGTACAAGTGAGCATTTACATTTTTATGATGCAGCAGCTCCGATTGTAACCTTTGAAAGTGTAGATATGGAAAGTGCATATTTTAAATCACGATATGATAAAGGTACACCAGATTATATTAATTGTCCAATGACAGAAGAAGAATATAATGCATTTTGGAATGAACTTTGCACAGCTGAAGAAGCTGAAGTGCATGGTTTTGAAGATAAAAAAGTTTTTGAAGGCTGTATGCCAGTTGAAGTTATGGGAAGGCGTGGACATGATACACTTCTTTATGGACCTATGAAACCAGTTGGACTGGCTGACCCTAAAACAGGACGTGACCCTTATGCTGTTGTACAACTTCGCAAGGATGACAGAATTGGCCACTTATATAATATGGTTGGATTTCAGACACATCTTAAATTTCCAGAGCAAAAACGAGTGTTTTCAATGATTCCAGCGCTTAAAAATGCTGAATTTGTTCGTATGGGTGTTATGCACAGAAATACATTTATAAATTCACCAAAATTACTTGATAGCACTTTTGCACTGGTTACACAACCGAATATTCGTTTTGCTGGACAAATGACAGGTGTTGAAGGATATATTGAAAGTTGTGCATCAGGGTTTTATGCTGGGATTTGTCTAGCACATGAAATACTTGATAAAGAAATCGTTGATTTTCCAAGCAGCACAGCACTTGGTGCTTTGTGCCAATATGTAAGCGATGAGCATATTGAAAAATTCCAACCTATGAATATAAATTTTGGGATTGTAGATAGTTTAGGCTATAAAGTTAAGGAAAAACGAAATAAAAACATTGAAATCTCTAATAAATCACTTGTTATAATTGAAGAATTAGCAGAGAAAATAATTATTAAAGAATAAATATTGAAATCTTAAAATATCTGAGATTTTTACAAGTAATGTTCATAAAGTAAGGAGAAAATCGTTAATGAGGATAATACTTGATGCAATGGGTGGAGATAATGCTCCGCATGAGGTGGTTAAAGGTGCTGTTATGGCAGCACGTGAATATGGCGAACAAATTATTTTAGTCGGCGATGAAACAGAAGTTAATAAATGTTTAACTTCTGAAAACGCAGATGGACTTGATATTGTAGTAGTTCATGCAGAAGATAAAGTTACGATGGAGGACAACCCTTCGACAGTGCTTCGTGAAAAACCTAATTCTTCAATGGCAATTGCATTTAATATGTTAAAACGTGGAGAAGGAGATGCTGTTGTTTCAGCTGGTAATACAGGTGCATTATTAGTTGGTGCAACTCTTATCGTTAAACGTATTAAAGGAATTAGACGAGCAGCTTTAGTTGCTCAAATTCCAAATAAAAAATCTACTTCATTGCTTGTGGATTGTGGAGCAAATGTTGATTGCACACCTGAGCAGTTACTTCAATTTGCTGCAATGGGAAGTTTTTATATGGAACATGTAGAAAAGCGTGAAAATCCAAAGGTTGCACTTATGAATAATGGTACTGAGGAAGAAAAAGGTGGAGAATTACAACTTTTAGCTTATGGACTGCTCAAAAATGCTCATAAAAATAAAGTGATTAACTTTATTGGAAATATTGAAGGACGTGACATTGTTTCAGGAACTTGCGATGTAGTAGTTTGCGATGGATTTACAGGTAATGTAATGCTAAAATCAGTTGAAGGTGTTGCAACTATGATAATGAGCATGTTAAAAGAAGCATTTTTATCAAGTGGGCGTGGAAAAATTGCAGCATTGCTATTAAAACCGGCTTTATTAGGATTGCGTTCAAAAATGGATCATAGCCAAACAGGTGGAGCGCCATTATTAGGGATTTCAAAACCAGTAATAAAAGCGCATGGCTCATCAAAAGCTGAAAGCTTTAAAAATGCAGTAAAACAAGCGATTGAATTTACAAATGCAAATATTATAGAAAAAATCGAACAAAATATGGAACTTATGACGGCAGAAACAAAAGAATAATTTAGGAGGGGCAAATGAATAGTAAAATTGGATACCAATTTAAGGATAAAAAACTTTACATGAAAGCCTTAACTCACAGCTCTTATGCAAATGAGCATAGAGATAAAAAAATTCATAGTAATGAGAGATTAGAATTTTTAGGAGACTCTATTTTAGGATTTATAACAGCTGAATATATTTTTAAAAATTATAAAAACTTGCCAGAAGGTGAACTAACAAAAATAAGGGCAGCTGTAGTTTGTGAAAAAACTTTATGTGTTATTGCTCGTGAGCTTGAACTTGACAAGGATATTATGCTTGGAAAAGGTGAAGAAGCTGGTGGAGGACGTGATAGAGATTCTATTTTAGCCGATAGTGTTGAAGCAATACTCGCTGCGATTTATCTTGATGGTGGTATGCAAGCAGCTTATGATTTCGTGCTTAAGATTGTGCCTCCAAAGGTTGAACTTGCGCTAAATGGCAGAGCTTTTAACGATTACAAAACAACATTACAAGAAATTGTGCAAAAAAATCGTGAAGAAGTGCTGTCTTATAAGTTGATAGCAGAAACAGGGCCAGACCATGATAAACGTTTTATGGTTGAAGTTTTGTTAAATAGCAATGTTATTGCTCAAGGAGCTGGCAAAAGCAAAAAAGATGCAGAGCAAATGGCAGCAAAAAAAGCACTAGAACTTATGGGACACAATGGCTAAAAGACACATTATTCCAATATTTGTTCCTCATATGGGTTGCCCACATGACTGTGTTTTTTGTAATCAACGAAAAATTGCAGGTCAAGAAATTTTAATGACAGCAGAGATTGCAAGACAAAATATTGAGCAGGCGTTGAGCATTATAGAAGATAAAACTGATGTACAGGTTGCATTTTATGGTGGAAGTTTTACAGCAATTGAGCAAAACTTACGCACTTCCCTATTATCTGTTGCACATGAATTTATTAAAATCGGACTTTTGAGCAGCATAAGAATTTCAACAAGACCTGATTATATCGATGAGCAGATTTTATCTGAACTTCGTGATTTTGGAGTTAAGACAATTGAGCTTGGTGCACAATCAATGGATAAAATTGTGCTTAACAAAAGTAAAAGAGGACACACAGCAGAGCATGTTAAACATGCAAGTATGCTTATTCGTCAATATGGATTTGAATTAGGTCTGCAAGTGATGACAGGGCTACCTTTTGATAATCGACAAAAATCTGTATTTACAGCAAATAAGATTGCAGGCCTTAAACCTGATTTTGTCAGAATTTATCCTACGGTGGTAGTTGAGCAAACTGAACTTTTCGAGCAATATAAAAATAATCAATATGAAGCACTTAGCATAAATAACGCAGTTTTGCTATGTGCCGATATGCTTGAAATTTTTGATGAACATAAAATTCCTGTAATTCGAATTGGCATAAATCCTACAGAGGATTTATCAAATGGAAAAGCTATAGCTGGAGCATATCACCCAGCACTTGGCGAAATGGTTTATTCTGAAGTTTTATATCGAAAAATTGTAAAATGCATAGATGATAGAATTAAAGTAGCAAAAAAAGCTGTAATTTATGTTAACTTTAAAGATATTTCTAAGGCAATTGGTCAAAAACGTACAAATATAATTAAACTACAAGAGTTGTTTCCTAATGTGGAATTTAAAGTTTATCCACATGAAAATAAGGATATTTTCAATATATTAATCAAGTATGAGTAAAATTACAAGCTAATTGGAGGGAAATTAATGCATTTAAAAGCACTGCATATACAAGGTTTTAAATCATTTCCTGACAAAACCGAAATAAAATTTGGCACAGGTCTTACAGCAATCGTAGGGCCTAATGGAAGCGGAAAATCAAATATTTCTGATGCTGTACGTTGGGTTTTAGGTGAACAATCAACAAAAACTCTACGTGGTGCTAAAATGGAAGATGTAATTTTTGGTGGAACTCAAAAAAGAGCACCAGTTGGATTTGCTGAAGTTTCACTGATTATTGATAATACTAAACAAATTCTTAAAAGTGATTATTCCGAAATTATGATAACTCGTAGATATTTTAGAAGTGGCGATAGCGAGTTTTATATCAATAAAAAGTCCGTAAGATTAAGAGATATACATGAACTTTTTATGGATACAGGACTTGGTCGTGATGGTTATTCTATGATAGGTCAGGGAAAAATTGACGAGATTTTATCAGTTAAAAGCGAAGATAGACGTGAAGTTTTTGAAGAAGCAGCAGGAATTACCAAATTTCGATATAGAAAAGAAGAGGCAGAGAAAAAACTTAATCAAACACAAGAGAATTTGATTAGAGTTGATGATATTTTAGATGGTGTTGAAAGTCGATTAGAGCCTCTTAATGTGGCATCACAAAAGGCGAAAAAATTTCTAGTATTAGCTGAAGAACTTAAAACCTTAGAAGTGCTTACTTGGATAGGACAAATAAATGGATTTAAGGAAAAACTAGATGAATTAACGGGAAAAATCGATATTTTCACGAGTGATATTGAAATAAAAGCTGAAAACAGAGAAAAATTAGAGATTGAACAAGAAAATTTAACTACAGATTTGCAACAAGCTGATATTTCACGAGAACAACTCCAACGTGACTTAAACGAAGTTAATAACTTGCAAAGTGATATGAAAAGCCATAGAGCAGTGCTTCGAGAAAGCATAAAAAACACTGAGCAAAATTACAGTAATTTAATGCAAGACATTGATAAAGGTAATGAACGAGCAAAAGATGTTTATGATAAAATTGCAGAACACAACTCTCAGAATGACCAAATTTTAAGCGAGATTAAAACAGCAGAACAAAACAAAAATGAACTTGAGCAGGAAAGCAAAAAATTATATGCTCAAAAAGAGCAAAAAAGCTCGGAATTATCTTTTGTTTATGATGAAAAAGTAAAACTAGAAGATAAAATTCGTAAAAATGAAGAACGTAAACACACGCTTACAACCATGAAAAATCGTGATAAATTAAGGCTTAATGAACTTGAGCTACAACTAGCAGAGCGTGAGCAAAAAATACAAGAGCGAACAGCCCAATTTGATACATTAAATGCTGAAATTAGTAATTTGACTGACCAAAAAAATACACTTGTAAATCAAATTTCAGGAATTGAAATTAAGCTTCGCACAAGACAGAATAAAAGCGAAGAATTATCAAAACTTAAAAATAAATACACGATTGACAGTGGAGATTTAGAACGTAAAATCAAGATGCTTGAAGACATGGATAAACATTTTGATGGTTATCCTAAAACAGTAAAAATAGTAATGAAACAGGCTGAAAATAAGCTGTTAAAAGGTGTTTTAGGCCCTGTTTCTACACTTATTGAAACAGATAAAGATTTCATAACAGCTGTGGAAACAGCACTTGGAGCTGCGGCTTCAAACATTGTGACGCAGACAGATAAAGATGCAAAAAATGCTATTGAATACCTTAAAAATACTGGTGGTGGACGTGCTACTTTTTTGGCGTTGAATGTAATTCGTAAAAGCAACTTTAATTATTCGGAACAAGTCAAAAATTGTATTGGATTTGTTGGTGTTTGTTCAGATTTAGTTAGATATGATGAGGTTTATAAAGATATAGTTTCTAGCATTTTAGGCAGAACTGTGATAGCCGAAACGCTGACGGATGCTATGAATATTGCTAAACAATTTTCATATGCATTTAGAATTGTTACACTTGATGGACAGGTGGTTAATGCCGGTGGTTCGATGACAGGTGGTAGCTCTGTTAAATCTATGGGAAGCTTAAGTAGACAAAGTGAAAGACGTGAACTTCAAGTGATTTTTGAGCAAACACAGTCAAAGCTTGCTGAAATAAACTCCGATTTCGATAAAATATCAGCTGAAGTCAGTAAACTTAGCTTTGATGTTCGCACATTAACTGAAGAAAAAGCTTATATAGATACTTCGGTTGCATCGAAAATTGCAACTCGTGAGCAATTTGTTCATTTGACACAAAATATTGATGAGCAGAATAACAGGGCACTTGATGATATTAAATCGATAAAATCTGAACTTAAAATAATGAATGAGGAAATTTATCAAATTAATACTGAAGAAGATGATGAAAAAGATAAACTTAATGAAATAAATGAAAAGTTTTCTAATATGTCACAAGGGCAAGAGAAACTGTTTGAGCAGATTGATACAATTAAAACACAAAGCTTAATGCTCGCATCTGAAATTGATAATTTGAAAGCACAAATTTTAATTAATAATGAAAATATTAAAGAGTTTGAGCAGATTGTATTTGCAATGGAAAATGAGAAAACAGATAAAAATGAAAAGCTTGAGCAGTATTTGCAAGAACGTTTAAAATTTGAGCAGGAGCTTGAAAATACATATACAGATATGCGACAATTAGAAGAAAAAGCAGAAACAATTACAGTTTTGATTGACAAAACACGTAACCACAGAATGGAAATAGAGGCGAAGCGTTCGAAAGTAATTAAGCAAATTGGTGAAATATCTGATATTGTTGTATCATTAGAGAGAAATAAAAACGATTTAATGTCAAAAAAGGTTTCATTTGAAGCATCTTCACGGAGTATTCATGATAAATTATGGGAAAAATATGAATTAACGCCAACCGTTGCAGCTGAAACTTTTACAGATAAAAAATTGCCTAGCAATAGTGAGGGAAAAATTTCTGAACTTCGAAGTGCAATTCGTACTTTAGGAAGTGTAAATGTTGATGCGATAAATGAATATGAGGAAGTTTTAGAGCAATTTAACTTTTTAACTACACAAAAACAAGACATAGAAAATGCGAAAGCTGATTTATTAGCAACTATTTCTCAACTTACTGAAAATATGAAAATCATTTTCAAACAACAATTTAAGCTGTTGAATGAGCATTTTGGCAAAATATTTACAGATATGTTTGGTGGTGGTTTTGCAGAATTGTTGTTAGAAGATGAATTAGATGTATTAGGTTGTGGAATTGAAATAAAGGTCTGCCCTCCGGGTAAGATTTTAAAGACAATCACATTGCTATCTGGTGGTGAAAGAGCTTTTGTAGCAATTGCATTATATTTTGCGATTCTAAAAGTGCGACCTGCACCATTTTGCTTTTTAGATGAAATTGAAGCAGCATTAGATGATGCAAATGTTATTAGATTTGCTAAATATATGAGAAAAATGACGGATAACACGCAGTTTATTGTTATTACACACCGTAGAGGGACTATGGAAGAAAGTGACATTTTATATGGAATCACTATGCAACAACAAGGGATTTCAAAAATGCTCATGCTAAATGTAAATGAAGTTGAAAAAGAATTAAACATAAAGGTTTAAATGGAGGGAATACATTGGGATTATTTGACAAAATACGTGAAGGACTTAAGAAAACGTCAGAAGCTGTTACGGAACAGTTTGAAACGATTATAACAACTTTTAATAAAGTAGATGAAGAAATGCTTGAAGAATTGTGTGATGCAATGATTTTAGCAGATATGGGTGCAAAAACTGCAGATGAAATCACAGAAAAAGTGCGTGCATATGCAAAGCGTAAGAGCATTGAAACTGGCAGAGAATTGCAAAATTTACTTTGCCAAATTATTGAGCAGATGATGGTGGATGATACACCGATGAACTTAGAAACTTCTCCATCTGTAATTTTGGTGATTGGCGTAAATGGGGTTGGAAAAACTACAACTATTGGTAAACTTGCGCATAAATATCAAAGTGAAGGCAAAAAAGTTATTCTAGGAGCAGCTGATACCTTTCGAGCAGCAGCAGCAGAACAGCTTACTATTTGGGCGAAAAGAGCAAATGTTGATATCGTTCGTCATCAAGAAGGAGCAGACCCTGCAGCAGTTGTTTTTGATACAATCCAAGCTGGAAAATCACGTGGTGCAGATGTAATTATCTGTGATACAGCCGGCAGACTTCATAATAAAGCTAATTTAATGAATGAACTTAATAAAATTTCTCGTGTAATCGATAGAGAACTTCCAGATGCTTGTCGTGAAACTTTGCTTGTATTAGATGCAACTACAGGTCAAAATGCTGTTTCTCAAGCTAATGAATTTAATAAAGTTGCTGATATTTCAGGGATTGTTCTTACAAAACTTGATGGAACAGCTAAAGGTGGGATTGTTGTTGCAATTTCTGCTGGGCTTGAAATTCCAGTTAAATTTATTGGTGTCGGCGAAGCGATGGATGATTTGATGGAGTTTGAAAAAGCTGATTTTGTAAGGGCATTATTTGATTTAGAACCTATGGAAGAAAATGAAAATGATGAAATGGTTTCCCTTGATAATGTTGATGAGCAGATTTTGCAACAAGAGGAAAAAAACACAGAAGAAATGCATGGAATTACAGAGCAAATTGAACAGCCAAATGAGCATTCGGAAAATATTGAGCAGGTTGAGCAGGTGAACGAGCAACAAGCAAAGGCTGAGCAGATTGACGAGATTGAAAACGAGCAGATAAATGAAAGCGAACAAATTATTGAAGAAAATAATAACGCTGAATATGTTGACCCTATGGCTGAATTTGAAAAATTACCTGATGGGTATGAGTTTGTAATTGAAGATAAAAGGGGTAAGAAGAAGTAGGTTCTTTTGGCTTATGTAAGATGGCTGGATTTAAATATTACTTCATTATGTGCATCTACCTTTGGGAGAGGTGTCATGAAGTGACGGAGAGGGCATTCAATTAATCTACTTTTCTTTCGTTACTTGCGTAACGGCAAGTAACCAAGCGTTTTTATTTTTTGTATCGTCAAAAAATAAAGGTAAAACCTCTTTGCCAAGATGTTTGGCACATCTTGATTACTCGCTCTCTCGGCAGTCGTCCTGTGTACAGACATGTACGTATCGCACTCTGTGCTATATTTTATAAAAAGGGAAATGCAGGGGTGTAAATTTACGGGATTTATGTAATGGCTAAGATATGGAAATCTTTTTTTGCTGCAAGGCACGATTTACAAACAAGCAACTGTAGGGAACAGTCAAGACCGTTCCCTACAAAGTTAACCAAATAAACAAAAAAATATTATAATTAATAAATAGGAGAAATAAAATGGCAAGACCAGATTTAAGACGCAATGATGAAATGCGCAAAATAAAAATTACGCCAAATTACACAATGCACGCAGAAGGCAGTGTGTTAATTGAAATGGGAAATACAAAAGTAATTTGCACAGCGACAGTGGAAGAAAGTGTGCCACATCATGTTAAAGGCACTGGTAAAGGTTGGGTAACTGCTGAATATGCGATGTTGCCACGTGCGACGAATACAAGAAACAGACGTGATATTTCAAAACTAAAATTATCACCTAGAAGTGCTGAAATTCAGCGTTTAATCGGACGAGCACTTCGTTCTGTTACGGATATGAATGCACTTGGAGAAATTTCAATTGTGGTTGACTGTGATGTGATTCAAGCTGATGGTGGAACACGTTGTGCATCTATAACTGGTGGATTTGTAGCTTTATTCTTAGCGTGTAAAAAGTTACTTGATGATAAAGTTATTTCAAAAATGCCACTTACTTCTCATGTTGCAGCTGTTAGCACAGGTGTTTTTGAAGATGAAGCAATACTTGATCTTAATTATGATGAAGATAGTAAAGCGATGGTTGATTTTAATGTAATTATGACAGCTGAAGGTGCAATAGTTGAACTACAAGGTACAGGTGAAGAACGTCCATTTACAAAAGCTGAACTTGATAAAATGTTATCACTTGGTAAAAAAGGTGTGCAAAAATTAATTAGAGAACAAAAGAAAATCACTGGGGAATTATAATAAAAATAATGACTTTATAGCTGATTTTATTAAATAAATCATTAATGAAAGGAATATATTTTATGACTTTTGTATTAGCATCACAAAATGTTAAAAAAATTAGAGAACTAAATGAAATTTTATCAGATTTAGGCATTAAAGTGATATCATCTTCTGATGCAGGTTTTGATGAAGATATTGAAGAAACTGGCGAAACTTTCGAACAAAATGCACTTATAAAGGCACGTGCTGTTGCAAAATATACAGAAATGCCAACTATTGCTGATGACAGTGGATTATGTGTTGAAGCGTTAAATGATGCTCCTGGAATATATTCTGCTCGTTATGCTTCAGAAATTTTGAATGCCACTGATGATGACAGAATGAATAAATTATTGCACGAAATGATAGATAAACAAAATCGAAATGCAAGATTTGTTTGTGCTATTGCATGTGTTATGCACACAGGGCAAGAAATTGTTGTCACAGGGGAATGTCATGGTGAAATCACAAAAGAAAAACATGGAGATGGCGGTTTTGGTTATGACCCTATTTTCTATGTACCACAATTTAGTAAAACTTTTGCTGAAATAGATGCAAAAGAAAAAAATCAAATATCACATAGAGGTTTAGCACTCAAAAAATTATGTGATGAGCTAAAAAAACTTAATTTAGAGGAGAAATAAATATTATGACAAGCAAACAAAGAGCCTACCTTAGAGGTATGGCAAATACATTAGATACAGTTCTTCAAATTGGTAAAGGTGGTATAACACAACCTGTACTTCGTCAAATTGATGAGACACTTGAAAAACGTGAACTTATTAAAGTTCGTGTACTTGAAACTGCGATGCTTACAGCTAGAGAAGCTTGTAACGAAGTTTGTGAGGAACTAGGCTGTGAGGGTATTCAAGCAATTGGCACAAGATTTGTTATTTATCGTGAAAGTGCAACTGACCCAAAAATTGAACTTCCAACAGAAAAGAAAAGAAGATAGATTAACTTTTTATCCTTCGCAAGATGGCTGATTTTTGGCACGGTATGTGCTCATTTTCTTTTTTATTACTTGCGTAACGGCAAGTAATCAAGCGTTTTCCCTTTTGGCTTGTCAAAAGGGAAAGAAAATCGCTTTTTCCCAATGTTTGGCACATCATCAGGATTACTCATTCTCATGGCAGTCTACTTGTGATTACCTCGATACTATCGCACTCCGTGCTGTATTGTGCTGATTTTGTGATTGTGCCTTGCAAGGAAAGGGATTGTGTAGACCCTTTAAAATTTCGGCTGTGCAATTATTATCATATAAAATATAACACAAAGTGTGGTAGTAAAGTGAACAAGCTAAACTGTCCTTGCCGAAAGAGCGGACTGACTTACACCTTGCTAACATCGTAACAAAACGTTTTATTACTTGTGTAACGGCAAGTAAAGAAAATCCATCTGGCGAAGATGAAATATCAAGAAATGAAAAATTAATATTATAAGGAAATTATATTTTACAAAAAGGACTATACAATGAAAATTGGAATAATGGGTGGAACATTCAACCCACCTCATATCGCACATATTAAAGCTATTGAATATGCATATGAAAATTTATTGCTTGATAAAGTATTAGTTATTCCAACAGGGATACCACCACATAAAGCAGTATACCAAGGAATGCCAAAGCCTTATCAACGTGCAAAAATGGCAGAGCTTGCAACAGAACATTTAAAATATGTAGAAGTTTGTGATATTGAAATAAAACGCACTGGGAAAAGTTATTCTGTAGATACTTTGTATGAAATTTCTGAACAAAACCCTGATGCAACTTTATATTTTATTATGGGGACAGATATGTTTTTATCTCTTGATACATGGCATAAAAGTCAACAAGTGATGAATTTAGCAGAAATTGTTGTAATTCCACGAAATTTTAATAATATAAATCAGCTAGAACAAAAAAGAATACACTATAAGCAGAAATTTGATGCTAAAGTGCATATTTTGCAGGTAGAGATTACGGAATTATCTTCAACTATGTTAAGAGAAGATTTGAATTATTTAACTGAAATGGTAAACCCAAAAGTTTTAGATTATATTAAAAAAAATAAATTATATGATAGAGGAGAATAAGATGAAATTATATAATACATTAACAAGACAAAAAGAAGAATTTATACCACTAGAAGCTGGAAAAGTTAAAATGTATTCTTGCGGACCTACTGTTTATAACTATTTTCATGTAGGAAATGCACGTCCGTTTATTATATTTGATATATTACGTCGATATTTTGAATATCGTGGATATGAAGTGAATTTTGTTCAAAACTTTACTGATATTGATGATAAAGTTATAAA
>CAYJKB010000011.1:18230-52760 GCA_964370625.1 uncultured Oscillospiraceae bacterium | reverse complement strand
GATGACACAGAGGATGATAAACGTTAAACATTAACAAAATGCTGTGGTGAAAATTTTCACCACAGCATTTTAATTTGTGTTCTACTATTTTTTAAGTCTTTTCGGTTTTTCTCTTAACCTTACACTCTCAGCCACTCCAATTGCAAGAAATGTTGTTACTATCGATGTTCCTCCATAACTAAAAAACGGCAATGTTAATCCAATTACAGGAGTTAATCCTAAGCACATAAAGATATTTTGAAATGTTTGGAAAATTAACATTCCGGCAATTCCAGCACAAATTAATGAAGAAAATGTAGATTCACATTTAAATGAAATATAAAATAATCTAAGAATTATAGTTGTTAATAAAAGTACAATTAACATACAACCAATAAATCCAAATTCCTCTCCTGCTACTGAAAAAATGAAGTCAGTATGTTTTTCTGGCAGAAGCCCATATTGTGTTTGGTTTCCTTGCATATATCCCATACCTGTAAAACCACCTGCACCAAGTGCAATCTTGCTTTGATTTGCATGATATGCTGTATCTGGAGCAAGTGATGGGTCAAAAATTACTAAAATTCTAAATTTTTGATAATCCCCAAGCACAAAATTCCAAATAAACGGTATCGATGATATTGCAAGAACTAATCCACCTAAAAACCATTTCATGCTAAGTCCTGCTGCAAATAACATAATAACAAAGATTACACCATATGAAATCGCCATTCCAGCATCATCTGAAATAAATACTATTACAGCTGCCAACACTAATAAATGCATTGAAAGTTCAATTAATGTGAGTGGCTGATTTATTTTGTGCCTTACAAGTGATACATGCTTTGCAAAGGTAAATATAAAAAAGATTTTGCCAATTTCAGCCGGCTGTATACCAATTCCAGCAAACCTAATCCAACTGTTATTTCCTGTATTTCCACTTTCTCCTAGCACTATTAATGATGCTATGAATAGTACATTTAGCAATAGCACAATTTTCCATATTACAGATATTTCTTCAAAATTAATTAAGGAACACAGGACAAAAGCTGTTAATCCTAAAGCAATTGCTAAACTTTGAACTGTAATAAAACCTGATGACCCCATGTCATGTGTCGCACTGAAAATTAACACCAACCCATATATCGATGAAATAATAGGCACAAGTAATAAGATTAAATCGACATTTTTAAAGTAATTTATAATATTTTGTTTTATATTTACCATTAAGTTTCTCCCAATTTTTTACATCCTCTATGTATCTAGTAGTATTAAACAAATACCATACACTATATTACCACTTAAATTTATTTAAGTAAATACTAAAAGTGTTACCAAACACTTTAAAAATTATTAATTTTATGTTACAATATATTTTATTATAAAACTTATAGCTTAATTACACACATTCTAGGAGGATTATTTATGTTATCAGATATTCAAATTGCTCAAGCATGTAAAATGCAACCTATATCAGAAATTGCAAAAAAATTAGATATAGATGAAATCCATGTTGAGAATTATGGAAAATATAAGGCTAAAATTTCCACAGAGTTTTTAAATTCAGTTAAAGACAAAAAAGATGGAAAATTAATTTTAGTAACTGCAATTAACCCTACGCCAGCTGGTGAAGGCAAAACTACTACAACAGTAGGTTTAGGTCAAGCTATGTCAAAACTAGGACATAAAACTGTAATTGCACTGCGTGAGCCATCACTTGGCCCTGTTTTTGGTGTTAAAGGTGGTGCTGCTGGTGGTGGTTATGCCCAAGTTGTTCCAATGGAAGATATTAATCTTCATTTCACTGGTGATATTCATGCTGTTACTACTGCAAATAATCTTCTATGTGCATTAATTGATAATCATGTTCATCAAGGTAATAAACTTCATATAGATGTCCGTACAATTTTATTTAAACGTGTTATGGATATGAATGACAGAGCACTTCGTCACATTGTGATTTCACTAGGTGGAACAGCTCATGGTATGCCACGTCAAGATGGATTTATGATTTCTGTTGCTAGTGAAGTTATGGCGATTTTATGTCTTGCAACTGACCTTGCAGACCTTAAAGAACGTTTAGGCAATATCCTTATTGCATATACTTTTGAAGGTAAGCCAGTTTTTGCTCGTGATATCAAAGCCGAAGGTGCTATGACAGCACTTCTTAAAGATGCAATTAAACCTAATCTTGTTCAAACGCTAGAAGGCACTCCTTGCTTTATGCATGGTGGTCCTTTTGCTAATATCGCTCATGGTTGCAACTCTATAACAGCAACTCGCCTCGCTCTTAAAACTGGTGATTATGTTATCACTGAAGCAGGTTTCGGTGCTGACCTTGGTGCTGAAAAATTCTTTGATATCAAATGTAGAAAAGCTGATTTAAAACCTTCTTGTGTTGTTATTGTAGCTACTATTAGAGCTTTAAAATATAATGGCGGTGTTCCTAAAGCAGAACTTGGAACAGAAAACGTTGAAGCACTTAAACTAGGTTCTGAAAACTTAAAAGCCCATATTGAAAACATTTCAAAATTTGGTGTTCCTGTTGTTGTTGCAATTAATAGCTTTGCTTCTGATACTGATGCTGAAACTGAATATGTTCGCTCTCTATGTGAGGGATTAGGTGCAAAATACGCTGTTTCTCGTGTATTCTCTGATGGAGGAGATGGTGGTATCGACCTTGCACATGCTGTTATCGAAAGCACTGGAAAGCCATCAAACTTTGCTCCTTTATATAAAGATGATTTATCACTTACTGCAAAAATTGAAACTATTGCAAAAGAAATTTATGGTGCAAAAGGTGTTAAATATTCTATTCCAGCTAAAAAAGAGCTTGCTAAAATTACAGAAATGGGATTTGGTAATCTTCCTATTTGTATAGCTAAAACACAATATTCTTTATCTGATAATCCATCACTATTAGGCAGACCTACAGGTTTTAATATCACAGTTAAATCTGTTCGTTTAGCTGCTGGTGCAGGATTTGTCGTTTGTGAAACAGGTGATATTATGACAATGCCAGGACTTCCAAAAGTTCCAGCTTCTGAAAATATTGATGTTGATGCAAGTGGCAGTATTACAGGTCTATTCTAAGGAGAACATTATGACCTTAATTTCAAATTCCTATGAGCAAACTTTAGAAATAGGAAAAAAACTCGCTGACATTGTTCCTTTTGGTAGCATAATTGCTATGTCAGGTGATTTAGGTGCTGGTAAAACTGCTTTTGCCAAAGGCTTTATCGAAGCTTTAGGCTATACAGGACGTGTTACGAGCCCAACCTTTGCAATAGCCCACGAATATGAAACTGAAAAGTGTAAAATTTGTCATTTTGATATGTATCGTATACTTGATGAATACAGCCTTTATGAACTTGGTTTTGATGATTATTTGTCATCTGGTAGCACACTTTTAATTGAATGGAGTGAAAATATTCGTGATTTTTTACCAACTGATTTAATTACAGTTGATATAAGACATGGAGAAAATGAAGATTCAAGAATTTTTACAATAGAGGGGGTAGAGTTTTAAATGAAAATACTCGCAGTAGAATCTTCTGCAAAATCAGCATCTGTATGCATCTTTGAAGATGGAAAATTAATTGCTGAAAACTTTCAAAACTGTGGACATACACACAGCAAAACACTACTTCCAATGATAGAGAATATTTTTGAAAGCACAGGATATTCTTTATCTGATATAAATTTATTAGCTGTAGCATTAGGTCCTGGTTCATTTACTGGTATTCGAATTGGTATTTCTGTTATTAAAGGTTTAGCTTTTGGATGTGATTTGCCTTGTTTAGGTGCATCAACATTAGAGGCAATGGCTTATAATTACCCTCAAGAAAATCATATAATTTGTCCTGTAATGGATGCACGTGGGAATCAAGTTTATAATGCTTTATTTACTTTTGATAATGGTATTTTAACTCGTCTATGTGACGATAGAGCTATTTCAATAGCGTGCCTCAAGGATGAACTTTGCACATTTGATAAGCCTGTGCTTTTAGTTGGTGATGGAGCTGAAATTTGTTTTAATGCATTTGCTGATAGTACATTCGACTTTAAATTATCACCACCACACCTGCTATATCAACGTGCATATGGTGTAGCTTTAGCTTGCTATGAAAAACAGAAACAAGGCATACTTCCCTATTCACATCATAATTTAACCCCAGAATATTTACGTCTGCCACAAGCTGAACGTGAGAGACTTTCAAAATAAATAATTTTTTCATAAAAGGAGACACTACATATGTCTAAAGTATTCGAAATGAATCACCCACTAATTAAACACAAATTAACTCTACTTCGTGATAAAAACACTGGAGTAAAAGAATTTCGTGAAGCTGTAAATGAAATCGCAACGCTTATGTGTTATGAAGCTACTCGCAACCTTACACTTTGTGACATTCAAATTGAAACTCCGGTTTCACCTATGACAGCACAGGTGCTTTCTGGTAAAAAACTTGCAATTGTTCCTATTTTACGTGCTGGTTTAGGTATGGTTGATGGCATGTTATCATTAATACCTGCTGCAAAAGTAGGTCATATCGGACTTTATCGTGACCCTGAAACACTTCAACCAGTTGAATACTATTGTAAATTGCCATCAGATATTGAAGAACGTGATGTAATCATTGTAGATCCAATGCTTGCTACTGGTGGTTCTGCCTCTGCTGCTGTTCAATTCCTTAAAAATTATGGAGTTAAAAACATTAAATTCATGTGTATTTTAGCAGCTCCTGAAGGCATTGAAGTTTTATCAAAAGATCATTCTGACATTGAAATTTATTGTGCTGCAATAGATGAAAAATTAAATGACCATGGTTATATCGTTCCTGGTTTAGGTGATGCTGGCGACAGAATTTTTGGCACAAAATAAAAAAATTATATCATTTTTTATAGGAGATACTATTATGTACATTTTAAAGTTAGACCCAGAAGGTAAAGATTATTTATGGGGTGGAACTAAATTAAAAGAACAATTTGGCAAAAAATATAATGGTGAAAAACTTGCTGAAACTTGGGAACTATCATGCCATCCTGATGGTTTATCTAAAATTGCAAATGGAGAATTTGCTGGAAAAACACTTCGTGAGTATATTGAAATTTGTGGTAAAGATGTGCTTGGCACTAACTGTTATCGCTTCGAAGAATTTCCTATTTTAGTAAAACTTATTGATGCTCGTGATAACTTATCTATCCAAGTTCATCCAAATAATGAATATGCGCTTAAAAACGAGGGCGGATATGGTAAAACTGAAGTTTGGTATATTGTAGATTGTGGCGAAAATGCTTCATTATATTATGGATTGAATAGAGAAATTTCTAAAGCTGAATTTGCAGACCGTATTCAAAACAATACTATTTTAGAAGTTCTAAACCAAGTATCTGTTAAAAAAGGTGATGTATTCTTCATTGAAGCTGGTACAATTCATGCAATTGGCAAAGATATTTTAATTGCTGAAATTCAACAAAATTCAAATTCCACTTATCGTGTATATGATTTTGATAGACGTGATAAAGATGGTAATGCCCGTGAGCTTCATGTTGAAAAAGCTGTTGATGTAACAGATATGAAACCTGCTGTTCCTGTTAATATGCATCCACATATCGCAGATTGTGAATATTTTACAGTGGATAAAATTAATCTTGATGGCAAAATGTTGACTAAACTTGAAGGCAATGTAAGCAGTGATACTTTCCAATCATTACTTGTTTTAGAAGGTAATGGCACTATTAAATGCGATGAAAACAAAATCGAATTTTCTCGTGGTGATTGTTTATTTATGCCTGCTGGCTTGGGTGAATATAAGTTAAAAGGTGCATTTGAAGCACTTCTAATTTCTGTTAGAGCATAATATTAGGGGGTATGACAAAATTTGTCATACCCCCTTAAACAAGCTTTGACTTGTTTAAATTTTACTATTCTTCACCTTTTATTAGCACCACTTTAACAGGTACTCTAATTTCTATACAATTTACAATTACATGGGCTGTGCCACGAGAATGACCATCCCAAAGTGCAATAACATAATCGCTATATTCGATTATTTGAATATTTCTTTTAAGTGTCGCTGATTTTCCGAATTTTTCATATTCTGGTGTAAATGTCACAAGTTTTAAATTATTTTCTTCTGCATAACGTACAGCAAGTTCATCTGCTCCAGTTGCCCCACCCGAAATAATTTGACTTGCACCGATTGGTATATGTGGCAATAATTTTTCATAATCATTTTGATTTATATTCCTTGAACCGATTATAGCAACTTTCATGTAAATCTTCCTTAAATATAATTATTTTTCAATACACTATATTTTAACATTTTTTATACAAATTGTCGAGTAACTTCTAAAAATTATTAAATCCATCACCTAAAACTTCATAAGTGTTAACTACAATCATAAAAGATGTATTATCGATTTGCTCTACTAATTTGCGAATTTGTGGCAATTCTGTCCTTGATACTGCACACATTAAAATATTATTTTCCTTATGTGTATATGCACCCATTGCTTGCACTATAGTTACTCCTCTTGATGATTTTGTTAATATTTCATCTGTTATTTTTTGTTTGTTTTGTGAAATTATAAAAATTAATCTTCCAGCTTTTGAGCCTTCCATAATAAGGTCAATCGCTTGAGTTGTGATATAAAGTGATATAATTCCGTATAATCCAACATTAATATCACCAAATGTAATTACAGATAATGTAATAATTACAAAATCTATAAACAACATTAGTTGACCTATAGAAAAATGTGGTTTAATTCCTTTAATAATTTTTCCAAGTATATCAGTTCCTCCTGTAGTCCCTGTAAAATTAAAAATTACACCAAGTCCTGTGCCAACTAGCACACCTCCAAATATAGATGATAACAATACATCAGCTTTAAAATCAATTAACACATTGCCTATATCAATAAAAATCGACGATAAAACTGTGCAAAAAATAGTTCTTATCATAAATATTTTTCCAAATTTATGAGTTGCATATGAAAATAATGGCAAATTAAGTATCATTACAGATAAACCAATTGGAAATCCTGTTAAATGATTTATTATCATAGAAAGTCCTGTAAATCCACCTGGTACTATTTGAGCAGGTGTAAAAAATAATATAAATGCCAATGCATAAAGTACACACCCTATTGTTAGCATTGTAAATTCAAAGTATTTTACTTTCATATTATCACTTCCTAATTTAAATTACTTAATTATTATAAACAAAAAATTTGACATTATATCACAATTTTACTATAATTAATATTAATGTAAAATAATCGGAGGCAATTCATCATATGAGAATGAGACTTAAAAAAAATCTTGATCAAAGATTAGAGGCAGCATCTGCTGTAACTCTTGAAAATCCACAAGCAAATAAAGGTAAATGGAACGAATATTTTGGAAATAATAATCCAATTTATATTGAAGTAGGCTGTGGTAAAGGTAGATTTATCATGGAACATGCAAAGCAAAATCCAGATATAAATTACATTGCATTTGAGCGTTATAAAAATGTGCTTATAATTCCAATGGAAAAGGTTATGGAAGATAAACTTCCAAATTTACTATTCTTATCCACTGATGCAGCTCTTTTACCAGAACTTTTCGCACCTGAAGAAGTCGCTCGCATTTACTTAAACTTTTCAGACCCTTGGCCACCAAACAGACAGGCTAAACGCAGGCTTACACACAAAAACTTCTTAAATTTATATAGACAAATAATGTCTAAAGAGTGTCGAATTGAATTTAAAACTGATAATCAAAAATTATTTGAATTTTCTGTTATGGAATTTGCAAATGAAGGTTTCATTTTAAGCAATTTATCACTTGATTTACACAAAACTGATTTACCAAATATTCAAACTGAATATGAACAAAAATTTGCTGAAATGGGGCAGAGAATTTATCGAGTAGAAGCAAGTTTATAAAATTTAATAAAAAGGTAGGTATATAAATATGTGTTCAGATTTATTTAATCGAACAAGTTACAGTTATAATTTGTTCAGAAGATTTTTCGCACGTACTTTTGACTTTTTCATTTATGGACTTTTTGCAAGCACAATTATTCAAATTTTATTAGGTAGACATCCTGACAACTATTCAAGCATTGAACAATTTTTCATTAGTACTTTCCCAGCTTTGATTATTATGCTTTTTTTAGAACCTTTATTATTATCTAAATTAGGTACAACTGCTGGTAAATTTATAATGGGTCTATCTGTTTATGATAGTGAAGGTTCGAAGTTATCTTATGGCAATGCGCTAAGTCGTACTTTTAATGTGCTTTTACAAGGCTATGGTCTGTTTATTCCACTTGTATCGCTTATTACTATGATACTTTGTGCAAAGGATTTAGCACAAGGAAACCCACTTTATTATGACAAAGGTTATTCTTATATCGCTGAAGAAATTCATCCATTACGATATGCACTTTTATTTCTTTCAGAAATCGCATTAACTTTCGGAATTGGATCACTTTTAGGTATGATGTTATTATCAGCTCCTAATGACACGAATAATATTACACTTTCTGAGTTTGCTGAAAATTTTAATCATTATACAAACTTCATTGGAATGAATGTTGAAATGCTTGAAGATGGAACAATCATAGATACTTTAGCACAAAATGGCGTGGTTGTCGAAACATCTTCAATATATTATTTCCCTAAATTTGAATATACAGAGCAAGATGGCAAACTTACTTCAATAGGCTTTACTGTAGATTATCAAAAAGGTGATATGACAGTTTCTTCTTATTTCAGCTTTATTCAATTAACTGCTTTTGCGTTAAATTATCAAGACTTAACTTTTTATGGCAAAGACTTTATCGCAAATACTGATGATGTTATCTTTACATATGAAGTTGAACAAACTGGATATTTTTATTCTGAAAGTTTAGATGTTTTTGTAGTTGATAACGGATTTTCTGAAAACAGTGATTATCCACCGATTAAAATTAACTTTTTAGCTGAAATTAAATAAAATGAGGTATGCCTTATGTCAATATTTCTTAAAGTAAGTTCAATAATTATTCTATTACTAGGGGTAGTTTTGGCATTTTCAACCAATATACTTGCATTTATATTCCCCTTGAGTTTATCTTTAATCTTTCTCTCTTTATCAATTATAATAGAAAATCAAAATACTATTATAAATCAACTCTCAATTCTTCTCAAACCACCAAATAAAGCAGATATCCCACAGATTATTTGTGAATTTTGTGGTAAATCACTTGATGAGGACTATTCTTCTTGCCCCCATTGTGGGAGAAGGTAAAAATAGAGTATAGCAGAAACCTCATTACAAATATCGTGGCAATGTGTTTTTGATTTCACTTTTGATAAGTCCAAAAGTGAAAACGTTTGGTTATTTGGGGTTAACTAAGTAGTAAAAAGAAAATTGTATATTTTTATACAAAAATCCAAACGTCATATGTAAGTTTAAAATAAAAAAATAATTAAGGTGCAACCAATGTGGTTGCACCCTTTTTTTAGATAAAGTACATTTTATTAATATCGTCTTGCATGATACCTAGGTTTATAATTTGTAAACCTAGCACACCTAGTATAAGGTATAAAATACTATTATCTCTGCCACCGTTTACACTCATAAATGCACGACCCATTTTATAGTTCCAGTAATGCATATATAGGCCACAAGTTACAATGCAAAGCAATACAGTTGTTCCACCTGCTGTGCTCCATTCACTTGAATTAGCTCTTGTAGCTTCTGTTGTAATACACATTAGCCAGTACCAAGCATAAATCCCACAAGTTACAATAGATAGTATAACTGCTATTGGTATATTTTTTGTCATTTCATCCACCCCATTATAATAATACTAAAGATAATTTTACAACGAAAAACCACAAAATGTCAATAGATTTCTTAAAATTCCCCAAATTATAAGAAAAATAATATTTGCCAATATACAAATATTGAGAATTTTTCCATTTATATGTTGATTTGTAATCCACTTAAACCAACACACTAGAAGTGTTGGAATTAACAATGGAGCAAGCAACACAAGTCCTATATTTGCATGAAATGCACGCATAAAATCACCTTGTAAAATCGCATATGCTACTGTTGTAATTCCACAAGCTGGGCATTCTAGCCCTGTAAATAAATTAAAATAACACGGAATACTTATCCCAATTATTCGTAATTGAATATAATATAATAGCCCAATTATAATAACACCAACTGAAATAAATATTTTTTTCTTGTTAAAAATCAGCGTTTTCATAATTCACCTGTGTTTTATTTTTTAGGTTTTGTACCAATGCCATTTTCTCTTGCATAATAAAAAATGTATTGTTGATATATTCCAGCATATTTGCCATATGCTGTTTCATCCATTTCCCCATCATAAAATTCTTTTGCTTTTTTCATCCAAGTATCTTTTGGAAATGCATCATATTTATAAAGCCCAAATAGCAAGAAACAGTCTGCCACTTTTGCGCCTACACCTTTTTGTGTCATTATTGATTTTCTTGCTGTAGGTGTGTCCATTTGTGACAACATTTCAAAATCTAATGTGCCATTTACAATAGACTTTGCAGCTTCTAATATGTATGGTGCTCTATATCCACATTTTAATATCGCAAGGTCTTCTAATGTTAGTGATGCAATTTTTTGTGGTGATGGAAAAGTAAAATAATCTTGTCCTTCAAACTCTATTTTTTGACCAAAATTTTTGCATAAAGTCCTTACAATGCTTCGTATTCTAGGAATATTATTACATTGCGAAATGATAAATGAACAAAGTGCTTCCCAATGGTCTTGCTGAAGTAGTCTTATTCCTCTGCCAAATTCGGCAGCATTTTTTGTAAATTCATCAGTTGCAAAACTTTTGCGAATAGAAGCATAATCACGCTCAAGGTCTAGGAAATTTTTCCAAGTTTTATTAAATTCTGCTCTTGTGCCACTAATACGCAAACCATCTTCGATATCACAAATTTTAACTACTTTATCAAAGGCAACCCCGATAAAGCTTCCGTCTTTTTGTTCATCAAATCGGAAACATTGTCCACATAAAAAAGTATGTTTTGATGAAAAATCATCTACCCCAGTAATCTCAATATAGTCTTCAAATTCTTTAATCAGCATTTGTACCTCTTACTTATTTCACTAACTTAAATGATATATCCACCATTTACACCAAAAATTTGTCCCGTAATAAAACTTGCATTATCAGATGCTAAAAATAACGCTGTTTTAGCTATATCTTGAGGCGTGCCAAGTTTACCAAGTGGAGTTTGATTACATAAATATTTTATATCCTCTTCCGTAAAATCTGACATCATATCTGTATCAATTATACCAGGTGCTATTGCATTTACCCTGATATTAGAAGGTGCCACTTCTTTCGCAAGTGCTTTTGTCATTCCTATAATAGCAGATTTAGTTGCAGAATATAGCACTTCACACGATGCACCTACCTGCCCCCACATTGAAGAAATATTTATTATATTTCCATTTTGCTGACGGATTAAATAAGGCAAAACAATACGACTTAGGTTATATACACTCTTGACATTTATATTGAAAATATCATCAAAATCATGTTCAGTTGTGTCAGTAAAAAGTGAGTATTGTGATATTCCAGCATTATTAATCAGCACATCAACACTGCCAAATTCGTTAATTGCAGTTTTAACTAGTATATCAGCTTGTTGATAATTCGAAACATCAGCTTTCACTAAAATTGCATTACCACCGTTATTTATGATTTCATTTTGTAATATTTTGGCGTTATTCTCCGATTTGTTGAAATTTATTACAGCATTATAGTTATTTTCTGCAAATAATTTTGCACAAGCTGCTCCTATCCCTCGAGATGCACCACTTATTATTATCGTTTTTTTCATGTATTAAATTGAAATTGCACGAACAGTTTCTAAATATTCTTTTGAAACTGTTTTATGTTGAGATAATGCTATTTCAATATCTTCATCAATTATATTATTATCTTTAACGCAAACAACACGATTTGTGCCACCTTCAATCAAAGTCTTAACTGCATAATATCCCATTCTACTAGCAATAACTCTATCACGAATAGATGGAGAACCTCCACGCTGAACATGTCCTAAAATTGTAACCCTTGTGTCAATTCCAGTTGATGAATAAATACGTTCTGCAATATCAGAAGCATTTCCAACACCTTCTGCAACAATGATAATGTGATGATTACGCCCTTTAATTTTTGCACGACGCATACGCTCTACAATTTCTGTTTCAAAATCTGTTTCATGTTCTGGAATTAAAATTGCAGTTGCACCTTCACCAATACCTACATCAAGTGCTAAATGTCCTGCATTACGTCCCATTACTTCAACAACTGAACAACGTTCATGAGATTGCATTGTGTCACGAAGTTTATCAAGTGCATCTATAGCTGTGTTGCACGCTGTATCAAAACCGATAGTATAATCTGTGCACGCAATATCATTATCTATTGTAGCTGGAATACCAATAGTCGGAACGCCTAATCTACAAAGTTCTCTAGCACCTTTAAAAGTACCATCGCCACCGATTGCAATAAGTCCATCTATACCTAAATATTTGCAAGTATTCGCAGCTTTTTGCAAACCATCCTCTGTATGCATTTCCATACATCTTGCAGTGTAAAGCATTGTGCCCCCACGAGTAATAATACCATTTACACTTTTAGAATCAAGCTCTAAAATATCTCCATTAATAAGCCCACTATAACCACGACGAATACCTAAAACGCCAATATCCATACTTCCAGCAGTACGCACTATCGCTCGAATTGCAGGATTCATACCTGGTGCATCCCCACCACTTGTAAGCACTCCGATACGCCTTATTTCTTTTTTTTCCATGACATTATCCATCCCTTTCTTATTTTGTAAGCTTTAAATTTATATTATTTTAGTATAACATTTTCTTCGCCAAGAATAAATCTCAATTTCTCCAAAAGTTCATATTCTTTTCTTACATAAAATGTACGGTTTGCACCATACTTTTTCTTGGTTAATCTATCATAAAAAACCACTGGTATATCACCATTAAATTCTTTTAAAATAAGCTTTGCATCTTCCACAATTGGAGAATTAATTCCTTCGACACTTATATATAAAGTTTGTGTAGCTTTTGCTTTTTGCTCATTGCTAATCACACTTTTTTCCTGCTGACCTTGTTCATTTCTGATAAAATCAGCTAACAATACAGCCTTTTCACAGATAAGTTTTGGTGCTTCATCTTCTTTAGCATCAAGTCTGCCTTCAATCATTACTGCATTATCTGTTTTTAATTCATACGAATGTTTATCTAGCACTTTTGAAAAAGCTATAATTTCCATGCTACCTGATACATCTTCAAGATAAATATAAGCCATCATAGTATTCGAACGTGTAGTTTGAAGCCTTATATTCGTAATAACTCCACATATTTTAGTTCGCATACCATCAGAATATTTTCCATGTTCTTCACCTGAAAAAGCTTCATGAATTTCTCCAATTGGTGGTATTGCAAGTGTTTTAATCATATCTACATAATCATCCATTGGATGCCCTGATAAATAAATACCAGTTGTTTCTTTTTCCATCATTAAAAGCTCTTTTTTTGCAAGTTCAGGTATATCTGGCAGTTCTATATCTTCATTTTCATCAGATTTTTGAGTAGTCCCCATAGAAAATAAATCCATTTGACCTTCTAAATTCTTTTTGCGTGAATTTGAAGCACTGTCTAAAATACGTTCAAAAATTCGAAGTAAAGCTGAACGTTTCAGCCCCATTCTATCAAAGCAACCACTTTTTATAAAGCTTTCAACTGCTCTTTTATTCACATCAAGTGTTACAGCTCGAGAACAAAAATCAGAAAAAGATTTAAAGTTTCCATTTTGTTCTCTTTCAGCTATAAGACGATTTATAAGTTGTCTGCCTACATTTTTAAGTGCTACTAAACCGAAAACAATTTGTCCTTCCGAAACTGTAAAATCAGCTTTAGAAAAATTTATATCAGGTGGTGTAACTTCCATGCCCATTTCACGACAACGCATAATATAAAGTGCAATTTTGTCCGAACTATCAAGCACCGAAGTCAGCAGTGCTGCCATGTATTCTTTCGGATAATGACGTTTTAAATATGCTGTTTGATATGCAATCAGTGCATAAGATACAGCATGTGCTTTATTAAATGCATAATTTGCGAAATCCAAAATTTGGTCAAATATTTCATTTGCAACCTTTTCAGGAACTCCACGCTTTAAAGCTCCATCAATTCCTAGTTCCTCATTACCTTGCACAAAGTTAATTCTCTCACGAGCAAGCTCGTCCATTTTCTTTTTTGACATCGCTCTACGCACCATATCGGCTTTACCAAGCGAATATCCAGCAAGTACACGAAAAACTTCCATAACTTGTTCTTGATACACCATACAACCATAAGTTACAGATAAAATATCTCTTAAAAGTTCATGTTTATATTTTACTTTTTCAGGATTATGCTTACACTCTATATAAGTCGGAATTGATTGCATAGGCCCTGGACGATAAAGTGCTACAACAGCTGTAATATCTTCTAGCGAATGTGGGCGAAGCCCTGTAACTACGTTGGTAATACCTACACTTTCAAGTTGGAATACACCTGCCGTTTTTCCTTCTCCAAGCATTTCAAAGGTTTCATTATCATCCATTGGTATGCTGTCAAGGTCAAAATCTTGATTAAATGTTTTAATCATTTTTTCAGCATCACGTACAACTGTAAGATTGCGCAGCCCTAAGAAATCCATTTTTAATAGTCCTAGTTCTTCTAGCGTCGTCATCGGAAACTGTGTAACTATAGACTCATCATTTTTCGATAGTGGCACATAAGTTGATACAGGTTTATTGGTAATAACTACACCAGCAGCGTGAGTTGATGCATGACGTGGCATACCTTCAAGTGCTTTTGCCGTATCTATAAGTTCTGCTATTTTCGGCTCGTTTTCGTATATGCTACGAAGTTGTGATGAAGATTTCAATGCTTTTTCAAGTGTTATATGCAGTTCATTTGGCACAAGTTTTGCAACTTTATCAACTTCTGCATATGATATATTCAATGCACGTCCTACATCTCGAATTGCTCCACGAGCTGCCATAGTACCAAAAGTTACGATTTGTGCAACTCTATCTTTACCATACTTTGCAACAACATAATCAATAACTTCTTGGCGACGTACATAACAAAAATCAATATCAATATCAGGCATACTTACACGCTCTGGATTTAGGAAACGTTCAAAATATAATGAATAACCTACAGGGTCAATATCAGTTATTCCTAAACAATAAGAAACTATGCTCCCTGCAGCAGAGCCCCTGCCAGGACCTACAGAAATTCCATTATTTTTAGCATATGCGATAAAATCACTGGTTATTAAAAAATAATCAGTAAATCCCATTTTGACAATCATATCAATTTCAAAATTCAGTCGTTCTTCATAATTTAATTTATCTTCACCATAGCGTTTTTCAAGACCTTCAAAGCAAAGTTTTTGAAGATATTCTTCGGCTGTAAAACCATCAGGCACATCGAAAACAGGTAAATGATATTCGCCAAAAGTAAATTCAAGATTGCACATATCAGCAATTTTAACAGTGTTTTCCACAGCCTGTGGATATTCCGGCAGAGCCTCCAACATTTCATCATATGACTTTAGATAAAATTCCTCTGTAGAAAATTTCATTCTATCTGGGTCTTCAACAATTTTATTCATTTGAATACACATTAATACATCTTGAATGCGTGCATCTTTTCGAGTTACATAATGTATATCATTAGTTGCTACAAGTGGTATTCCTGTTTCTTTTGATATTTTTGCTAAATCACGATTAACTGCACCTTGTTCAGGTAAATTATGATTTTGTATTTCCAAATAATAATTTCCCTTGCCAAAAATTTCTAAATGTTCTAATGCAATTTGCTTTGCACCTTCATAATCGCCTTGCATAAGCTTAGTTGGAATAATTCCCCCAAGACATGCTGATAGGCAAATTAATCCCTCGCTATGTTGTCTCATCATATCCATATCTATACGAGGCTTAACATAAAATCCTTCTGTAAAACTTCGGCTTACCATATGTATTAAGTTTTGATAGCCTGTCATGTTTTTGCACAAGAGCACTAAATGGTATCCACTTGCATCTAGTTCATACACTTTATCTGTCATGGTTCTCGGTGCAACATAAACTTCACAACCAATAATAGGCTTTATTCCCGCTTTTTTAGCTTTTTTATAAAAATCAATAGCTCCATACATAACACCATGATCTGTAATTGCCACAGCTGGCATTCCCATTTCTTTTGCTGTATTTACAAGATTATCAAGCCTACAAGCACCATCAAGTAAACTAAATTCACTATGTACATGTAAATGAACAAAGTTATTTTCAGCTGTATTAATATTATTTTGTTCACTCATGTGTGTCATCTCCTAATGCTTTTGCTATCGTCATAATTTTTCTCATTCTGTGGCTAAGTCCACTTTTTGAACATGGTGGATTAGATAAATTTGCTAATTCAGCCAAACTTGCTATCGGATTTTCAAGCCTTAATTTCACTGTTTCAATCAAGTTATCTGGAAAGGATTCAATCCCATTTTTATCGATAACTCGCTTAATAACCTTACATTGATTAGCCGATGCTTCAATTGTTTTTGATAAATTGGCAGTTTCACAATTAACTTTTCTGTTAACTCTATTTCTCAAATCTTTTTCAACTTTAGCTTCCATTATGTCCATAGCACTATTAGATGCTCCTAACATAGTTAAAAAATCTTCGATTTGGTTGCTATCTTTAAAATAAATTACACTATTTCCTTTTCTTTCAGTGATTTTCGGTGAACGTTCCATATCAAGCATAAGTGCAATAATTTCTCGTGACAAACTCTTGTGTGTGCTTACAATTTCAAGATGATATTCTTTTTTTGGGTCAATCACTATCCCTGATGACAAAAATACACCACGTAAAAAAGATATTTTACAACAATCATCTTCAATAATATTTCTATTTAATCTGTATGAAACATGCTCTTTAAAATCATATCCTAATTCACTAAAAATGATTTTTATGCTTTTTTCATCTTCTATTTTACAAATTAATTTATTACTTTTTGCATGTTTTTCAAAACTTATTTCCATGCTGAAAACTCGCCAAAAGTCATAAATCACTCTTTTAGCAAAAGTTTCATTTTCTGTAACAATTTTAATCACTCTTGAGGAAAATTCTGATGCAAATAAACAAATTCCATATAATTCAGATAATGTGCAACACATACTTTCTTGTGTTTTACACATTTCTTTTTTAACTTGCATAGAAAACGACAACTCTATTCACCAACTTCCATTTCTTCTTCTGAAAACAACATACGGTCATACGCTCCAAAAATTCCATCACGATTTTTACGCAAACAAAATTCACGCAAAATTGCATGTGCAAGTTTTTCTGGATTATGACGTGCAAAATCTTTATTATCTGACATCAAATCATATCCAACTGGGATAATTCCAGCATCATAAAATTCTTTTTCTTTCATTTCAACTTGTTTTGCATCTTCTTTTGCATATCTTTCAATAAATTCCTGTGAAACTAACTCTTTATTATAGATACAAACATCAAATATCCCTTGTGCTGAATGATTAAACAGGCTGTTTACATGGTCAAACGCTGTATATTCTTCTGTTTCACCATCTTGTGTCATAATATTTAGCACGTAAATTTTAAGTGCTGTACTATTTTGCACAGCTTGTGTAATTCCAGATACTAAAAAATTTGGAATTATACTTGTATATAAGCTTCCAGGTCCTAGCACTATTATATCAGCTCTTTCTATGGCTTCAAGTGCGTCTTCCACAGCTTGTGACCCTTCTGGAATTAATTTCACCTCAGAAATTTTGCAATTATGTGTTTTTTTATGTTGTGCAATTTTAGATTCACCTATAACTTCGCTTCCATCTTCAAACTTTGCAAGCAAGTTTACGTCAGATGATGTAACAGGTAACACTCTCCCTGTTACAGCTAAAACTTCATTCATTCGCATAACAGCTTCTTCAAAACTTCCGTAAACTCCGTTTAAGGCTGCCAAAAATAAATTTCCAAACGATTGTCCTTTATAAGCACCCTCTGTAAAGCGATAATTTAGAAGTTTTTGCATCGTAGGCTCTGTATTAGCAAGTGCTACAATACAGTTTCTAATATCACCTGGAGGAAGCATATTTAGCTCTTCACGCAACATACCAGAACCGCCACCATCATCTGAAACAGTTACTATAGCTGTTATGTTATCAGTATATTCTTTAAGTCCACGAAGCATTGTAGAAAGTCCTGTTCCTCCACCAATAGCTACGATATTTGCGCCAAGTGATTTCATATCACGTATATCTTTTGTAGGTCTTCTGCCGTTTGATTTTAATTTCCTAAATGCTCTTAGCATACTAATATATATTCTACGCTTAATAGTTTTAGCCACGCTTTATATCATCCCTTTCTAAATACTAAAACTAAGTTACCCACGTTTAATGTCTCTGTGATTTACTGTACAAATATAATTTTGTTCTTTAATAAATGCACTTAATTTTTCAGCAATAGTAACCGAGCGATGTTTTCCTCCTGTGCAACCTATGCCAATTGTCAGCGAAGCTTTGCCCTCGTCAACATATTGTGGCAGCAAGTATTCTATCATGCTACTGAGTTTATCCCAAAATTCATCAGCTTTTCCATTTGCAAATACATATTCTTGTACATCGGCATCCATGCCTGTGTGTGTTCTAAGTTCTGGTGTATAGTATGGGTTTGGTAAAAATCGTACATCAAATAAAAGGTCTGCTTCGGCAAGACTGCCAAATTTAAACCCGAAAGATACTACATTTATTGTAATTGTCTTTTTCTTTTCACTTGAAATTAATGTGATTATTGTTTCTCTTAGTTTTGACGAATGTAATCTTGATGTATCTATAACAAAATCTGCATTATTTCTCACTTCTTCAAGAATTAAACGCTCTTTTTCAATAGCTTCTGTATATGACACTGTGTCATTTGAAGACAATGGATGCTTGCGACGAGTTTCTTTATATCTCGTAACTAAAACATCTGTAGCAGCATCTAAAAATAAAATTTTATATTCACAACCAAGTTTTACAATTTCATCAAGCGAAGTTTTAAGCATACTAAATTTTTCACCAACACGAACATCTGCCACAAGTGCAACTTTTGCATATCTATCTTTTGCAGCTAGACAAATTTCGGCAAAGTGCATTATAAGTTCAAGTGGCATATTATCCACACAATAAAAACCTAAATCTTCTAAAATCGCCATAGTATGACTTTTTCCAGCTCCAGACATTCCTGTGATAATTAAAAATTGCATAATCACTCTACCCTTTCTAATATTTCAACTTCACATTCAAGCTTAATTCCTGTATTTTGCATTACTGTGTCTTGCACATATTTTATTAGTGATAAAACATCGTGACATGTAGCATTTCCAACATTTACAACAAACCCAGCATGTTTTTCTGATACCATAGCGTCGCCCACTCGATAACCTTTAAGCCCACTTTGTTCAATTAATGCTCCAGCAAAATGATTTGGTGGTCGTTTAAACGTACTTCCTGAACTTGGGAAATTTAGTGGTTGTTTATCTCTGCGTCGTCGTGAAAAATCTTGCATTTTTTCCAAAATTTCACTATGCGCACCCTGTTTAAGTTTCATTTGTGTGCACACAATAATATAATCTCTATTATCTTTAAATACACTATGTCGATAAGCGAACTTATGTTCATCACCTTGCATCGTACAAAGGTTTAAATTTTCATCTAAATATGTAGTTTTAGTTACTACAAATGCCATTTCACCATCATACGCACCCGCATTCATAAATACAGCACCACCGACACTACCAGGGATGCCTGATAAAAATTCTAATCCTGTCAGGCTGTTTTCCAGTGCACATGCACTAACTTTGCTCCCCAAAGCACCAGCATCAGCTGTGATAACATCACCATCTACTTGCACCTTGTCAAGTGTACCATACATAGATATAATCACACCATCAAACCCACTATCAGCTACTAAAACATTCGAACCATTTCCCAAAATTTTATATTTAACATTGCATTCTTTTGCAGTTTTTATACAAAGTATAAGGCTATTTATATCGCAAGGTTTTACAAAAAAACGAGCTTTTCCTCCAACTTTCATTGTGATAAAATCGCTCATTGCCATGTTTTCTGTAATTTGACCATTAAAGTCATTAGTTTTTAATATTTCTCTATATTTATCAAAGTTTTGCATGTATATTCTCCTAAATAGGTTGAATTTTAAAATTGTCTATATATAGTTTATTATAACATTAATTCAGTGAAAATAGAATAAAAATTTTTGAAAAAAATAAACTGCAACTACCTTACTGTAGCAACAGTTTATTTTAAATATTATTAAATTGTAAGAGTATCATCAACTAAATTTAGCTGGTAATCGAATGTAAGTTTATAGTTTGCGATATAACATCCCTCATTATCAAAAATATCAATAGTACAATGGATATAATCTTGATGTGTATTATCGAAATTAAAATTTTTCACAATCGACACACTTCTATCAAAAAATTTATATGCACTTAGCACCGTATCTAAGTTTGCACCAAAATTGTCTATAAAATCATCTTTATTTTCGTGATTATACCAATTAGGCAGATATTTTATCACATTTCCTCTTGTGATTGTGAATATGTCAGAGGATTTGATGTACTCTGAGAAATCTTGTGGGTCTATCGGTGGTTGTTTTATCATTACTTACTATCTTGCCAATATATCAATATTTCTTTTACGTTTGAAGTAATCAGCTAAAGTTTTTGTATCTGCATTTATAATTTGGTCTTTGTGTATTCTTGCTTCTTCTGCTATTTTTGCTGCAACAGAAACTTCACCCACTGTATAAATAGAGTGAGAATCACTATTTAAAAACACAGGAACTCCATATTTTTTGCAAAGTGTCGCAATTTTAAAGCAGTTTTCTTCACACCCACGACGGCTTTTAGGTGAACTTGCATTAAGTTCAACCATTGTATCATATTCATTACATTTTGAAATAATATATTCCATGTCAAATTCATATGCTGGATTTCCTAAATGCCCCAATACCATTACAAAAGGGTTTTCAAGCATCGCTTCAAGTGCTTCTGTATGCGCTGTTTTATCTTTTGGTTGAAAACAAGTTTCATGAAAAGATGAAATAATTATATCTAAATTTCTAAGATAAGCTTTTGGTATTTCATCAATTTGTCCACCTGGGAGTATATTAAGTTCTGCTCCACCAAGCAATCTTACTCCATGTATTATTTCAGGCAAAATTTTATAATTGCCAAAATGCCATCTATGTGCACCATCGCTCATTGCAGGTCCATGATTTGTAATCCCTATTGCAACATGACCTTTTTTAGCTGCTGCAAGGCACATTTCATCAAGTGAATTAAATGCATGGTGTGATACATTTGTATGAGTGTGTAAATCAGCTACGATTTGCATAGTTTCCTCTTTTCTAATTTATAAAATCAAGTTTTTTATTTTGGTTCAACTTTTGGCATATCAAATTGCTTGCTCATACGGTCTGCAAGATCTTGTGCTGCGTTAAACCCTAATTTTTTATGTCTATTGTTCATCGCTGCAACTTCAATAATAACAGCAAGGTTACGCCCTGGTTTTACAGGAACTGTCAATGAAGCTACACTAATTCCTAAAATATCAGTATGCTGACTGTCTAGCCCCAAACGGTCATAATGTTTTCCATCTTCCCAAGTTTCAAGGTTTATGATAAGGTCAATTTTTTCTGTAGGCTTTACAGCACCCATACCAAATATATGGCGTACATCAACAATACCTATACCACGAAGCTCTATAAAGTGACGAATTATTTCAGGAGCTGTACCAACTAGAGTCTTTGCTGATACTTTTTTAATTTCAACAGCATCATCTGCAATCAGACGATGTCCACGTTTTACAAGTTCTATTGCAGTTTCACTTTTACCAACTCCACTATCACCTAAAAGAAGTACACCTTCACCATAAATCTCAACTAATACACCATGAAGTGTAACACGTTCAGCAAGGAAAACTTTTAATGAAGCAATTAATGCACTTGTGAAGTTTGATGTAAATTCACCTGTTCTAAGCACAGGGATTTTATGTCTTTCAGCAGCTTCAAGACATTCTGGAAAAGCGTCCATGTTACGAGTTATAATAATTGCTGGAATACCTGCTGCAAATAATTTTTCAAAAGCTACGGCACGTTCTTCTGATGTTAATGTATTTGCAAATGTATTTTCTACATTACCTAAAATTTGAAGTCTTGATTTTTCAAAATGTCCGAAATATCCAGTTAACTGAAGACCTGGACGATTTATATCATCACTGCTAATTAAAATCTTTTCAAAACCTTCAGGACTGTAAAGAACCTCAAGATTAAATTCTCTTATAATTTGTCCTAATTCTACATTAAATTCTCTAAGTTGCATAATTAATATTCATTCCTTTCTTATATTAAAGGTATACAAGTAAACGTTTCAAATAATATATTTTATTATATAATATTTTATTATATATTGCAACAAAAGGAGTTGATATATGTAATTTTTTTTGTTATAATAAATTATAGTTTTTATATGAAAATAATCTTTTTTCAAAAATTTTTATTTTTTTCATTTTTTTACTTGCAAATGCATCAAATATGTGATATTATTATATGCGTTACTTAATTTGACAATAAGTGAGGAGGTGCGGGTATGGCTAAGTGCGAGATTTGTAGCAAAGGTGTAACTTTTGGTATTCAGGTTTCCCATTCCCACAGAAGATCTAACAGAACATGGAAACCAAACGTGCGTCGTGTTAAAGCTCTAGTAGAAGGAACTCCACGCCATGTTTATGTATGTACAAGGTGCCTCCGTTCAGGCAAAGTTACACGCGCTGTGTAATTTTACATGTACAAACATATCCAAGCTCTTTCCGAATGGAAAGGGCTTTTCTGTTTTTTATACGAAATTACTTTTATAGAGGTATTTTATGAACAACTCTCCTATATATAACGCTTTATCTGGCCGTAAAGATATTTTGCGTTTTCACATGCCAGGTCACATGGGTAAAATGCCTTATGGATTTGACCTTTTTGAACTTGATACAACAGAAACTTATGCAACAGGAAATTTATTTGATGATACATTCCCTTTTAATAAAGCATCTGAAACATGCGCTGAATATTTTGGTGTAGCTGATGCTATTATGTCAACGAACGGCTCTTCCGGAGCTTTAATGGCATGTATTAAAAGCGTTTGCACAGGAAAAGATATAATAATAGACCGTAATTGTCATAAATCTGTGCTAAATGCCATTGCACTGCTTGACCTTACTCCACATTTTATTTATCCTGATATTTTATCTCCTGTAGATTTTACAGCGAATATTTCATCTGATGAAATATTATCAGCTTTTGAAAACACTCCTGAAAATACACCTGTGCTAATTACTTCTCCGAATTATTATGGGCTTATGCAAAATATTGCAAGTATATCAGAAATTTGTCGTGAACATAACAGGTTATTGCTGATTGACGAGGCACATGGTGCACATTTTCCAGCGATTGGAATACAAAATGCTATAAATCAAGGGGCTAACCTTGCTGTAACATCTGCTCACAAAACGCTTCCATCACTTACAGGTGGAGCTTTGATTTTATCTGATGGCACTATCCCTAGACAAAAACTACTTGAAAACTTAAGTGTATTTAATAGCAGTAGTCCATCATATCCTATAATGTGTTCTATCGAGCAAGCTTGTGAATATATGAAATCTGTTGGAAAGCAAACTTATTTAGATGTAATGTGTAAACTTGCTGATTTGCGTGAAAAAATCAATACAGAAACTGATTTTTTCGCTTTAATTAATACTGATACTACAAAATTTGACCCACTAAGGCTTACAATTAGCACTATTGATACAGGTTTCACCGGTCATAGCTTAAGCCAAAAGTTATTTGATAACTTTAAAATTTGTGCAGAAATGTCTGATATTTATAATGTTGTTTTTATCGTCACAGGATTTCATACACAAGATGAGCTAGACAGGCTTTTTTCTGCTCTTTCTTCTTTATCTCAAAATGCTAAATCTAAACATATTGTTTTAACTCAAATGGATAATAATATACCTAGAATGCATTTAAAGACTAGTGTACGCTCTGCATATTTTTCACAAAGCAAAACTATATGCCTTGAAAATGCAGTTGGTGAAATATGTGCAAAACCTATAACTCCTTATCCTCCAGGTGTACCTATTTTATATCCTGGTGAAGAAATTACAACATCTATCATTGAATTTATTGTAAATAAGTGTTATAATGTCAATATACGTGAAATTGAAATTATCTGATTGAAATACATTAGGGGGTAATTACTTATGAAAATGATTCTTGCTATTATTAATCATGATGACTCACATTCTGTTATCATGCAACTTATGAAACAAGGCTTTTCTATTACAAAACTTGCTACTACAGGTGGATTTTTGCGTGCTGGTAATGTGACAATTTTAATTGGTGCTGATGATAATAAAGTTGAAGAAGCTATTAATGTAATTAAAGAATATTCAAATAGCCGAAAACAAGTTATTCCTACCACAGCAGAACTTGGAATGGGGTTTTATCCTACAAAACCTGTTGAAGTTGCCGTTGGTGGAGCTACAGTTTTCGTTATGGATGTCGAAAGGTTTGAAAAAATCTAATGTTTAGCGATTTACTCGAAAATTCTAATACTAAAAATCTGCTATCTAGTGCGTTAACTCAAAATAACATTGTGCAAACATTGCTATTTACTGGCGCTGTTGGTAGTGGTAAATTTACTTTAGCAAAAATTGTTGCGATGGGGATTTTATGCCGAGATGACACTGGGAATAAGCCATGTAATGTTTGTAATTCTTGCAACAAATGTCAAAAACTTGTTCATCCTGATTTAGATATAATAGATTTTGAAGGCCGTGAGATAACTGTTGCCACTGCTCGCAAAATAAGGCAAGATAGCTTTGTTATGCCAAATGATGGTGATAAACGTGTATTTATCATTCGTGATATTCAAAATTTAAATCGAAATTCTGCTAATGCATTGCTTAAAACACTGGAAGAACCACCGTCACATGTGCATTTTATATTAACTTGTGATAATGTTAAAAGTATATTACCTACCATTTTATCACGTTGCACAGTTTATTCGCTAGACCCACTTAGCGCTGACACAATTAAATCAGAGCTTACACGTCGTTTCCCTGAAAAATCGCAAGAGGAATTAAACCTTGCCACTACTTTTTCTAATGGAATTTTAGGGTGTGCAATTAAATTTTTTGATGAAAATAATTCAGATGAAATCGTATTATCTATAATAAAGGCTTTGTCTTCTCGTAATGAATTTGCCTTGTATGAGGCGTGCGCATCAGCTGAAAAGCTATCTCGTGAAGAATTTACAGCATTTTTATATAATTTACGCAAATTTTTGCGTGACGCACTATTGCTTTCTGCAAATATTAAACATGAAACAAAATACAAAAGCCAGTTATCTGATATTGCTTTTTCACTTGATGATAACGAACTTGTGCGAATTTTTGATTTATGCTTAGAACTTATACAAAATTGTAAACAAAACGTTAGTATCTCACTTTTATGTGCTTGCTTATGCTCTAAAAGTTTCACTGCAAACGTTTAATGGAGGAAAAAAACTTGACCGAAGTAATTGGAGTTAGATTTAAAAAAGTCGGAAAAATATATTATTTTGACCCAAAAGGCACTGATGTGCCAGTTAATACAAATGTTATTGTCGAAACATCTCGTGGCATTGAATATGGCGAAACTGTTATTACAAACAGACAAGTTTCTGATGATGATATTTCAAAGCCATTAAAACATCTTATTCGTATCGCTACTGAAGAAGATAAAAAAGTTGTTGAAAACAATTTAAAGAAAGAGCGTGAAGCTTTTGAAGTTTGCCAAAAGAAAATTGCTCATCATAAGCTAGATATGAAACTTGTATCCGTTGAATATACATTTGATTTATCTAAAGTGTTATTTTATTTTACAGCTGACGGACGTGTTGACTTCCGTGACCTTGTTAAAGATTTAGCTTCTGTCTTTCGCACTCGTATTGAACTTCGTCAAATCGGTGTACGTGATGAAGCTAAAATGCTAGGTGGCTTAGGTGTGTGTGGCAAGCCAACTTGCTGTGCGACATTTTTAGATGATTTCCAGCCTGTGTCAATCAACATGGCGAAAGACCAAAATTTATCACTTAATCCAACTAAAATTTCTGGCTCTTGTGGCAGGCTTATGTGTTGTCTGAAATATGAACAAGAAGCTTATGAAGAACTGAATAAAATCACGCCTTCTATGGATGCACTTGTAAACACTCCTGAAGGTAAAGGCACTGTTGTGTCTGTTAGCATGCTTAAAGGAAAATGTTGTGTAAAGCTTGAAAATTCAGGTGATGAACCTAAAACTTTTTGTTGCAGAGATTGTAAAACGATTAAAGCTCCTCGTCATAAAAAAAATCATGATGCAAATTCAGAAGAGCTGTCTAAAATAATTCGTGATTAAATTTAAAATTTTGCTTTACAACTTATAATTTATATAGTATTATATAAGTTGCAAATACGAAACTAACAAGTCTTTTTTAAAGGCTTGTTTTTTTATGCCCTGAGTTTTGTTTTTGTAGATGAAAAATGAAAGGAAAGTATAATTATGGCTATTATTGATAACAAAATTAATTCTTTTTCAAAACCAGTTTCAAGTTTACCTGATGAGCCTTTAATGGATTCCGAACAACTGAAAGCTACTTTTGACAGTAATTCAAATGAGCTTAAAATGGCTTTAAATGCATTAATCACAGATTTATTAGCACAAACAGCTGCATCAGAACTTGGAGCTACACCTTTTAAAAGTGTCAGCAGCACCACTATTCAAGGACAAATAGAAAAGCTTGAACAAGATATCGTAAATCTAGTTTCTGGTATAATTCCAATTGAAAGCATTGATAGCGAAAAATTGCAAACAGCTTCTGTTACGAATGAGAAACTCGCAGATGAAAGTGTAACTATAGACAAGCTAAATGATGATGTTTTAGCAACTTCAGACCAAGCAAAAGCAGGCACAGAGGATAAAGCTTTGCTTTCCCCATTTACAGCAAATGCATTTTATCAATCAAAAAAAGCAACTGTTTCTCAAGCTATAACTTTATCAAATGATGCAAATCATTTAACACCATATTCTGCGAAAAAATTTCTTGATTATTGTATTGTAAGAGGAAATTACACCGGAAGCAACCAATCTTCTAAAACTATAACCTTAGGTTTTAAACCAAGAATTTTATTCATTACAAATACTGATGGTGAAGTTTTTAGGGCAAATTATTTTTATGGCTGTATGATAACTGATTTGAGCAACAATTCTCAACATGCTACACTTACTACAACTGGTTTTGTAACTACAACTTCTGGTTCAAGTAGGCTTAACTATTATGCCTTGAACTATCATTATGTAGCAATTAGATAACTAAAATGGAGGTTTATTATGTCAACTATTATAAATATTGAAACAAAATTAATGGAACAACAATCCCATCGACAATATCCTGAAAATTGGAATGGCGAAGGATGGATAGCTGTTCCAAGTGAATTTGAAGAAATTGTACTGAAAAATGCTCCTTATTTAGATATTATCATGAAAAATGGACAGATTTTCGATATTATTGCCTTAGAAAAGCCAACGCCACCACAACCAGAGCCAACAACAGATGAGATTTTAAATGTATTATTAGGAGTGAGTGATTATGAATAATTTACATATTGCAAAAACACAGCTTTCACTTTTTAGAGAATTATTCTTCTCACATATTCAAACGGAAAATTTATCCGATGATGAAATACTTAAATTTTCTGCTATTATTGATGAATGGAAACCTATTCCAAAACAAGTTTTTCTTGGGCAATATTTAAGATATGGTAAAGATGATATGGGCTTTGATAAGGTCTATAGGATTACTGGCACTCACACCACTCAGGCAAATTTACCACCCGATAGACAAGATTTATCTGTACCTTATGCACTTATCGGCTATGAAAACGGTATACGCATCTGGGTAAGACCTATTGATAATTTTTCAGCATATCAAATTGATGATATAGTATCTTTTGAAAATATTAAATATAAAAACACTATTGCAAATAACTACTTTTCGCCCAATCAATTCGGCTGGAATAAGGTTTAATTTGGTTATTTCATCTGTTGACATTGATAGTCTTTCATTGTAAACTATTTCTAGTTACTCTTTCAACGCATAAAAAATAGCTATTATAAATTTAGCTAATTATGAAATGGAGTGTACACATATGAATAACAAAATTTGTGTTATCACAGGTGGTACTGGTGGCATCGGGCATACTTTATGCAAAAGCTTTCTTAATGAAGGTTATACTGTAGTGGCGCTTGATAATCAAATGCGAAATCAACTTCCTCCCGAAGTTGATTTTATGGAAGTTAATTTGCGTTATAGCGACGAAATAGTTCGTGCTTTTCAAATAATACGTGAAAAATATAAAACTGTTCATGTTTTAATAAATAATGCAGGCATTGCACAATTTCAAAAACCTATTGGCGAAGTTCGTATACATGAGTTAGATGAAATTTTAGATGTAAATTTACGTGGTGCTTTTTTGTGCTCTAAAGAATTTATTGAAATTAACAATGGTCAAACATATGGACGTATTATAAATATCTCTTCGACACGTTTTCATCAAAATATGCCAAATTGGGAGATTTATGGTTTAACTAAAGGTGGTTTAGTATCTCTTACCAACTCACTTTGTGTATCTCTTGCGAAAACTCCTATTACAGTAAATGCAATTAGCCCTGGTTGGATTGAAACAGTTGATTACCGTTCTCTTTCTCAAGCAGACCATGTTCAACACCCATCAGGTAGAGTTGGTAAACCCATCGATATTGCAAATGCTTGCTTGTTTTTATGTGCAGATGAAAATGATTTTATCAATGGAAATAATATGATTATTGATGGCGGAATGACTAAAGTCATGATTTATGAAGAATAGTAAAATTTAATTTTTTAGGGTAGGGTGCAAACAGCATCCTACCCTATTTTATATATCTTTATATCAAATTGATAATCATTAATTACAGGAAATTTTATACATCAAAGCCTGTCCATCAGCTGTCTTTTCGCTGTAATCGCATAAAAGAATTATTTCATTTTCATCATATTTTTCAGTTGTAACATCGAAATCGAATTTTTCAAAATGTACTTTTTTTATAATAAATTTTGCATCTTGACCAATAAAGGAAGGTAAATATTTTGCAATATTTTGCTCATCATATAAAAAATCAAGTACATCACGTCTATCTAGTGTACTATTGAAATCTTCAAGGCATTTTGGAAGTTTCTTAGGTTTTTCAATCACCATTATGTCATACATACATAAAAGCTTAAATTTTTTGCTATCTGCTTCAGTATTTTCTATCATGAAGTCAAATAGAATATCGTACAGCTCATATTTCCCTATCGAGCGAAATTCTTCCTCATATTTTTTGAAAAATTGTGATAATTTTTCAAAAAATTCAAAAGCTGAACTATAGAAACTAATTAAATATTTAAGAGTTGTATTAAATCTACCAGTATTATAATAGGTTTCTACCATATGTTCGATTTTTTTAAGCCTACTTAACTCTTCATAGCTTAAAAGATGTGAAGATAATACTTCAAAAGGTGCAAATTCATCGAAAATCAAGTCATACTTTTTTTTATTTTCGAACAGCGCTGTACCTTTAAGCATTTTTAAAAATCCCAGCTGCAACATTTCAGGTTGCAATGCAAAAACATCATCAAATGATTTTGCAAATGAGTTATAATCTTCATATGGCAATCCTGCTATTAAATCTAAGTGCTGATGTATATTTTTTGCACTTTTTACAGCTTTTACATTTGAATATAACTTGTTAAGGTCAGTTTTTCTGCAAATTTCCGTTAAAGTCTTTTCATTCGTTGATTGTATCCCTATTTCAAATTGAAATAATGACGGACGAACAGTTTTTAACAAGTCAATTTGCTCTTTTTCTAATAAATCTGCACCTATTTCAAAGTGAAACCCTGTAATTCCATTATCATTTTTAGCTAAAAATTCCCAAATTGCAGTCGCTCGGTTTTTATCTACATTAAAAGTTCTATCAACAAATTTAACTTGCAATACTCTTTTATCAATAAAAATCATTAAATCATCAAAAACTTTGTCTAAACTACGAAATCTTGTGCTTTTTTCAGCTGATGATAGGCAATAACTACAGGAAAACGGACAGCCTCTCGAACTTTCATAATATATCACACGATTAGATAATTCATCAATATCAAAATAAGGAAATTGTAAGTTATCCATATTAATTACACTTGGAGTCGTTTGCTCTTGGCAACCTGTATAATAAATTCCGTCAGGTAAAACACCTGTACCTTGCTTGATTGCATTAACCAGTGCTGGCACTGTTTGCTCCCCTTCTCCACATAAAACATATGATATATGCTTGTATTTGTCCAAAATTTCCTCTGCATTAAAGCTAACCTCGGGCCCACCTACACAAATTTTTGTATTCGGACATAGTTTAGCAAACGAAGATGAAATTTTAAGTACATATTCGATATTCCAGATGTAGCATGAAAAAAATACTACATCTGGTTTATTGCTATAAATATCATACAAAATCACATCAATATGCTGATTTATCGTATATTCTGCAATTTTTACATCAATATCATTTATGTTAGAAAGAGAATTTTTTAAATATCGTATAGCTAAATTTGTATGAGAATATTTAGCATTTATTCCTACTAATAATATATTCATCTTTTATTCAAATAATGCGGTAGAAATGTAACGCTCACCTGTATCTGGCAAGAGTACCACTATCTTTTTATCACGATTTTCTTCTAATAATGCGAGTTTTGCTGCTGCACAAAGTGCTGCACCTGAAGAAATCCCAACTAATAAGCCTTCAGTTTTAGCAACAAGTTTTGCATATTTAATGGCCTCAGCAGTTTCAATCTTAACAACTTCGTCAATAATTTCACGTTTTACAATTGATGGAATAAATCCTGCACCAATCCCTTGAATGCCATGTGGCCCTGCATTTTCTCCTGATAAAACAGCACTTTCTTTTGGTTCTACTGCTATAATTTTTACGTTTGGATTATGAGATTTAAGCCCTAAACCTACACCTGAAATTGTGCCCCCTGTGCCAACCCCAGCGACAAAAATGTCAACAGTTCCATCAGTATCTGCCCAAATTTCTTCAGCTGTGGTATTTTGATGTGCTTTGAAATTTGCTTCATTCTCAAATTGTGATGGCATAAATGCATTTTCTGTTGTTTCAACAAGGTCTTTAGCAAGTTCTATAGCACCTTTCATGCCTTTTTTACCTTCTGTTAAGCGAATTTCAGCACCTAACGCTGCAAGCAGTTTTCTGCGTTCAATACTCATAGTTTCTGGCATTGTTAAAATCACTTTGTATCCACGAGTAAGTGCAACGAAACTAAGCCCAATGCCCATATTCCCGCTTGTAGGCTCTATTATAATCGAATTTTCTGTTAAAAGTCCACGTTGCTCTGCATCTGTAATCAATGCAAACGCTGCCCTATCTTTTACGCTGCTAAGTGGATTAAAAGCTTCTACTTTTGCAATAATATTTGCTTTTGATTGCTCTTTTTGTTCAAAAATATTTAATCTTACAAGTGGCGTATTGCCGATTAATTCTGTTAAATTATTTGCAATTTTCATTTTTATATCCTCCTAATAATTGTTTATTATAATTTTATTTTATCTGATATAATCATAAATAGTATATCATAATTCACTTAATTTTAGAAATATATATTTAATATTTAATTTAAAAGATTTGTTAAAATAAAATATTAATGTATACATTTGGACTTAAATGTGATACTATGTATTAAGGTTTATTTTCGGATTTTATTTTTAAGGGGTTTTCCTTATTAATAATAATATTTTATAGATTGGCTTTGCATTATATCAATTCTATAAAATCACAAATTAAAAGATTTTATACAGGGCGATTTTTTATACATACGCTGACGAAATCTTTTAGACTTACTTAATGGATTAATGTTTATTACTATTAAATTTGTTTTAAACACCGAAATCAAAGGTTTAAGTTTTGCAAAAATTTAATTTTTATGCAAATTTATATAACCTTTAACTACACTTAAATATATTAGGTATACCAACTTTGGTATGCTGTGATTTTGTGCATTCTAAATTTAATTTGCACCAAAGTTTTAATGAAAAAGGAGAAAATATGAAAGAAAAATTAAGAATTGTTCCACTCGGTGGACTAAATGAAATCGGCAAAAATATTACGTTAATAGAATATGGAAATGATATTATTATTATAGATTGTGGACTTGCTTTCCCTGATGGAGATATGCTAGGCGTTGACCTTGTTATCCCTGATATTACTTATCTTAAACGTTATCGCCAAAAAATTCGTGGTATTGTCATCACGCATGGTCATGAAGACCATATTGGTGCTTTGCCTTATGTACTTCGTGAGATTAATGTGCCTATTTATTGTACAAAACTTACTTGGGGCATTATTGAAAATAAACTTGCTGAACACAAACTTGATAAAGTTAAATCACGTGTTATTCCAACAGGTGGAACTTTTAATTTAGGTAAGCTTGGTGTTGAATTTATCAGAACTAATCACTCAATTGCTGATAGTGTAGCTTTAGCTATCACTACTCCTCTTGGTGTAATTATTCACACCGGTGACTTTAAAGTTGATTTTACGCCTGTCGGTTCACCAATGATTGACCTTGCTCGTTTTGGTGAACTTGGTACCCATGGTGTACTTGCTTTAATGTCTGATTCAACCAATGTTGAAAAACCTGGTTATACAATGTCTGAAAGCAAAGTTGCTGCTGCACTTGATGCACAATTTAAAAATTGTTCAGAACGTATTATTATTGCATCTTTTGCATCAAATGTTCATAGATTGCAACAAATTATCGAAATTGCAAATAAATATAATAGAAAAGTAGCTTTATCTGGTCGTAGTATGGAAAATATTATGAATGTAGCTGTAAAGCTAGGTTATGTTGATATTCCAAAAGGTGTACTAATTGACCTTAATACAATCAATAAATACCCTAAAGACCAACTTGTAATCGTTACAACTGGTAGCCAAGGTGAAACTATGTCTGCATTATATCGCATGGCTTTCTCTGGACATAAGCAAGTACAAATTGTTCCTGGTGATAAAATTTTAATTTCTGCAACACCAATTCCAGGTAATGAAAAATCTGTTTATCGTATGATAAATGAATTGTTCAAAAAAGGTGCAGATGTTGTATATGAAAAACTTGCTGCAATCCATGTTTCTGGACATGCTTGTCAGGAAGAACTTAAGCTTATGTTGGCTTTAACACGCCCTAAATACTTCGTCCCTGTTCATGGCGAGCATAGACATTTAAAAATGCATGGTGCTTTAGCTCGTGAAATGGGTATATCTGCTAAAAATATATTTATTTCTGAAACAGGTAAACCTGTCGAAATCACTGCCACTTCTGCTCATTTTGGAACAAATGTACCAGCTGGCAAAGTTTTAGTTGATGGTTTAGGTGTTGGTGATGTTGGAACTGCTGTTCTTCGTGATAGAAAACATTTATCACAAGATGGACTTATTGTCATCGTTGTAACAATTGATAGTGCTAGTAAAACTGTAATTGCAGGCCCTGATATTGTTTCTCGTGGGTTTATTTATGTTAAAGAAGCTGAAGATTTAATCGATGAGCTCCGCAGAATTTCCGTTGAATGTATGGATACTTGCATGGCTAGTGGTTCTTATGATTGGAACGGAATTAAAGGTGCTTTAAAAAGTGAGGTTTCTGAATATCTATATAAAAACACTAAACGTAGCCCAATGATTTTACCTGTAATTCAAGAGATTTAAGGAGGATATATCAAATTATGGAAAGAATTGCAAGCTTTGAAGTAAATCATGATATACTAACTAAAGGGATGTATATCTCAAGAATTGATGAAGATATTATAACTTATGATATTAGAGTTACAATGCCAAATGCTGGAGTTTATGTAGAACCTCCTACATCTCACACATTTGAGCATTTATTTGCAACTTACGTGCGTAATGCCCCTGACAAAAATAAAGTTGTTTATGTAGGCCCTATGGGTTGTCGTACAGGATTTTATTTTTTAGTGCGAAATATGACTCATGAAAGAGCTTTAGAGCTATTTTATAACACGCTTCAGTTTATCAGTACCTTTGAAGGTATAATACCTGGTGCAACAAAAATTGAATGTGGCAACTATCAAGAACACAATCTTGAAGGTGCAAAACTTTTAGCATGTGATATGCTTAAAGTGCTTGAAAACTGGACAGTAGCAGATATGACGTATAAAGTTTAATTTTAA
>CAYJKB010000011.1:0-18130 GCA_964370625.1 uncultured Oscillospiraceae bacterium | reverse complement strand
AAAGGGGTGTGTCACATTGTGACACACCCCTATGTTTTTTATTAGTATCTGCTTATTCAGCCCCTATTGTTTAAAAATTGTATTCCCTCTTTTGATTGTTTCAACAACTTTAATATTTTCAATTTCATGATGCGAAACTTTAAGTGGATTGTCTGATAATATAACAAAGTCTGCATATTTTCCTGATGCTATGCTTCCTTTTTTGTCTTCTTCAAAATATTGATGTGCTGCGTGAATTGTAACTGCTTTAAGTGCGTCAAGTGGAGAAATGCATTGTTCTCTTGCAAGTCTAATCCCTTGTTCAGTAACACGATTTACTGCACAGCTTACAGCTTTTATCATATCAGGCTCTAGCACTGGAGTATCTTGATGAATTGTAAAAGGCATATCAAGGTCTGCAGCACTTTTGCAAGGAGAAATCTCCATCGCTCTTTTGCCTAAATTTTGTAAATGTAAGTCTCCGAAATAATATGTATGTGATACAAAAAAAGATGGTATTATGTTTAGTTGTTTCATTTTTTGTAGTTGGTCGTCTCTTAGTATTTGTGCATGAATCATAATAGGACGAATTTTCGATTTACCACCATTTTCACGAAGCACAGCTTCATAACAACGAATGAATTGATCTGCCGCTGCGTCTCCATTACAATGGACTGCGATTTGCCTTTTTTCTTTTACAGCTTTTTCTATAAAAGATATTACTTTTGGATCTAAAAACTGAGAATATCCAGAATAATCAATTTCATCTTTATACGAAAATGTAATCCATGCTGTTTTTGATTGTGGGCTACCATCTAAAATGATTTTATAGCCTGAAATTTTAAAATTATCTATATATTTGCCAAATTTATCTACATTTTCATACAAAAGCTGTGGTTCACGATTTAAGTCAACATATCCACAAACATCAAGTGTTAATGTAGAGTTTATAAGTGCTTCCATTTCGTTTTTTGTCATTAGACCTTCTGATGCTGTAGTAATTCCATATGAAGCATAAATTTTTTGTGCTTTTTCTATAAATTTCGCTTTTTTGGAAAGTGGAGTTTGTGCTGCTTTTCCGGCAATTTCAATGAATATACTTTCTTCTAAATAGCCTGAAGGTGTATTATCACGCTCTCTTCCAATTTTTCCACCACGAGGATTTGATGTTTCTGCTGTTATACCAAACATTTTCAATGCTATAGTATTAAGCACTCCCATATGTCCTGATTTATGTGATGCAATTATTGGTATATCTTCGAAGGCTTTATCAAGTACATGACGTGTTGGATGTGATTTTTCTTGAAATCCTATATGGTCATATCCAAAAGCTATTATAGGTTCGCCTTCTTCTGGTGGATGCTTTTGCACATAATCCTTAATAGTTGTAACTATATCGAAATAACTTTTACACTTGGATAAATCTGCGGCTATTAAAGATTGTGCATATGCACTTAAATGGCTGTGTGTGTCTATAAAAGATGGGATTAATGTTTTTCCGCCTAAATCTATAATTTCTGTATTTTTATCTGCAAAATGCTTTAATACACTTTGATTTCCTACGGCTTTTATTGTTCCATTTTTAATAAACACAGCATCTGCATAAAGATTGTCTTCCATCGTTAAAATATCACCGTTTACAAAAAGCTTACAGCTCAAACTTATCAACTCCTTTTCTCTATAGTTTGATAAGACAATTATTGATTTTTAAAATCAGATAAAATTTCTGAATGTACTACACATTTCTATAAAATTACACCTCCAGACAAAATGTGCAATACCCTATCCGAACACACGATTAGTTATATTAAATAAAACTATGTAATTTTTTGTTGTATCATATATTTATTATAACTATTTTTTATGATAAAATCTATAATTTTCATATTTTGTTTACAAAAAAAGTGCACAAAAATAATTTGACAAATTTTCTGCAAAAGTGTATTATTGTATTAGTTAAATAATACATATAGGAGGTTTATTATGAGCTTTAATTTTAATGAAACTCGTCCGATTTATTTGCAACTTGTAAACAAGCTTGAATTTGAAATTGCATCAGGAAAATTGTCCCCTGGTCAACGTATTATTTCTGTGCGAGAATTTGCAACACTTGCAGGTGTAAACCCTAATACAGTTCAAAGAGCGTTATCTGTTCTTGAAGATAATGGTTTACTTTTATCAAATCGTACAAATGGCAGATATGTAACTGATAACACTGAAATAATTGATGCTTTACGCTTTAGATTATCTGATGATGTTATTTTTTCATTTGTTACATCAATGATTAATATGGGATTTGATAAAACTGAAGTTTCTGGGCTTGTCGATGAATACATAAGTAACAAAGGAGATATTTATGGATAAATATATTACAACTGATATTCTTCACACTGCACATAACAACGATGCACTTTTGCTAATTAATAATGTAACAAAAGCTTATGGCAAAAAAGTTGCATTACAAGGTGCAAATTTATCTATTAAACCTGGTAAAATCATTGGTCTTTTAGGCCCTAATGGAAGTGGAAAATCTACTTTAATTAAGCTTATTAACGGTTTGCTTACTCCGTCACTCGGCGAAGTTTTAATTTTAGGAAATACACCATCTGATTTCACCAAAACACTGGTATCTTATTTGCCAGAACGCACATATTTAAGTGATTGGATGCGTGTTAATGACTTGCTTGCTTTTTTCTGTGATTTTTATGCTGATTTTGATTTAAACATTGCAGTAAATATGTTAGAACGCCTTAAAATTGACACTTCCACCCGTCTTAAAACTATGTCAAAAGGCACTAAAGAAAAAGTTCAATTGATTTTAGTTATGAGCCGAAAAGCTAGGCTATATCTACTTGATGAACCAATTGGCGGTGTTGACCCTGCTGCTCGTGATTATATTTTAGACACTATCATTACAAACTATAATCCAGATGCTTCTGTTATTATTTCTACACATTTAATTTATGATATTGAACGTGTTCTTGATGAAGTTGTTTTTATTCATGATGGTAAAATTCTTCTTCATGATTCTGTAGACAATATAAGGGAAACTCATGGAAAATCTGTTGATGAGTATTTCAGGGAGGTATTTAGATGTTAGGAAATCTTTTAAAATATGAATTTCGTGCAAATATTCGCACACTTTTGCCACTTTATCTTGTTATTTTAATATCTTCATTATTTTTAGGTATATCAATTAATCTATTCCCCCACATGGGTTTTGGTGCTAATTTCATTTATCCTATTTTATTTCTTGCCTATTTAGGAACATTAATCGTAACTTCTGTAACCACATTAGTTATCATTATTCAACGTTTTTCAAAAAATTTACTTGGTGATGAAGGTTATCTAATGTTTACACTTCCTGTAACTACACATCATTTAATATCATCAAAATTAATTGTTGCGACAGTTTATTCTATTTTAGCAGGACTTGTTGCTTTTCTTTCCTTTTTAATTATAGCTTTTTCTTCTTCCACAATTGAAATTGTATATTTTATAGATATGGCTCAAATGTTTTTCCAAACTTATGGGTTTGATTCATTTACTTTATTAATTATCGGGATAATTTTCTCTATTTCTTCAACCTTTATGGGAATTTTAGTAGTTTATACATCAATTTCACTTGGCCATTTAGCCAATAAACATAGAAGTGCTTTAGCAGTTGTATCATTTTTAGTAATTCAAAGTATTATAAATTTTATTTCTAATATCACAGGCCTTATTCTTGGAGATTCTTCATATAATTTATTTGCAAGAGCCTTTAACAATGAAGTTGCTATTGCCGCTGTAACCTTAATGATTTTAACTGCTATTACAATAATTTTATCATTTATATTTTACATTATCACTTATCTAATTCTTGATAAAAAACTAAATCTCGAGTAATAATTTCATATTAATTACATTATAAACGGCGTATGATAATTTTAATCATATGTCGTTTTTTGCAAGTGTGATTTTAGAAACTTGCATGTCATTTTTTTAACAATTGTGCTTATATCATAATTTCTACTATAAAAATTGTATAAATTTCTATGTTAAATAATAAATTTTGCCGTTTAATTACTGTACATCTTTTTAATTTTATGTTAAAATATATAAATCATATATTATAGTAAAAGGTGGTTTATCATGAAAAAATTTAAACGTATATTGGTTGCAAACCGTGGTGAAATTGCAATACGTGTATTTCGAGCATGTAATGAGCTTGGTATCCGTTCTGTTGCTATTTATTCTGAAGAAGATAAAAACTCCCTATTTAGAACAAAAGCAGATGAATCTTATCAAGTTGGTAAAGGTAAAACAGCTGTTGAGGCTTATTTAGGCATTTCTGAAATTATTAAACTTGCAGTTAAAAAAGGTGTTGATGCAATCCATCCTGGGTATGGCTTCTTATCTGAAAATGTAGAATTTGCAGAAGAATGTGAAAAAGCTGGCATTGAATTCATCGGACCTACTCATACAATGATGGATAGACTAGGTGATAAAATAAAATCAAAACTTGTAGCACATGAAGTAAATGTTCCTACAGTTCCTGGTGTTGATGAAGCTATAAAAAGCGAAAGCAAAGCACTTGAAATCGCAAGATATTGTGGTTATCCTGTCATGCTAAAAGCTGCTGCTGGCGGTGGTGGACGTGGTATGCGTATCGTTCGTACAGAAGAAGAACTTATTCCTGAATTTAACCAAGCACAAAGCGAAGCTCGCAAAGCTTTTGGTATTGATGATATTTTCATCGAAAAATATCTTGAAAACCCAAGACATATTGAAGTACAAATTTTAGGTGATAAACACGGAAATTTAGTTCATCTTTATGAGCGTGACTGTTCTATTCAACGTCGTCATCAAAAAGTTATTGAATTTACTCCTGCACTATGCATTTCTGATGAGCAACGTAAAGCAATTTGTGCTGATGCTCTTAAAATCGCTGGTGCTGTAAGTTATAGAAATGCTGGTACAGTTGAATTTTTACTTGATAGCACTGGGCAACATTATTTTATTGAAATGAATCCTCGTATTCAAGTTGAACATACAATTTCTGAAATTGTTACAGGAATTGATATAGTGCGTTCACAAATTTTAGTAGCTCAGGGATATGAATTATCTTCTGATGAAATCGGAATCCCAAATCAAGATAGTATATCTGTTCGTGGTGCTGCTATTCAGTGTCGTGTAACTACAGAAGACCCTGCAAATCAATTTGCACCTGATACAGGAAAAATTGATATTTATAGAACAAGCGGTGGTTATGGTGTTCGTCTTGATGGTGGTAATGGCTTCTCTGGTGCTGAAATCACACCTTACTATGATAGCTTACTTGTTAAAATGACTTGTTTTGGTAGAACTTTTAAAGAAGCTACACAACGTGCAATTCGTTCTATCAATGAAACTCAAATCACAGGCGTAAAAACAAATACTACCTTTTTACGCAATGTTCTTTTAAGTCCTGAATTCCAAAGTGGTAGTTGTAATACTGGATTTATCGCAAATAATCCAGACCTTATGAAAATTAAACCCGCTACTGATAAAGAACTTGGCGTATTAAAACATATTGGTAATATAATTGTTAATGAGCGAAAATCAGATAAACCTCAATTTGATGTACCAACTGTTCCTAAAGGTGTTCCTGCTCCTATCGACGGAACTAAGCAAATCTTAGATGCTAGAGGTCCTGAAGGTCTTTCAAAATGGATACTTGACCAAAAACGTCTACTTCTAACTGATACAACAATGCGTGATGCACAGCAATCACTTATGGCGACACGCATGCGTACTGTTGATATGGAAAAAATAGCTCCAGCTGTTGCAGCTTATGGTGATAAATTATTTTCACTTGAAATGTGGGGTGGTGCTACATTTGATGTGGCTTATCGCTTCTTGAATGAAAACCCATGGGAAAGGCTTGCAATTTTACGCAAAAAAATCCCTAATATTTTATTCCAAATGTTAATTCGTGGTGCAAATGGTGTAGGTTATAAAAACTATCCTGATAATGTTATTCGTAGATTTATTAAAGAATCTGCAAATAGTGGAATTGATGTATTCCGTGTGTTTGACTCATTAAACTGGGTTCCTGGCATGGAAATCTCTATTGATGAAGTTTTAAATCAAGGAAAAGTTGTTGAAGCTGCTGTTTGTTATACTGGTAACATTTTAGATGAAACACGTGATAAATATACATTACAATATTATGTTGATATGGCTAAAACGCTTGAAAAACGTGGTGCACATATCTTAGCTATTAAAGATATGTCTGGGCTTCTTAAGCCTATGGCAGCACATAAACTTATCACAGCACTTAAAAATGAAATTTCTATTCCAATTCATCTTCACACGCATGATACTTCTGGTAATGGTGGTGCAACTAACCTTATGGCTGCTATGGCAGGTTGTGATATTGTTGATGTTGCGTTTAACAGCATGGCTGGGCTTACTTCTTCGCCTGCACTTAACTCAACTGTTGCAGTTCTTGAAAACACTGATCGTGCAACAGAGCTTCCAGATGATAAATTACAATTAATTTCAAACTATTGGAATGCTGTTCGTCCTGTTTATAGTCAATTTGAATCCGAGCTACGTTCTGGTAATGCTGAGATTTATAAATATGAAATGCCTGGTGGTCAATATTCAAATTTACGTTCACAAGTTAAAAGCTTTGGTCTTGAACATAAATTTAATGATGTACGTGAAATGTATCGCACAGTAAACACTATGTTAGGTGATATTGTTAAAGTTACACCTTCATCAAAAGCTGTTGGTGATATGGCTATCTTCATGGTTCAAAATGACTTAAATGAAGAAAACATTTATGAAAAAGCTAAAGGAATGGACTTCCCAGATTCAATTGTATCCTATTTTGAAGGTATGATGGGTCAACCTGAAGGTGGCTTCCCTGAAGATTTACAAAAGCTTGTACTTAAAGATAAAGCTCCAATCACTTGTCGCCCTGGTGAATTATTATCTGATGAAGATTTTGATGCTATCTCTGTACATCTTAAAAAGAAATTTAATCTTGATGCATCTGAACAAGATTTGCTTTCTTACGCTCTTTACCCTAAAGTATTTGAAGACTATCTAACTTACAAGAAAAAAGATATTAACTTAAATCACATGGGAAGTGATGTATTCTTCCATGGTATGTATGTTGGTGAAACTTGTCATATCAAGCTTGCTGAAGGTAATATCTTAGTGCTTAAATTATTAGAAGTTCGCAAAACTGATGCTGATGGTAAGCGTGAAGTTGTATTTACTGTAAACGGTCAAACTCGTTCTGTATTTATAAAAGATAAAAATGCAGAGTCTAAAGCAACTAAGCAAAGTATCATCTTAGCTGATGAAAATAATGACCATGAAATTGGTGCAAATATACCTGGTAGCATCTTTAAAATCCTTGTAAAAGAGGGAGATAAAGTTGAGATTGGTCAACCTGTTGCTATTATTGAAGCTATGAAAATGGAAACAAACATCATAGCTACTGCCGATGGTACTATAGATAAAATTTATGTTATTGAAGGTCAACAGGTAGCTTCTGCTGAACTTATTGCTACAATTAAATAGTTAACACTAAATAAGGTGGTGTGTCTCATTGCGACACACCACCTTAAAGCAAATCAGAATTTATTTTAACTTTTTTATAGGGTATTATATGTTTCAAAATAAGGCTGTGACAAAAATTTTCATTTTGTCACAGCCTATTTTTATAATGTTAATTGTTTATCTGGTAAATCTTCTTCTTTTAAAAGTGCACCGATTGATGGAATAGTTTTCGAACGGTATCTTGGTAAATCTGTAAGTCCACAATCTTCTGCATATGATGCTTTTGTAATTTTATGTGCACCACGAAGCACCATTGTTGCAATTCCTTGTGTGCTTCTTGTAGTTTTAAGTGACACCATAGATGTATGCACACAAAGTGCACGATTTGCAGTAGAAAAAAGTGTAATTTCTTTATCTTCTGCAAGGTGGAAGAAGGCAATAGCAGGGCTTTTATCAGAATATGCGCCTGTTAAACGCTTACGATTTGTTTTAGTTTCAAAACTTGAAATATCAATTTTAGCACATTTACCATTTTCAAATACAATAAATAAATTACCTTTGAAATCATCTGGTAACATCATAAATATTACTTGTTCATCTTCATCCATTGATAATTTAGATGGTAAATAATCACCTAAAACCGAAGTCTTAGTATCTTCAAATTCATGCAGACGTGCTTTATAAGCTTTATGCTGATTAGTAAAAAAGATGATTTCTTGTTTATTTGAAGTTTCAAAAGTTTGAGCAATTTCATCACCCTCTTTGAGCTTATGTTCTCCACTCATTCTAAGTGATTGAGGTGTGATTTTTTTGAAATATCCTTCTTTTGTTAAAAAGATATTTACAGGATAATCTTCAATATTTTGTTCTTCATTATAATGTTCAACATCACCATGATATACTATTGTGCTTTTTCGTTCACATTTATATTTTTTAATAACTTGTTCAAGTTCTTTGATAATAATATTGCGAACTTTTGCCCTAGATGCTAGGATATCTTCTAGCCTTGCAATCTCTTTTGCAAGTTCTTCTGTTTCAGATGTGCGTTTTAAAATATATTCTCTATTGATATGACGAAGTTTAATTTCAGCTACATAGTCAGCTTGAAGTTCGTCAATGCCAAAACCAATCATAAGATTTGGCACAACTTCACTATCTTCATCGGTTTCACGAATTATCTTAATTGCTTTATCAATATCAAGTAAGATTTTCGCAAGCCCTGTAAGTAGGTGAAGTTTTTCTTTTTTGCGTGTAATATCGAAATAAAGCCTACGCTTAATGCAATCAGTTCTGTGTGCTGTCCATTCATCTAAAATATCACGCACACCTAAAACTCTAGGCATTCCACAAATTAAAAGATTGAAATTACAAGAAAAACTATCCATTAAAGTTGTCATTTTAAACAGCTTTTGCATAAGTTTTTCAGGGTCAGTACCTCGTTTTAGGTCAATCGCAATTTTAAGCCCGTTAAGGTCAGTTTCGTCACGCATATCGGAAATTTCACGAATTTTACCAACTTTAACAAGGTCAGATACTTTGTCAATAATACTTTCAATCGTAGTTGTGTATGGAATTTCTGTGATTTCAATTAAGTTTTCACTTTTAAGATATTGCCATTTTGAACGAATTTTAAATGACCCTTTACCAGTTTCATAGATTTTACGCATTTCATCAGGGTCGAGGATAATTTCCCCAGCTGTAGGAAAATCCGGTGCTGGAAGTGTTGAAATTATGTCATGCTCCGGATTTTTGATAAATTCTATTGCAGTTTTACATACTTCGTGCAAGTTAAACCCACAAAAGTTACTCGCCATACCAACAGCGATACCAGTATTTGCACTAACTAAAATATTCGGGAAACTTACAGGAAGCAGTGTTGGTTCTTTCATTTGTCCGTCATAGTTGTCAACAAAATCTACACTATCGCAATCTATATCACGGAAAAGCTCTGAACAAATAGCATCAAGTTTAGCTTCTGTATAACGAGAGGCAGCATAAGCCATATCACGTGAATACACTTTACCAAAGTTACCTTTAGAGTCTACAAACGGAGTTAGCAGTGATTCAGAACCACGTGCTAAACGCACCATTGTTTCATAAATCGCAGCATCACCATGAGGGTTAAGTTTCATAGTTTGACCTACAATATTAGCAGATTTAGTACGGTTTCCATTCAGCAAGCCCATTTTGTACATTGTATATAAAATTTTTCTGTGGGACGGTTTAAAACCATCTATTTCAGGGATAGCACGAGAAACAATTACACTCATAGCATATGGCATGTAATTTTCTTTTAATGTATCCGTAATAGATTTAATTATTGGTTGATTTTTCATTTTGTCACCTTTTATTAAATTTTAAGATATATCAGCAAGGTCTAAATACAGATGCCCATTATCGGCGATAAAATCTTTACGTCCTTGTAGGTTTTCACCAAGCAGTAAATCAAACATATCAGCTGTAACTTGTGCTTCTTCTGCTTCAACACGAATTAGACGACGTGTTTCAGGGTTCATAGTTGTAAGCCACATCATATCAGCTTCGTTTTCACCCAAACCTTTTGAACGCTGAATTAAATATTTTTTGCCTTCAAGTTTTTTAAGAATTTCAGCTTTTTCATTTTCTGTAAATGCGAAATAAGATTTATCTTTAACTGTAATTTCATAAAGTGGGCTTTCAGCTATATAAACAAACCCTTTATCAATAAGTGTCGGAACTAATCTGTATAACATCGTAAGTATTAATGTGCGAATTTGATAACCATCAACGTCGGCATCGGTACAAATAATTACTTTGTTAAATCGAAGTGAATCAAGGTCAAACGTTGCTAAATCTTTTGAAGCTTTTGATTTAACTTCAACTCCACAACCTAATACTTTTAATAAATCAGTTATTATATCATTTTTGAAAATTTTATCATATTCAGCTTTTAGACAGTTTAGTATTTTTCCACGAACAGGTATTATAGCTTGAAACTCTGCATCTCGTCCTTGTTTACAAGAGCCTAAAGCTGAATCCCCTTCCACTATATAAAGTTCACGCACTCCAACATCTTTTGAGCGACAATCGACAAACTTTTGCACACGGTTTACAACATCAAGTCCTCCTGATAGCTTTTTCTTAATGTTAAGTCTTGCTTTTTCAGCTTGTTCACGAGAGCGTTTGTTGATTAATATTTGTTCTGCAATTTTTTCAGCTTCTGTTTTATTTTCAATAAAATAAATTTCAAGCCCTTGTTTTAAAAATTCTGTTGTAGCTTCTTGGATAAATTTATTCGTAATCGCTTTTTTAGTTTGGTTTTCATATGATGTAATTGTTGAAAAACAGTTTGTAACTAAAATTAAGCTATCTGCAATATCATTAAATGTTATTTTACTTTCGCTTTTTTGATATTTATTATTTTGTTTTAAATAGCTGTCAATCGAAGATACAAAAGCACTGCGAACAGCTTTATCCGGTGCACCACCATGTTCAAGCCATGATGAGTTGTGATAATATTCTATGACGTTTACTGATGAGGAAAATGTAAATGCACAAGACAATTTAACTTTATATTCCGGTTTGTCTTCTCTATCTCGTCCACGTCTTTCACCATTTAAAACTTGCACTGTTGTCAATGCTTGTTCATTCGAAATCTCTGTAACATAATCTGTAATTCCGTTTTTGTAGTAAAACTCCTCGGTTTCAAATTTTGAACCAATTTGATTTTTAAAGACAAAAGTAATACCAGAGTTTACAACAGCTTGACGTTTTAATACATCACAAAAATATTCTTTTGGTACATTAATATCAGTAAATACTTCAAGATCTGGCTTCCATTTAATGCTTGTTCCTGTTTTTTTACGATTTGTTTCAGTTTTAATAAAACCTTCTTTTTCAGGTGACGCATTTTCACCTTTTTCAAAGTGTAAATTATACTCAAATCCGTCACGCCACACCGTAACATCCATGAATTTTGAAGCATATTGTGTAGCACAAGTGCCTAATCCGTTTAAACCTAGTGAATACTCATAGTTTTCACCTTCGTTATTTTTATATTTACCACCAGCATAAAGTTCACAGAATACAAGTTCCCAGTTGTAGCGTTGTTCTGCTTCGTTAAATTCAACAGGTATTCCACGTCCTTCATCACAAACTTCTATACTGCCATCTTCGAAACGTGTAATAAATATTTTATCTCCATGACCTTCACGAGCTTCATCAATAGAGTTTGATAGAATTTCAAAAATCGAATGTTGACAACCTTCAATCCCATCTGAGCCAAATATAACTCCTGGACGCTTCCTTACTCTATCTGCTCCTTTTAGAGAGGAAATGCTCTGGTTTCCATATGTGTGTTTTGATTTTTTCACACTTTTACCCCCCTTAAGTAATCTTTTATATAATCTATTTATTAAATAAATTTTCAGCTAATCTTTATTATATTACAGTAAGCGTATTTAGTCAAATTATGTATTAAATTTTTTCAAAAAAAGAGCATAAATTTTGTATTTACAGACTAAAATTACCATATAGGCAGTAATTAATAGCTAAAATAATTGCAATATACTATTCATATTGTCTACATAAAATTTTGGAGGTAAATCTTATGACTGAGATTTTAACGAAAATATTTCTTTCTAAAGATGAAAAGGAAAAAACATTGCCCGAATATGAACAAACTCTGCTTGATTTAACAGAAATTCGAACTAGGCAAAATGCAATTCGTTCATTATTTAATAATTTAACTGACCCTGATTTAATTGAATCTTGTATCCATGAAATGAACGCAATAGAAGCACGATATCGCCACTTACTTCGTAAAATCCGAAGCTCATCAGATGATATTTCTAATCATATACTAGAAAACGCTGACGCCCGATGATTTTTGTTGATTTATCGAGTAAGAGCAAATTACAACTTGTTGTTTAGGTGTTTTGGGAAATTATAAGGGTGTGACAAATTTCGTCACACCCTTATATACATCACTCAAAAATTACTCGTCTTTCTTGTCCTTGTTGTTGGACTTCTACTTTTAGCACTGTGTTATCGCTTCCTAATGTTGCATAATAACTTATTATTTGTCCATCTGACAATAAATATTGTATTACACATTCATTAAATCTAATTGCAACACCAGCATAACCATCTTTCAAGTATGGCTGAATATATGTCGTTGGATTTTCGCCAAGAAGCTCAATGACTTCGGGCAAATTTTCAACAAACATCACTGCACTGTCAATCACTTCATACTCGCGTTGTTTATTTTGGGAATATGCTGCGAAAATAATCATAGCAAAAACTAAAACTATTAACAATCCTACTATCACTGCTTTTTTTGCGAAGTTATTGCGTTTTTTGGGAGGAAAGCTATATACTTTACCCATGTCGTCACCTACTTCTTGATTTAAATTTACAGTTTTATTTTAAAATTATAGTAATATTATAGCATAATATGGATATATTTTCAATAAGAAAAACTATACAGTTAGTCTCGTTTATCGATTTGATTGAGTGGCATTGGCTTGCTGAAATGATATCCTTGAGAATGATTTACATGATGTTCTTCCAAAATACTTTGTATTTGCTGATTTTCAACAAATTCTGCAACGATTTGCGCTCCCATCTGTTCTGCTAAATATTTAATGGAATTTAAAATAACAACATTATCTTCACTCTGCACTAATTTACCAATAATACTGCCATCAATCTTAATAAAATCAGGATTTAATGCAACTATAGTTGAAAAAGTAGAGTAACCAGCACCAAAATCATCTACAGCAATATTGCTTCCCATAGCACGAATTTGGTTTACAAAATCAAACAATAGGTTTATTTCTTGATAGTTTTCTGTTTCTACAAATTCAATAATTATTCTATTGGGATGCGGATATGTTGCAAGTTTATTCATAAGCCACTTACGAAAATTAGCTGATTGAATATCATATAAAGAGATATTTATCGAAACCGATTCTTCTCTTTCCATAAAATCATTAAACACTTGTTCAATCATCATTTGACTAATTTTATTATAGAATTTATATTTTTTTGCAATGTTTAAAAATACAAATGGTGAATAAGTCACTCCGTTTTCATCAATAATTCGCATAAGTGCTTCATATTTATCAATTTTTCCAGTAATATTATTTCTAATTCCTTGATAAAATGGAACAATTAGCTTTTTGTTAACTGCTCTATTTAGCAAATCAATTACCTTAGTTTCTTCTGAAATCGAAATATCTTTTGTAAAATTTCGGTCACATACTATAAAATTATCTTGTGAATTTTTGTTGATTAATAATGTGTCTATCCCAATATCAATCATGTCATTTCCGCCACCAATAACTAATGCAAATCTTACGACACCAGAAATTTCTGTTTCTTTTGATGTTGGATATTCAAATTGCTCATGTATTATTGACATATATTTTCTGAATTCTTCATTATCTACTTTATCAGAACAAGCAATTAAAAGCGTCTTATAATTCAATGTATAAAATGAAATTAATTTATTTAATCCTTGTTCTATTACAAATTGTTTTACATCTTTCAAAATATCTCTACATGCAATATAATATGTGTCTTGACCTGCAAACGCTATTGTTGCATCTGCTGTTAATATTTCAACCAAGGCAATTTTATTGTACTTTTTTATTACTACATCATCTTCATATTGATAAATATTTGGCAAATCAAAATGTATATCAATATGCTTTTGGATTTTATCAACTTCATTATCATCATTTAAAACATTGAATTTTGTTTTAAGCAATATTTTTCCTTTTGATTCTTCTATTTCACTATCAATTTTTGCCGGAATGTTTTCTAGTGCTGTCATATTAGGAATTAAGTATTTTTCATTTTCTGCTATACCTTGAATTGTCCTTGCAGATGCATAAAAATAGTTTTTCTCATCAGAGCAGGCAATTTCACCACCCACAAAAATACCACATACATTGTATTTATCAAAAGGTGAAAGTTCCCATTCCAATCCATTTTTCATATACAATTGTCGCAAAAAACAAGAATATACAAATAAATGCTCAATAGGCGTATCTAAAGCTTCTTCACAAAGCTCATAGCTCTCTTTAAGAACTTTATTAGGGTTAACATATCCCATTTTAAACTTATCACCACGCTTTACAGTTGCATGATGAATTGAAAGTTTATCTAATTTACTATCCCATTTAGTAAATCTAGCACAGTTATCTGAATTTTGCATAATAAATGGAAAATGAATAAGATAATCATTTTTGATTAATTCGTTATAATCAGGTGTGTCCAGCAAATCATCATGTGTTATATCCAGATAATTCATCATCCATTCTAACGCTGGTTTATTATCTATTGTTTCAACAAATTCAGTATTCACACCTGTTATTTCAAATATTTCATCATTAATAGTATCTACAGTTGTAACAGTTTTAACAAAATTCCTGATTTCAGACCCATTTGCACAAAATGTTATAATTCCATTTTCAATAACACCATCATCAGTAAATACAAAGCCTGTAATATTTTTTGAAATAATTGGTCCACTTATAGCCCCTGTTAAGCTTAAAAAAGGTGATAAATCATTAATAGCATTTAAAAATGCTTCTACATTTGAATAACCATATGACATAATAATTCCAACAACAGCAGTTTCTCTACTTTTAATCTCACAATGTACAGAATGTATTTCTTCAGCTAATTGTTGAGGGGTTTTATTTTCATATGTGAAAATTGTTCTATTTATTTCAAGCTTTTCGAAAATATCAATCATTATAAAGGTTTCATCTTCAAGTGCTTGACCATTATAAATGATAGCAAGTGCAGAACTTGCTCCAACTATTATGCTATTTGGCAATATTTCTTTCACCTTTTTTGCCACATCCACAGATTGTTCTTTATCCATCGATGATGTAAAAATTTTGACAAGACATTTTGTATTAAAATCAATACCAAAGTTCTTTATATAATCATAAAGCGCTTGATAACCTCTATAAACTTGAGTCAACCTTAACATGCTCATGTCACTCACTTTCTAAATATTATGCATTTATAAGTAGTTGCTTTAATTATTTCTTTTCGTCAATCTTTTTCTTGTTAGATAAAAGGAAAATAGAAATCATCTTTGCAGCATAAAGTACACTGTTTATTTCTTTTTCATTCCAAACACGAGTACGAGTACAGTCATCTAAGCCTAAGAATAATTTACAATAATCTTTATCTTTTATTTGAGCATGTAAAAATGATTTAATACCTTGTTCATTCATAAGTTCAAAAGCACCTTCTGCTGTTAAATATCTTAAATCATTGCTATAGAAAATTCCATTAGCATCTGCATTTTCAAAGAAATCAAACAATACTTCAGCCGTTACACCCTTAAGATTTTCTATTTCAGGGTTAATTCCTTTTTCACACCATTCATAAGTATTATCATAAGTTTTACCTTCATCAAATGTTTCAAATATATAACATCTATCTGCATTTGTGCGTTTGCCAATAAATTGCATAACAGCACCTAATGCAACTTTCATATCTGCTGCTTCATATAAAAGGTTAAACACAGTGGATACAAGCTCTGAATCAAAATAAAAGTTTGCAACTCTGTTTGCATTTTCAAGCACAGTACGATTTTTCATTGTGCCTTCAAGCAATTCTTTTGTATAGAAAGTATAGCAATCTTTGCCCTGTAATTTAGAGCGATATAATGCTTTATCAGCAGCTTTATATAAATCTTCATAACTTTGCCCATCTATTGGAAAACGAGCAATACCGATACTTCCAGAAATTTTATATGAATTATTTTCTCCTGAATATGTATTTTTAAAAGCATTTGCAATTTTTTGTGCTTTTTCTTCGATAATTTTTATATCATCAACATCTTTTAAAAACACAATAAATTCATCGCCACCAATACGTCCAACAACATCTGCATTTCTAAAACATGCTCGTAAATTGCCAGCAACTTCACTAAGCACCATATCCCCGAAATGATGTCCTAAATTATCATTTACAGATTTAAAATCATCTATATCTATAATAAATATAGCATGCGAACCACCATTTGCTTGATTTAATATATCTGAAATCATACTTTCTGATGTAAGTTTATTATAGCACTTAGTTAATAAGTCTGTTTTTGAACGAATTTCTAATGCTTTAGTTTCTGTTACATCACTGGCTTTACCAATACAAAAAATCGGTCTATTCTTTTTATCGAAAACTGTTCTGTATACAAATCTGTAATATCTTTGAATGCCAGATAATGGCACAAGCTTAATATCTACAGGATTTACTATCCCTTGTTTCATATTATTAACAAGACTCATAAATTCTTCTGCATCTTCTTTAGCTACCCTACCATTTTCAAGAAGTTTTGAAGGGAAGTTCTCTTTGTCAGCAGTCAATCCAAAGAGTTCTCTACCTTTACCAAAATATTGAATCATAGAAGTTCTAACATCAAGAGTGAAAAACCATTCATCAGATAGTTCTGCTACAGTATTAAAAAGTCTTTTATCAGAAATTACATCAAGGAAATATTCATCAAAAGATTCATTACTCTCATTTCCAGCAAGAGAAGATCTTAAATCTCTTGTAAATCCAGCTACTAAATCATGGCCTTCTTCATCTGTTATAGATATTTTATTTAATGTAATTTCAACAGGGATTTGCTCGCCATCCACATCTTGATGCAACCAATTGTACTTATTTTGTCCAGTTTCAAAAGCTTTTCTAATGTTTTCTGAACAAACTTCGGCACTTGTCATACCATTTGGCTGAAATTCAGGAGATAAGCTATCAAATTTATCTATATATTCTTGTCTATTATCTAATCCAAAAAGTTCTAAAGCTTTTGCATTTGACATAACATTATTTAAGTTTTCATCCCATAAATTTACTGAAAGTGGTGCAACATCTAAAATGGCATTCAATCGTTCATTAAATCTATGTTCTGCCTGTTGTTCTGCTAAAAACTCAGAAATATCATTCATAAATCCTATTAAAATTTGATGTCCATTTTCATCTACATAATTTAATTTAACTAATTTTATTTTAACGGGCAAAGGAGTTCCATCAGCTTTTTGATGCATGAATGTAAAATCAATTTCTCCTTTTTCCAATGCCAATTTCAGATATTCATCATGTTTTTGTCTAGACGGAGTTCCACAAGGTTGACATTCTGGTGAAAGTTCTAAAAAGCTTTCTACAAAGTTTTCTTGACTTTCACAGCCGAAGTAGTTACATGTACGCAAATTACATGTAATTACTTTATTTTGATCGTTTATAAAAATTAAATTTGTTGGCGAAAGTTGAAATATCGAATAAAAGATATCTTGTTTTGACTCTAATGCATTTTTAGTTATCATTTCAGGATTAAAGATTCGTGAATGCAAAATGTTATCCATAATTTAAGCCTCCAATTATCTTAATTAATTATCATAATTCAATTAATTATTTGACTTTTTTATACTTGCTATTATAGCATAAACTCTAACTATTGTCACTTAGAATGTTTATTTTATACAAATTTTTTTAAATTTTTCCCATAGTTTTTATTACTTTCTCAAAAACGGAAAAACTCACTTGTTTTTCTAATTTTGGGTATAAAAAAGCCCCTGTAGTATACACTACAGGGGTTCGTGGT
>CAYJKB010000010.1:52596-54894 GCA_964370625.1 uncultured Oscillospiraceae bacterium | reverse complement strand
AATTTTATTATGAATGGAGCAAACCATCAAATGAATGCTGTATCAACTTTTCCATTTTATATCTTTAATGGTTGGAAACAAGATATACCTTCGTTGCAAGAAATGCCATTAAAAGGGGATACAATAGTTGGTAATGATGTGTGGATAGGGCAAAATTCCACGATACTAGCTGGTGTAAAAATTTCTGATGGGGCGATAATTGGTGCAAACAGTGTTGTAGGTAGTGATGTTCCACCATATACTATTGTTGCAGGAAATCCGGCGAAGCAAGTTCGCAAACGGTTTGACGATGAATTAATTGACCTTATGCTAAAATTTAAATGGTGGGATAAATCAATATGTGAAATTAATGAATTAATACCTATTTTAAGCAATAGTGATTTAGAATTTGTAAAAAAAGAGATAAAGTTAAGGATATAAAAATGGTGTGACCAGCAGGTCACACCTTTTTTTAGCTATCAGAAACAGCGAAAGAAAGTTCAGCTTGTGCTGCAACCTTTCCGTTAACTTTAGCAACAGCTTTGCCAAAGCCAACAGGCCCACGTCTGTCTGTTAGTTCGCAAGTAAGTTCAAGTATATCACCAGGAACTACTTTTTGTTTAAATCTAGCATTTTTTATGCCACCAAAGAAAGCAATTTTCCCTTTGTTTTCTTCTTCAGATAAAATTGCAATTGCACCAACTTGAGCCAATGCTTCAATAATTAGTACACCAGGCATTACATGAAAATTTGGAAAATGTCCTTGGAAAAATTCCTCATTTGCAGTTACACATTTAATGCCTTTCGCATATTCCCCAGCTTTCATATCAGTGATTTTATCAACTAATAGAAAAGGATAACGGTGAGGTAAAATTTCTTTTATTTCGTGAATATTTAGTTCCATTTTCTATACCTCACTATATTTTTTAAGCACAAGGCTTGCATTATGACCACCAAATCCAAGTGAGTTTGACATAGCATAAGTGATTTTTTGCTCACGTCCTTTATTCGGAACAATGTCAAGATCACAATCAGGGTCAGCCTCTTGATATCCAATAGTTGGAGGAATAAAGTCATTTTCTAAAGCTTTTGCACAGAAAATAGCTTCAATAGCACCAGCAGCACCTAAAAGATGACCTGTCATAGATTTAGTTGATGACATAGCAAGTTTGTAAGCATGTTCACCAAAAGCAGATTTTACAGCAATAGTTTCGCCTTTATCATTAAGTGGAGTTGAAGTACCATGAGCATTAATATAATCAACATCAGCTGGAGTAATTCCAGCATCATCTAATGCCACTGTCATACATAAAGCAGCACCAGAACCATCTTCAAGTGGCGCTGTCATATGATGAGCATCACAGCTAGAGCCATAACCCACAACTTCACCTAAAATTTTAGCACCACGAGCTTTAGCATGTTCTAATTCTTCAAGAATTAAAATACCAGCACCCTCACCCATTACAAATCCGCTTCTATCTTTATCAAAAGGCATAGAACCACGTTTAGGGTCTGTGCTTTCGCAAAGTGCTTTCATAGCAGTAAAACCACCAATTCCAAGTGGAGTTACAGTACATTCAGTACCACCACAAAGCATTACATCAGCATATCCATCACGAATATTTCTAAAAGATTCACCAACAGAGTTTGTGCTAGATGCACATGCTGTGATAACTGATGTACAGCTACCTTTAAATCCGCATTCAATAGCTATCATTCCAGCTGCCATATTTACAATAGTCATAGGTATAAAGAACGGTGAAACTCTATCGCAACCTTTTTCATAAGCTTTTTTAGTTTCACTTTCAATAGCATCAAGCCCACCAATTCCAGATGATACATTAACCCCATATCTTGAAGGATTTTTAGGGTCAGGTGTAATATTACTTTGAGCTAGAGCTTCTTTTGCTGCAACAAGTGCAAATTGTGTGAATTTCGCCATACGACGAAGTTCTTTTTTGTCAATATACTGTGTTAAGTCAAGGTTTTTAACCTCACCAGCAATTTTAACTTTATGGTCAACAGTGTCAAAGTTTTTGATGAAGTCAATACCGCTTACACCATCTTTTGCACTTTGCCACATATCGTCTACATTATTCCCTATAGGTGATACTGCACCCATTCCTGTGATTACCACACGTCTTTTCATTCTTCCTCCTTCCGCTTTTGTGAACAAAAGCTTGGCAAAAAACTTTAATCTGTGGACGACAATAAGATTTACACAAGTTATAGCTTGCCTGTCGTCCACTCGCTCTGTAAACGAGCGAATTTATATATTTGCTTATTAACCGAAACACTCCCCTTGTGGGTTGTTTCGCA
>CAYJKB010000010.1:35865-52496 GCA_964370625.1 uncultured Oscillospiraceae bacterium | reverse complement strand
GCTACAGCATTGGCTGTAATATTACGAGAAGCAAGCTCACGAGCAATAGATTTAGTCATACCTATTACACCAGCTTTACTAGCTGCATAGTTGATTTGACCTGCATTGCCCACAACACCTACAACAGATGAAATATTGATGATACGACCAAAACGTTTTTTCATCATAGGTTTTGATACAACTTTCATCATATTAAAAGCACCTTTAAGGTTAATGTCAATTACAGCATCAAATTCTTCTTCACTCATACGCATAAGAAGATTATCACGAGTGATACCAGCGTTATTAACTAAAACTTCAACGCTTCCAAATGTATCAATAGTTTGTTTAACGATTTCTTCGCAATCAGACATTTTAGAAACATCACCTTTTACGATTAAAACTTTATCTGTATATTCTCTGCACATTTTAGCAGTTTGTTCAGCAGCTTCAACATTTCCAGAATAGTTAATTACAACATTTGCTTTTTGTTTTGCCATATCAACACAAATTTGTCTGCCAATACCACGGCTACCACCTGTAACAATTACAGTTTTATTTTCCATGTCCCCTATTCTCCTTTTACAAGTTCGATTGCTTTATTTAAAGTGTCCATATCTTCAATAGCTACACAAGTTACAGCTTTATCAATCTTTTTAATAAATCCAGATAAAACTTTACCAGGGCCAATTTCGATGAATGTATCAATACCATTATCTATCATATATCTAATGCTATCTTCAAAATACACACTACTTTGTACTTGACGTTCCAGTAAATTTTGAACAGAAGTTTCAGCTTCCTTTTCTTTACCTAATGAGTTGAAAATTACAGGAATTGACATAGGTGAAAAAGTATATTCAGCAAATTTTGTAGCTAAAGCATCTCCAGCTGGTTTCATAAATGAAGTATGGAAAGGGCCACTAACATTAAGCTCAATACATCGTTTTGCTCCTTTTTCAAGGGCAAGTGCTGATGCTTTTTCAACAGCTTTAGCTTCGCCAGCAATAACAAGCTGACCAGGACAGTTGTAATTTGCAATTTCAACTATACCTTCTGTTTTTGCTTCATTTACACATTCGGCTAAAACTTCACGAGGTAACATAAGCACAGCTGCCATCTTAGTAGAAAGACCAACACTTGCTTTTTCCATTTCTTTTCCACGAAAAGTCACAATTTCAATTGCATCAGATGAATTTAAGACATCAGCACAATAAAGTGCAGAATATTCACCTAAACTTAAGCCTGCTGCCATTTTTGGCATAATACCATTTTCTTTCAGCACATCAGTTACACCGTTTGCAAAAGCTACCATAATTGGTTGTGTATTTGAAGTTTTAGATAAGTCTTCTATAGGACCATTAAAAGCTAAATTTTTAAGATTTTCAGGTAATTTGTTAAAAGCTTTTTTGAATGTTTCATTTTGCTCATAAAGAGAACTACCCATTCCGACAGCTTGACTTCCTTGACCTGCATATAAAAAAGCAATATTCATTTTTTCCTCCAAACTGTAAGTAAATTATCTATAACTTCCTTTACAGTTGTTGTTTTATTTATTTTACCAGCACTATCAGAACAGAAAAACAATCCATTTTCTCTATCCCCTTCAACTGCTGAAATCAATGCACTTGTTATGCAATATGGAGTAGTTTTTGGGTCACAAGTATGCAAACAATCGATACAATATGTCGGAGCTATGCGAGTTCCATCAGCTACTTTATCCGTAAAAGAACTTCTAATAGCTCGCCCAGGCATACCTACAGGACTATTAACAATTATTACATCATCGTCATTAGCTTCGATAAGCACTTTTTTAAATTCCTCAGATGCATCACATTCTATTGTCGGAATAAATGGAGTAGCAACTTGAACCCCTGTAGCACCTTCATCAATAAATTGTGACACTTGTTCAGCTGTGAGAATTCCCCCAGCTACAAAAATCGGAATGTTACCATATTGAGAAATTGCAATTTTAACCTCTTGTAAAAGTTCTGATATAGATTTTACAGTTTTATTACAAATTTCCTCTAACGAAAATCCTAAATGTCCGCCGGCTTGTGAGCCTTCAATAATTACAAAATCAGGCAATACTTCATATTTTCTCTTCCATACTTTACAAATAGTAGCAGCAGCTTTTCCACTAGATACTATAGGTGCTAACAAAGTGTTATATCCTTTTGTGATTTCAGGAAGATTAAGAGGAAGACCAGCGCCAGATATCACAGCTTCTATACCACTTTTAAGTGCTGTTGTAATAACTTCTACATAATCTTTCGATGCTACCATGGCATTTATTGCTATCATTCCAGCACCATTTGCAATTTTTTTAGCATGTGTAATTTCTTCTGCCAATGCTAGATTATTTACATGAGTAGAATTTGTTTTAAATTCAGATGATGTAAATCCTGCGTTTGCAGCTGAAATCACGCCCATGCCACCTTGTAGTGCAACGTGACCTGCGAGATTTCCAAGGGAAACACCGATGCCCATTCCACCTTGAATAATTGGTATTTCCATATTTTTAAAAATCATTTATTAACCTCTAAGCTCTGTTAAACGTTGGTCATATCCTGCCATTAAATCTTCAAAAATTCTACGAAGTGGTTTAACATCTGAAACCATGCCAGCAACTAAACCAGCCATCAGAGAACCTTCTCTTGTATTACCATCAAAAACAGCTTTTTTAAGGGAGCCTAGAGTGTATTTTTCAAGCTCCATCATTTCAGCACCTTGTTTTTCAAGTTTTAAGTAATCTCGAGACATTTTATTTTTAATAATACGAACAGGAGAACCAACAATTCTACCAGTTACAATTGTATCATTATCTCCAGCTTTAATTATAGCTTGTTTATAGTTATCATGGATTGGGCATTCATCACTTGCAAGCAAACAAGTTCCAAGTTGAACACCACAAGCACCAAGTGCATGTGCTGCAAGCATTTGTGCACCAGAAGCAATACCACCAGCTGCTACAACAGGAAGATTTACTGATGCTACGATTTGAGGTAATGTTGCCATAGTAGTTGATTCACCAACATGGCCGCCTGCCTCTAAACCTTCAGCAATTATGCCATCAGCACCCATTTGTTCCATTCTACGTGCTAGAGAAGATGCAGAAACAACAGGGAATACACGAATTCCAGCAGCTTTCCAAGCTTCCATATGTTTCGCAGGGTTTCCAGCACCAGTTGTAACAAATTTAACGCCTTCTTCTACAACGATTTCAGCCATTTTATCAGCGTCAGGGTTTAAAAGCATTATATTTACACCAAAAGGCTTATCTGTAAGACTTTGGCATTTTTTAATATTTTCACGAAGAACTTCAGCAGTCATAGCACCAGCACCGATAAGACCCATAGCACCAGCATTTGAACAAGCTGCAGCAAATTCGCCAGTTGCAATATTTGCCATACCCCCTTGAATTATTGGAAATTCTGTACCTAAAATTTCATTTAATTTCACTCTTTTATCCTCCTTAAACTGTAAGAAGTGCAGCACCATAAGTTAAACCTGCACCAAATCCTGAGCAAATAATTTTTGAGCCTTTTTGAAGTAGCCCAGCTTCGTCCATCTCATAAAGAGCAAGAGGAATACTTGCAGCAGATGTATTACCATATTTTTGTAAGTTTATATAGAATTTAGATTTATCAAGCTTGAATTTACGTGCGATAGCGTCAATTATTCTCATATTTGCTTGATGACACACAATATAATCAACATCATCAAATGTAAGATTTTTTTGTTCCATAATTTGAACAATAGCAGAAGATGCAGCTTCAACAGCAAATTTAAATACATCTTGACCTTTCATTTTAACATGAGCATCAATTGTATCACAAATAAGAACATCATTATCGGGACGATTACCACTTACAAAAGCAAAATCTTTTTCAGAATTTAGCTTAACTACAGCAGCACCAGCAGCATCACCAAATAAAATACAAGTATTTCTATCCGTCATATCAAGAACTTTAGAAATAACTTCACTACCTATGATGACAGCATATTTTCCTGGGTATGCTTCTAGCAAATATCTTGCTGTGTGTAGAGAATATAAAAATCCTGAACACGCTGCATTTAAGTCAAAGCACAAGGTATCTTCACGAAGTCCTAATCCCTTTGACACCATACAAGATACTGAAGGTGTATAATAATCAGGAGTAAATGTAGCAACTATACACAGTGCTATATCCTCCGTTGAAATTTTAGCTTTAGCAATCGCTTCTTTAGCAGAAGCTGTTGCTAATGTCATATTTTTTTCATTTATATTATCAGCAAAATAACGAGAGGAAATTCCTGTACGGGAAACAATCCATTCATCATTTGTATCAACAAGCTTAGATAAATCTTCATTAGTTACGATTTTTTCAGGCAAAGCCCTTCCATATCCTAATATTTCTAACATATAATGCTCCTTTCTTTTCGTAAAAAGTATAAAATTTAATGGAAACCTATACTCTATTAATTTTAAATATATTATCGACAGAGCATTTTGCATTTTTTATTTAGATAAAACTTAAACTAAGTCTTGTCCAAATAAAACACCAATATCACGAATTTTTCTATAACGTGATTCTTGTAAATTTGATTTTTTCCCTAAAATAGTTAGCTGCTTTTCAAGAGAAATTTTAAGAGCAGTAAACACTTCTTCTGGATTATTTTGTGCACCAAAAGCAGGCTCTGCTATTATTTCGTCAGCAATTCCAAATTGTTTTAAATCAAATGCTGTCATTTTCATTATTTCAGAAGCTTCTTTTGCTCGTGTGGAATCTTTCCACAAAATTGTCGCAAATCCTTCTGGTGATAAAACAGAAAAAACTGAATTTTCAAGCATAATTAAATGGTCTGCGACACCAATAGCTAAAGCACCACCACTGCCACCTTCACCAATTACAACAGAAATTACAGGCACAGTAAGGCCGCTCATAGTATAAAGACAACGAGCAATCGCCTCGCCTTGTCCCCTATCTTCTGCTTCAAGCCCGGGATATGCCCCCGGAGTATCTATGAAAGTGATAATTGGGCGATTAAATTTTTCAGCTGCAAGCATAAGACGTTCAGCCTTACGATAGCCTTCTGGGCTTGGCATACCAAAATTATAACGCAGATTTTCCTCAAGATTTTTACCTTTTCTATGTGCAATTACAGTAACAGGTGTATTACCTAAATACGCAATACCACCTAAAATACTTTCATCATCACGAAATTTTCTATCCCCTGAAAGGTTGAAAAAATCAGTGAACATAGCATCGATATAGTCTTTTGAAGTAGGTCTTTGAGGGTTTCTTGCAATGTTTACACGCTCATAAGGAGTAATATTAGTACGTGCATCATTTTCAAGTTTAGTTTTCTCAAGTTTTAATTGTTTTATTAATAATTTAGTTGAAGAATGAGAGTCTTCTGAAGCTTCAAGAGCTAGAATCTCTTCATCTATTTCATCAATACGAGATTTAATTTCTTTAATACTCATCATTTGCTCCTTTTATGCATTTTCAGCAACATCGCAATGGTATCTTTCATATCTTTTCTATGAATAACACTGTCTACAAAACCATGCTGTAAAAGATATTCAGATTTTTGAGCTTCAGGAGGTAATTTCTGACCTATGGTTTGCTCGATAACACGAGGACCTGCAAAACCGATTAGCGCATTAGGTTCAGCAATAATAATATCACCCAAACTTGCAAAAGATGCAGTAACGCCCCCTGTTGTAGGGTTGGTTAAGATGGAAATAAATAAAAGTCCAGCATCTGAATGCTTTTTAATTGCAGCAGAAGTTTTAGCCATTTGGAAAAGGGATAATATCCCCTCTTGCATTCTAGCGCCACCTGATGCCGCAAAAATTATAACAGGCAATTTGTGTTTAATTGCATATTCAAAAGCAAGTGCAATTTTTTCGCCACAAGCTATTCCCATGCTACCCATTAAAAATCGAATATCCATCACACAAACAACAGCTTTTTCGCCAACTATTTTACCTGTTGCAGTAACAACAGATTCATTAAGCCCGTTGTTATCACGAAGTGATTTTAGTTTTTCAGCATATTTTGGGAATGAAAGTGGATTTTCAGTAACTAAACCTGCGTTAAGTTCTTTAAAACTTCCACTATCCAACATCATGCTAAGGCGTAAATAAGCATCGATTGCATAATGATGTTCACATTCTGGGCAAACATTTAAAGCTTCTTCAACTAAATGACGAGCTACAGATTGTTCGCAAGATGGGCATTTAACCATTAACTTTTCTGATGGTTCTGAAAAGTTTTCTGGTTTATTTTTCTTCATAGTACGAAGAGTTGTTAAAAGTTTTTTTCTTTTTTCAAATGGATTCATGAGTCACCTCTTACAGCTTCATACGTTTGCAGAATCCCTGCAAGTTCATTTTCTATAAATCCTGTATCGTAATCACCTTTAATTATATCTTTGTGATATAAAATTAAATGTTGAAGTGAAATATTTGTTGTAATCCCTTCAATCACCATTTCCTCAAGAGCTCGTCTCATGCGTCTTAACGCTTCAAGGCGAGTGTTTCCCTTTACGATTACCTTTGCAATCATAGAATCATAAAACGGGCTAGCATCGCATCCTGAGTAAATAGCAGAGTCCACACGAGTGTTGTAACCACCAGGAAAATGCACAAAGGTGATTTTTCCTGCTGATGGTCTAAAATCTTGTGTTGCGTCTTCTGCATTAATACGGCATTCAATAACATGTCCAGACAATGTAATATCTGTGCGTGAAATTGGAAGCCCTGAAGCTATTCTAAGTTGTTCATGAATTAAATCCATTCCTGAGATCATTTCTGTTACAGGATGTTCAACTTGAATACGTGTATTCATTTCAATAAAGTAATAATTACCTTCTTTGTCAACAACAAATTCAATTGTACCGGCGCTAGTATATCCAACTGATTTAGCAGCTTTAACAGCATCTGCACCCATCTTATTACGTAATTCTTCATTTAATGAAACTGATGGAGATTCTTCCATCATTTTTTGCCCACGACGTTGAAGTGAACAATCACGTTCTCCTAAATGTATTACATTGCCATGATTATCGGCAAGTATTTGAAATTCAATATGCTTAGGATTGATAATAAGTTTTTCCATATACATGCTATCATCACCAAAACATGCAAGTGCTTCTGCTTTTGCAGTGGTAAATAGTTCGTCTAGTTCTGATGCTTCAAATACTTTTCGCATCCCACGACCACCACCACCTGATGACGCTTTTATAAGCACGGGATAGCCAATTTTTTCGGCAATTTCACGTGCTTCCTTAATATTCTCGATTACTCCGTCAGAACCAGGAACTACCGGAACTGATGCTTCAATCATCATCTGACGAGCAGCTGATTTATTACCCATTTTATCAATAATATCAGCTGATGGACCTATAAACTTCACAGAGTATTTTTCACAAAGTCTTGCAAAATCACTGTTTTCTGATAAAAATCCGTATCCCGGATGTATAGCATCACATTCTGTTGCAAGAGCTGCAGATAAAATGCTATTCATATTTAAATAACTATCTTTTGATGGAGCAGCACCGATACAAACAGCCTTTGTTGCCATTTGTGTGTGCAATGCGTTTTCATCAGCTTTCGAATAAACTGCTACTGTTTCTATGCCCGCTTCTCTACATGCCCTTATAATACGAACCGCTATTTCACCACGATTTGCTACAAGTACACGTTTTAACATGGTTCTACCTCAAATAATATTTGATCAAAAGAGACTACGTCTCCATTTTCTATGCAAACAGACTTAATCACTCCGTCACAAGGGCTTGTGATTTCATTCATAAGCTTCATAGCTTCAACAAGGCAAACAATTTGACCTTTGGAAACTTTATCTCCAACGTTTACAAATGGTGCAGAATCTGGGGAAGCGGCTTTATAAAACACACCAGTAAGTGGTGATTTGATTTCAATGTAATTAGAAGCTATAGCAGTTTGTTCGGTTGCAGTACTTTGAGATGGCTCTGCTACAATGCTAGGAGCTTGTATCATAGTTTTTTCGTTTGCAACAACATAATTAATTTCTTTTTCAAGACAAATAGAAACTCCGTCTGCTTCATAAACAAGTTTAGTAAGCTTAGTACCGTCAAACTTGTCCATAAGTTCGAAAAGTTGACTTTGATTCATTATATACCTCTTTTCGTTTTGCTATTATAAAATAGCTATTTATTAAATTGTGTTAGCTCAAAACAAAATTTCAAGCTAACACGATAAGTTAAAAATTATTGATTTTTTTCAATGTAAGTTACGATATCTGACACTGTTTTAAAATCTGCTAAAGCTTCATCTGGGATTTTGATGTTAAATGCATCTTCTAATGCCATGTTAAGTTCAACAGCATCAAGTGAATCTGCTCCTAAATCTTCAGCTAAGTTAGCCTCAAGTGTAATGTCCTCTAAGTCACAGCTAAGTGTGCTTGCAATTGTTTCTCTTACTTTTTCAAACATAATAAATTTCTCCTTTGTAATATACATTTAAGTAAAATTTCTAAATAAATCTTGAAATAATGTTAGCATATAGTATACAAAAATGTCAAGTAAAAAATACCAACATTTTCTGCATATGCCATTAAATTAACAGAATTTGGAGAAAAAAGCAGATGAATAAAATGGGTAAAATAGCTTATAATTATAAGATGAATGCATAAATATACATTATTTTATCTTTTTTTAACAAAAATTTCTTAAATATTTGACATTGATATACAAATATGCTATAATTTATGCATTATGGAAAGTTTTTCTATACTTTCTGTTCAATTATATGTGAATTTTTCAATTCATGTATGTTTTAAAATTTGAGAGGAGACAAAAAGGTGAAAAAAACAAAAGGATTTACTACAAAACGTATGCTAGGCTTAGTTTTATCAACTACTTTAACTATGTCTATGCTAGCTCCGGCGTCAGCAACTTTTCAAAATCCATACCCATTAAATGACGGGGTACAAGATTTATCATTAGCTGAAGCTCCAGCTTCTACTGAGGGAGCAAGCTTTAAAAATGTAACAGGAGATAATGGAAAAGATTTAATTTCTATGACTCACGCTCGTACTTTTGAAGCTATCATTCCTGTAAGCATGACAGCTGAAGAATTACAAACTGCAATTGATGCTGGAAATATCACTTATTCACTAACTCGTGATGAAGCATTCTTATCAGAAGATCTTTACCCAAACTATGTAAAAGGTACTACTTTTGAAGAATGGCAAACTTATACAGATAGACAAGACAGCACAAGTGTTGACTGGTTTAAAAACATACAATCAGAAGTTTTAGTAGCAGATGACAGCAGTGTATCACTTAAACTTACATTTGATACAGAAATGTTCTATGTAGATGGAAGCATGCCTCATGGCACAAAAGGCACACTTACTATGGATTATATCGGTTGGTATAGCCTTGAAGCTATGAATGGAACTACAATGTTAGGTTCTGTTGCAGCTGAAGTATCTGCTTATGATACATTTACAACTATGGGTGAAATCTACGATGAACTTGATGCACTAGCTAATATGGATACTGATTTATATGTAGAGCAGTTTTCAATGGGTACATCAACTTCTGGTTATGACATGCCATACTTAATAATCGCTTCAAACCAAGCTGATGTTGATAAATGGCTTGATATGACTGAAAAAGCTGAAAGCGATCCTGAAGCACTTGCAAAAGAAATTGAAGCTGGAATGGACTATAAAGTTCCTGTTATGTTCTCAAATATTCACTCAAACGAAGCTGCAGGTCCTGATGGTATTTTAAAACTTGCTAGAATGCTTGTAGAACAAGATACTATTGACATGAAAATGTTAACAGGATTTACAGCAGAGGGTGAAGCACAAGTGGCTGAAGAACGTGGCGAAGTAGGCGTAGAAGGTTCACTTGCAATGCCAGAACTTGTAGCAGATACAGCTTCCCTACTTGGAACTATCACTGATACTAACAACGGTATCTCAGGTCCTGTTGACCTTGCAAAATACTATACTTCTGAAACAGAAACTGTTGTTGTAGATGAAATGCTTGGCGATGTATTCTTTATTCTTGTTCCAGAGCAAAATGTTGAAGGTCGTGTATTTATGGCACGTGTATCTTCAAACGGATTTGACCTAAACCGTGATAACTCTTTCCAAGTTACAAACGAAACTCAAAATATGCAAGAACTTATTGCTAAATTCAATCCTATACTTCTAACAGAAGTTCATGGACGTGTACGTAATTTCCAAGCAGAGCCATGTGACCCACCACACGAACCAAACTTTGAATATGACTTACTTGCAAATTACTTAATGACAGCTGGTCAAGCATTTGGTAATGCTGCTATATCTAATAATGATGGATATAATAGTTATGTTATCCCTCAACGTGATTACCTAGAATACACAGGTGAAAAAACAGCTGATGGAAAAGATGAAACTTTCTGGGCTGATCCATGGGATGATATGTCAACATCTTATACTCCTCAATTTGCTATGCTTCAAGGTACAGTAGCTTACACTGTTGAACTTCCAGCATATAACGATGATACTGTTGATGCTACAGCTTATGGGCTATTAGGTCAATCTGACTATGTTGCTGACAACAAAGATGATATGATGTTAAATCAACTTGAAATTTATGCACGTGGTGTTAATAATGAAAATTCTAATGAAGAAGTAAATCCTTGGCTTACAAACCAATACGATGTAGAAGGTGCAGAAGCTTCCCTTTTCCGTCCTGTGTTTGATGGCGAAGATGAAAATGGAAACTTCTATCCAGAAGCATACATCATTCCAATGGACGAAACTAACCAAGCTAATATTGCAGCTGCAAGTGAAATGCTAACTTGGCTTTCAAGAAATGATGTTAAAATCTCTTTCCTAGAAGATGCTACAGTGATTGAAGGCATCGAATACCCAGAAGGTACAGCGATTATTTCAATGTATCAAGCAAAACGTTCAGTTGCAAATGGTGCATTATATGATGGTACACTTATTAAAGATTGGACTGTACTATACTCAGAAGGTATTACTACATTCAACGAAACTCGTGGCTTTGACATGCATATGATTACAAACCCAGAAACTTATAAAACAATCGAAAATGCATCAACTGATATGCAAGATATGGGTGAAGTTGCTGAAATTGTTGAAGATATTATGTCAACTGATGTTGCTTCTTCTGAAACAGTTATCATTATGAATAATGGTGAAGTTGCAGTGTCTGCTGTAAATGACCTACTTTCAAAAGGTAAATCTGTAGCTTTCATTACAGATGGCGATTATGCTACAAGCTTTAAAGTATCAGCTGATGATTATAATTCAGTTGCTGATGATTACATTTTAACTGCTGTATCTGCTGACGATATGGAAGTAAATGCTACTGAAATTTCAAAACTTCCTTTAGTTTATATCGCAGGTACTCCTACTGGAACTGCTGATGCTGGTTATAAATATTCAAATTATCTATATGTTTATAACTATAGCTATGATAGAATGTCACTTGATTTAATGGGCTTTAGAACAACTACAGACCCTAGTGCAGCTGATGTTATCGTAGGTTACTCAGCTCTTACAGGTGATGCGCTAAAAGCTGTACAAAATGGTACTCCTTATATCGGTTATGGTGCTGCTGCTGTAAATTCTGTTGTAGGTTCTACAGATAGAGATGGAAACAATAACGATGGTGCATTATTTACATATGATATGGCAAACAGAGCTGCTGTATCAGGTTCTATGGATGCCTTAGCTTATGTAACATACCCTAATACAAATATCATCAATGCAAACTATGTAAACGAAGGTGATGAAGTAATGTATGGTTATGGTGCAGGTTTCTTTGAAAATGTACCAGCTGGTAGCGAAGTTTTAGTAGAAATTGATGCTACTCGTGAGCCTACTGAAGGTTTCCTACGTTCAAGCGATGCTGAAAACCTAGAAAAATTCTTAGGTGGTTCTACTCAAGCATTCTCATATGTTGGTGAAGACAAAATGGGTAATGATATTAATGTTGCTCTATTTGCAAACTCACTAACTCACAAAGTTAACCAACGTGATGAATTCTCATACATTTCAAACTTTATTTTTGCAAATATGGCAGATGCTATTACAGAAGAAACTCCAGCTCCTGCAGGTGTGTTTACTGATGTAACTGTTGCTGATTGGTTCTATGATGACGTTATGTATGCTTATGATAACGGAATTATGAACGGAACTAGCGCTACAGCCTTCTCCCCTAACGCAACTGCTACAAGAGCTATGTTTGCTACTATGCTTCATCGTCTAGCTGGCGAACCACAAGTTGAACTTATGTATGGCAACTTCGCTGATGTTATGCAAGGTTCTTGGTATGAAATGGCTATAGCTTGGGCATCAAAAAATGGAATTGTAAGTGGTATCGCTCCTGAAACTGTAGGTGTAGATATGCCTGTAACTCGTGAGCAACTTGTAACTATGCTTTGGAGATATGAGGGCGAACCTAGAATTGCAGATTACGAAGGGTTAACTGCTTTCTCTGATATTGCTGAACTTGATGCTTATGCTCAAAGCGCTATGGTTTGGGCACATGCTGAAGGCATTATCACAGGTAAATCTGATACTATTTTAGCACCAAATGCTTCTGCTACTCGTGCTGAAATTTCTGCTATCTTCCATAGATATATTACGCTTACTGGAGGTCAACCTGTAGAAGATACTACTGATGATGTAGAAGATGCAACTATAGTACTTACAGAAGAAATGAATTCAGAAACAGAACATAATGCAGAACTTGCAAATGCATTGCTTTCATTTTTTGGAATTCCACAAGAATATCAAGCAGATACAAGATATTATTACAATTATGTAGACCTTGATAATGACGGAACTGATGAAATTTTTGCACTACTAATAGGACCTTACACTTCTGGTAGTGGTGGAAACAGTGCAGCATGGGTAAGTGCTGATATGGAAGTTATTCAAGCGTTTACGCTTATGAATGCTCCACTAGTTATTACACAAGCTGAAGATTCTTCATATAGTGATATTATTGTAACAAGTGATAATGGTACAGGTTACAAACAATTACTTCTTACAAACACAGATGGACAATACAATTCTGTTAATGAAGCAGAAGAGCTTGCTAGCGGGACAGAAATTACTGGAATTTCTATCTTAAACGATGATATGACTTATGACGAAGATAAAGATTATCTTACATTAGCTGGATAAATATTAAGCACATTTAAAAGGGAGCCGTTTTATAACAGCTCCCTTTTAATATACGATAAAAATAGGGTTTGACGAAATGCGTCAAACCCTATTTTACTATTCAGCTCGTTTAAGAACTTGCTCTTCTTTTTTAAATTTAGATAGAATAAATGCTTTAAGCATATCATAAGCATAAGATATTAACACCGATAATATTACAGAGCCAATAAACATTATGATAAATCTAATTTCACGAGGTAAGAAAGTTGTGTTATTAGAAATAAATTGAATCATAATTGTGTGATATAAGTAAGCTAAAAAAGAATGTTTAGCTATGAAATTCAGCCATTTTGTAAGTTTTTCTTTACTTAAAAGTATATGTGATACAATAAGAAGTAAAAATATCCAAGATATAGACAATAATGCTGATGAAATTGATAAAGTAGGCATAAAATTAAGATTTAATACACCATCAGAATATCCCCTTGAAAATAAAAGATAAATTGACAGCAAATATGCACAATAGGCAATGACAATAAAATATCTTTTATGATGTACTATTGCTTGCATATTTTCTTTATAATTTAATGAAAACAATCCACCTATTAAAAAATATGGGACATAATAAAGTGGATTTAAAGTTGCATTTTCAAATAAAAATGATGTTAAAGTAAAATTTTTGAAATACGGATAAATATATAATATCATTGAGTATGTAACAAAAATAAATATTATTAACTTCCAAGTGTCTATTTTAGACATTCCACTTTTATTAACTTTATGTAATGCAAAAAGCAAAAATGGCATTATAATATATAGACCGATTATCATAGCAAGATACCATGTGTGATAAGTAACCTGTCCGAAAATTGCATTTTTGAATACTTCAGCTAAATTATCATATTTTTCATAATAAATAACATATACACCACAAAATACTGCATATGGAATTACTATCTTAAGTATATTTTTTTTAAGAAATTTTAAATAATTAAATTTATTTATATATTTTTTTGTAATAAGTATTCCGCTTAAGAATACAAAGCAAGGTACAGCGAATTTTGCTAGCCCAAATAATAATCCTATTATTATATTTTCAGAATTAGAAACTCCTTGTTGAACTACATAAATTCCTAAAACATGCTGCAACACTACCCCGATAAAACTAATTGCACGTAAATTTTCTAGTTCACGCATTTTTGTATTATTCATATTTTCACCCCTAAAATATAGTTTAAATAACTTTTGAATTTACTTAAATAATAAAATTATAAAAAAATGTGACGAATTTATCGCCACATTTAATTATGATAATATTCGCCATATTCATATGGCTAAATTCACTCAGTTACAATAAAACTATTAACATGTAATTATTCTTGCATGAAATAGCAAAGAGTCATAAGGCTATCAGCAAAACGTACACTTTCGACAGGTACATTATGCTCGCCTAATTTTAAATCTAAATTCGTGAAATTCCAAATTCCACGAATACCGCCTTCAAGAAGTATATTTGCAACAGCTTGAGCTTGTGGTTTTGGTAAAGTTAAAATAGCAATATCTGGATTATTCTCTTTTAGATAATCTGATAATAGAGTAATATTTAACACTTGAACATCATCTATATTTGTTCCAATAACATCTATATTAGAGTCAAATGCACAAGTTACACTAATTCCATTAGTTCCAAAGTCAAAGTTTTTAATAATAGCTCGACCTAAGTTACCTACGCCGATAAGTACAGCGGTTCTTTTAACTGAAATACCCATGATTTCTTTAAGTTTCACAAGAAGAGTCTCAACATTATATCCATACCCTTGTTGACCAAATCCACCAAAACAGTTTAAATCTTGACGAATTTGTGAAGCTGTAAGCCCCATTCTTTCTGATAATTCTTTAGATGAAGTGCGAGAAATACCATGTCTTTGCATATCAGCTAAATACCTATAATATCTAGGCAGTCTTTTAATAACAGCACGAGATATATTGGCTTGTTTTTCCATTTTCTAGGCCTCCAATAGAATTAGTTTAAATTCCCTAAAGTTTTAATTACGTAATTTGTAAATTCTTCAGCTGTAGCACCGTTATCACGACCTGTAATAGTTAAAGCTTTTTCTTCATTCATACAAATATCAAGAGCTTTTTCTAATTTAGCAGCTAAAGCAATTTCGCCAATATGTTCAAGAAGCATTACAGATGCACGGAACATAGAACAAGGGTCAGCATATTTTGCACGACCTTCGTCAACCATACGAGGTGCAGAACCATGAACAGCTTCAAACATAGCATATCTTTTACCGATATTAGCAGAACCAGCAGTTCCAACACCACCTTGGAATTCAGCTGCTTCATCAGTTAAAATATCACCATAAAGGTTAGGGAGTACCATAACTTTAAAATCAGTACGACGTTTAGGGTCGATAAGTTTTGCTGTCATGATATCGATATACCAGTCGTCAAGCACAACTTCTGGATATTCAGCAGAAATAGTTTTACACATATCAAGGAATTTTCCATCAGTTGTTTTTACAATGTTAGCTTTAGTTACGGCTGTAACTTTATTTTTACCAGTTTTCTTTGCATGGTCAAACGCAAGACGTACAATTCTTTCACTACCTTGAGTAGTAGTTACAGTAAAGTCAATTGCTAAATCATCAGTAACATTAACGCCATGGCTACCAACAGCATAAGCCCCTTCAGTGTTTTCTCTGAAGAAAATCCAGTCAATTCCTTCTTCAGGAACTTTAACAGGACGTACATTTGCAAATAAATCAAGTGATTTTCTCATAGCTACGTTAGCACTTTCAACGTTTGGCCATGGGTCACCTTTACGAGGAGTAGTTGTAGGTCCTTTAAGAATAACGTGACACGCTTTAAGTTCTTCAAGTGTATCATCTGGGATAGCTTTTGAAACTTCAGCACGACGTTCAATAGTAAGTCCGTCGATTGTTTTAAATTCAACTTTTCCAGCTTTTACTTTGTCAGCAAGAAGCATTTCAAGTAAATTTTTTGCTTGTGATGTAATCATAGGGCCAATTCCGTCCCCACCACAAACACCGATGATTAATTTATCAAGCTCTTCATACTTGATAAAGTCACCTTGTTCTTTCATTTTTTCAATACGCTCAAGTTGTGAACGTATAATGAATTCGTATTTGTCTAATGCATGTTGTGAAATATTACTCATTTTTTCTCCCTTTCTTTACTTTTGTGAACAAAAGTAAAACAAAAAACTTTAAGTTGTGGACAGTAATAAGAACTTTTACAAATTATAGATTTTCTCCTGTCCACTCGTGCTGTAAACGCACGACTATATTTTTACTTATTTATTGATATTTTTGCAATTTCGCTCTAATTTGTGTAACAAATGAGTGAAATTAGGTGTTTGTCGACACTGTCGACTGCCCGTCAGTGCTACTGACCAAAAAACTTTAAGTTGTGGACAGTAATAAGAACTTTTACAAATTATAGATTTTC
>CAYJKB010000010.1:0-35765 GCA_964370625.1 uncultured Oscillospiraceae bacterium | reverse complement strand
ATGAGTGAAATTAGGTGTTTGTCGACACTGTCGACTGCCCGTCAGTGCTACTGACTACTGACTGATGAACTGTTTATATGGTAGTTCCTCGAAACCGAGTTTTTTATATAGACGAATAGCATGGGCATTGTTATGTGCCACTTCAAGTCTGTACCTCTTAGCTTTATCATCATACTGCTGATGAATAAAGCTAAAAATAGCAGTTCCAAGACCTTTACTTGTAAATTCATTTCTGATATAAATATCTTCGATTAAAACAACTACCCCACCAGCCTCGGTTGAAAAAGTGAAAGACAATGCACAAAATCCAGCATATTTTCCTTCGTGTTCACAAATTAAGATTTTAATATATGGGCTATCTTCAAGTGCTAAAGTTATAGCATGTTTAATGTTATCTATAGGAATTTTATGTGATACAGCATCTGTAGTATAAAATTCCTCAAACATTTTTGTGCATTCTTCAATATCTTGATTTTGCAAATATCTTATCATATTTCCTCCGAGTTTAGTGAAATAATTTACTTTGCTGAAACAGCGTTAAGTGTACCACCTGCAAGGATTGCGCTTTTTTGTCTTTCAGAAAGAACACAAGATGCCATATAAGTTTTACCTGTAGTAGTATTTTTAACAGTAACATCGCTACCATTTTTGATTTCTTCTTGAATATTAGGCAGTTCTAATTTATCACCTAAAGATACATCATTATAATCATTTGCATCAATAAATGTTAGAGGGATAATACCTGAGTTAATTAAGTTCGCCATATGAATACGAGCAAATGACACCACAAGAACAGCTTTTACACCAAGATAAAGTGGCACAAGTGCTGCATGTTCACGTGAAGAACCTTGTCCGTAGTTAGAGCCACCAACGATAATACCACCACCAGATGCTTTAGCACGAGTTGGGAATTCTTTATCTACATTAATGAAGCAGTAGTTTGAATAATGTGGCACATTTGAACGGAATGGAAGAAGTGCAGCACCAGCTGGCAGAATATGGTCAGTCGTGATGTTGTCTTCAACTTTTAAGATACAATCGCCAGTATATGAAGCCTCTAAAGCTTTTCCTAGTGGGAAAGGTTTAATGTTAGGTCCACGAAGAACTTCAACTTCTTCACCCTCTTTAGCAGGGGCGATAATCATACTATCGTTAATATCAAAACTTTTAGGCATTGGAATTTTATCCATTGGAGAAAGTGTTCTAGGGTCAGTTAGTATACCTGTTAGAGCAGATGCAGCTGCAACTTCAGGGCTTACAAGGTAGATGCTAGCATCTTGTGTACCACTTCTACCTTCAAAGTTTCTGTTAAATGTACGTAGTGAAACACCAGCAGATTGAGGTGATTGACCCATACCAATACAAGGACCACATGCACATTCTAATATTCTAGCACCAGCAGAAATAATATCAGCTAAAGCACCATTTTTAGAAAGCATGTTAAATACTTGCATAGACCCAGGAGAAATAGTTAAAGATACGTCAGGGTGAATTGATTTACCTTTAAGTATTGCAGCTACTTTCATAAGGTCATCATAAGATGAGTTAGTACAAGAACCAATACAACATTGGTTAACTTTAATACTGCCGATTTCTTCAATGCTTTTAACGTTATCAGGCATATGAGGCATAGCAGCAAGTGGTTTAAGCGTTGTTAAATCAATTGTGTATTCTTCATCATAAACAGCATCAGCATCAGAAGATAGTGGCATATATACATCTTCTCTGCCTTGTGCTTTTAAAAATTCACGAGTAGTTTCATCAGATGGGAAAATTGATGTAGTAGCACCAAGTTCTGCGCCCATATTAGTAATAGTTGCACGTTCAGGAACTGCTAAAGTTGCAACACCTTCGCCAGCATATTCAATAATTTTACCAACTCCACCTTTAACAGATAGAATTTGTAAAACTGCTAAAATAACATCTTTTGCTGAAACATATGGTGATAATTTACCCGTTAGGTTTACACGAACCATTTTAGGCATAGGAATATAGTAAGCTCCCCCACCCATTGCAACAGCAACATCAAGCCCACCAGCACCAAATGCAAGCATACCGATACCACCGCCTGTAGGTGTATGAGAATCAGAACCGATAAGAGTTTTTCCAGGTGCACCAAAACGCTCTAAATGAACTTGGTGACAGATACCATTACCAGCTTTAGAATAATAAACACCATGTTTCTTACATACAGAACCTATATAATTATGGTCATCAGCATTTTCAAACCCAGATTGTAGCGTGTTATGATCAATATAAGCTACTGAACGCTCAGTTTTAACTTTGTCAACACCCATTGCTTCAAATTGAAGATAAGCCATAGTACCTGTAGCATCTTGTGTTAGAGTTTGGTCAATTCTAAGACCGATTTCACTTCCTACAATCATCTCTCCATCAAGCAAATGATTGCTAATAATTTTTTGTGCTATAGTCATTCCCATGAAATTAATCGCTCCTTAAAAATTTTTATATATCACTTTATTGTACACTATTTTAAAAGTTTTTTCTACATTAATTTTAAATTTTTTCAAAATTTTTATTAACATCCATTGTGGCAAATGCATTTTGATAAGCATTGCCTATATTGCCATTTAAATATTCATAATAAGCTTGACTTCCAATCATAGCTGCGTTGTCAGAGCATAGGCTAAGTGGTAGTAGATATAGTTTAGCTCCCAGCTCATTTGCAAGGCTTTGCATATCACGACGAATTACAGAGTTTGCAGCAACTCCCCCAGCCATTACAAATGTGCGAAGTCCTGTAATTTCAGCAGAGAGTTTAAATCGTGATACTAAAGTATCACTAACAGCCGAGCAAAAGCTTGCTGCAAGATGATTATGATTTATCTGCTCATCTTTTTGCTTTGCATTGTGAATTAAATTGATAACTGCTGTTTTAAGCCCTGAAAAAGAAAAGTCTAACGGTGCATTATTGATTTTTGCACGTGGCAACTTATAATAAGTGCTGTCCCCTGTTTGGGCTAAATCATCAAGTATTTTTCCACCAGGGTATCCGATACCAAGTACACGAGCGACTTTGTCAAAAGCTTCTCCCGCTGCATCATCACGAGTAGAACCAATAATTTCCATATCAGTATAATCTTTTACATGAACAATAAGGCTATGACCACCAGAAGCAACTAAACATAAAAACGGTGGTTTTATATCATCGCTTGCAAGATAATTTGCAGCAATATGTCCTCTAATATGGTGCACAGGAATAAATGGCACATTTAATGAGAACGCAAGCGATTTTGCAAAATTTGCACCGACAAGAAGTGCACCGATTAAACCAGGGGCACAAGTACCAGCGACAGCATCAATTTCGCTTTTATCTAAGTTTGCTTTTTTAAGTGCTTCATCACAAATATAACTTATTATTTCAACGTGTTTACGTGATGCAATTTCAGGAACTACACCACCATAAGTTTCATGCATTTCAGCTTGTGAATAAACCTCTGATGATAAAATTTTTCTTCCATCTTCGATGATAGCTACAGCAGTTTCATCACATGAGGTTTCTATTGCGAGTATTTTCATTTATTCCTCCGTATAAGTTGGAAAATACGCAAGTAATAACGCATCTTCCTGTGGGTCTTCATAATAATTTTTGCGAAGCCCAACTTGCTTAAAATTATATTTATTATATAGCGAAATTGCAACTGCATTACTTACACGAACTTCAAGAGTTACAAAAGACGCCCTTCTTTTTTTAGAATATTCAATAATATGTTCAAGCAGTATTTTGCTTATTCCCTGCCCTTTTTTATCTTGACGCACAGCAACATTAGTAATATAAACCTCATCAAGCACAACTTGACAACCGATATATCCTAACACACATTCTTTCTCTATAGCACAGAGAATAACAGCATGAGGATTATCAATTTCATTTTTAATCATAATCTCATTCCAAGGGTGTGAAAAAGCTTCAAGTTCTATTTTTGCAATTTGCTCTGCATGTGCATATTCTGCTTTAACTATTTCCATATTACACCTACTTTGTATCATACCAACTATTGCCTGACACTGCTTCGGCTAAAAGTGGCACACTAAGTTTTGTTACATTTTCCATTTCATCACAAAGCATTTTTTTAACTACATCAACTTCATCTATAGTTGTTTCAATGATAAGCTCATCGTGTACTTGAAGAATTAATCTAGATTTTAAGCCTAGTTCTTTAATTTTAGCATGTACTTTTATCATAGCAATCTTTATAATATCAGCAGCAGTAGCTTGAATTGGGGTGTTTAGTGCCATACGTTCAGCCATAGAACGTAAATTGAAATTTTTTGCATTAATTTCAGTTAAAGTACGTTTTCTTCCAAACATACTCTTTACATATCCTTTAACTCTTGCAAATTCTTTAATATCTTCCATGTATTTTCTAATACCACTATAATGCTCAAGATAATTTGCAATATATTGTCCAGCTTCTTTGCGAGTAACACCAATGTCTTGTGATAATGCAAAATCAGAAATACCATAAACAATACCAAAGTTTACAGCTTTAGCTGATGAACGCATTGCAGAAGTTACTTCGGATAGCGGGATTTTTAATACTTCTGATGCAGTTATAGCATGAATATCTTGATTTTCATTAAAGGCTTTAATCATTTGTTCATCATTTGCTATGTGTGCAAGTACACGAAGTTCAATTTGCGAATAGTCGGCATCTACTAGAACATATCCATCATCAGCAATGAACATTTTACGAATTTCACGACCTAACTTTGTTCTAACTGGAATATTTTGTAGGTTGGGCTCTGTAGAAGAAAGTCTGCCTGTAGCTGTTACAGTTTGTTTAAATGATGTGTGTATACGTCCATCATTCTCATCTATTACTTTAAGCAATCCATCAGCATAAGTAGATTTAAGTTTAGAATAAGTTCTAAATTCCATGATATAAGGAATGATTTCATGTTTGTCTATAAGCTTTTCAAGCACTTCAACATTTGTTGAATACCCTGTTTTTGTTTTCTTGATAATTGGCAATTTCAATTTTTCGAACAAAAGTTCGCCAAGTTGTTTTGGAGAATTAATATTAAACATTTCACCTGACAATTCAAATATTTTATGCTCTAGTGAAATGATATGAGTATCAAGCATTTTAGAAAAAGCTGTTAGTTCTTCTTTATCAACTTTTATTCCACAAACTTCCATATCAGCAAGAACAAAAATAAGTGGATGTTCAATTTCAGTATAAAGTGTTAAAAGTTTTTGTTGCTCTAATTTCTCTTTTACGATTTTATAAAGTTCATTAATACATAATAAATGTTCAATATCCGCCTTGTTATCACGAAGTTCAAATAAAGAAATTTGGCTTTGTTCATGTGTTATTTCTAAGCCTAAATAACGGAAGATTAGCTTATCTAAATCCCTTGTGCTATCCGTAGGGTTTAGAAGGTATTCAGCAAGTTCAATATCAAAAACTATGTTAGTTGTATCAATATTTAAAGCACTAAGTTTTCTAGCTATTGCTTTTGCATCATAAGTTATAAAAGTGCTTCCGTTTCCGAAAATTTCCTTTAACATAGATGAACGAGTGTTTATATCATAATCTTGCAAATGAATTACATAAGCTATATTATTTAAATAAAATGAAATAGAAGATAAATTCGCTTGTGCATAAAGTGGTATTTCTTGATATGACGAGATAAATAATTCACGTATATCATCACCATTTGTAAGTGTAATACATTCTGTATCAGCTAATTTAAATTTAGGTGTGTTTTCTGTATCATCAGCAGATAGTCCAAGTTTTGCAATAAAGTTTTTAAACTCTAATCGCACCATTAAATCGTAAAGTGCAACTTTATCAATTTCTAAATCTTGCATTAACATAGGGTCAAAGTCTAGTGGGGATTGTGTATTAATCGTAGCTAAGTCATAACTTAAATATGCACTATCTTTACCATCAATTAATTTTTGTCTCATTCCTTTTTTTATGATTGAATTATCAATATCTGAATATACTCCATCAAGGCTTTGTAAAGTTTGAATTAGCGTCATCGCAGTTTTTTCGCCAACACCAGCAACACCAGGGATATTATCAGATGCATCACCCATAAGAGCTTTAAGATCAATTATTTTACGAGGCTCAAAACCATATTTTTCAAAGAAAACTTCGGGTGTATAGTTTGTAGTAGTTGTTGTTCCCATTCGTGTTGAAACAAGTTTTACACGAACATTATCATTTACAAGCTGAAGGCTATCTTTATCCCCTGTAACTATAACACATTCACCTTGTTGTTCAGCAATTTTAACACTCATCGTACCAATAAGGTCATCAGCTTCATAACCTTCTTTTTCTGTACAAAAAACGCCCATCTTTGCTAATACATCTTTCATAAGCGGAAGCTGGATAGCAAGTTCATCAGGCATACCTTTTCGTTGTGCTTTATAACCTTCATACATATTATGACGAAAAGTTTTCGCTTTAACATCAAAACATACAATAACTCTATCTGGGTTTTCTTCATCTAGCAACTTAAAATATGTTGATAAAAAACCATAAACAGCATTAGTATAAAGTCCTTCTTTATTTGATAATAGTTTTATTCCATAAAATGCACGATTCAAAATACTATTACCATCTATAACCATTATTTTCATAGTAATTACCTCTTATAATCAAATTCAGGGCATATATTATTTATTATACTATAAAATTAATAAAAAAACCACCCTTTCAATATCAAAATAACACAAACACAAAAAAGTTTCTAATAAGCTATAATACAAATGTATTTATCTTAAATAGAAACTTTTATTCATTAAATTTTACATCAAAGGTGCAAATACACGAAGCAATGATACGAAAAACGAATATAAGGGTGACATTTCACTAAGTTCACGTTTTTTAATTCTTCGAGACTTTTCAAAGTTATCTTTCATATCATCAAGAACACTATACACAACTTCTCCACCATAAAAAACCGTTGCACATTCAAAATGCATATATAAACTTCTAAAGTCTAAGTTAACAGTACCAACAATTGCAACATCATCATCACTAACTAATGTTTTGCTATGCATAAAACCAGGGTGATATTCATAAATTTTAACTCCAGCCTCGATTAAATCAAAGTAAAACGAGCGAGTTTGAACATGAATATACCATTTATCTGGAATATGAGGAGTGACTATTCTAACATCAATTCCACTAAGTGCAGCTGAACATAGTGCTGTTATCATCTCGTTATCCAGTAGTAAATAAGGTGTTGTAATATAAACATATCGCTTAGCAGTATTTAAAATATTCATATATACATTAGCACTAATTCTATTATTATCAAGCGGGCTATCTGCAAAAGGTTGCACCAATCCATCACCTTTTATAATTTTATTACTTTTAAAATCAGATAAATTCGTATTATCATTGCTGGAAAAATTCCAAAGTTCTAAAAACATCGCAGTAAGACTTGTTATAGCGTCACCGGTAAGTTTTATAGCTGTATCTTTCCAATGCCCAAAACGTTCAATACGATTAATATATTCATCAGCAAGATTAATTCCACCCATGAATCCAACTTCCCCATCGATTATACAAATTTTGCGATGATTTCGATAGTTAATATATGTGCTAAGTGTAGGTCTCGCTTTGTTGAAAGCAACACATTTAATGCCAAGAGAAATTAAATATTCACGATAACCCCGTGGCAATGTTGCAAAACATCCAATATCATCATACATAATTCGAATATCTATACCATCTTTTGCTTTTTTTTCGAGAATTTTAAGTATTTCAGACCACATAAAGCCTTCATCTATAATAAAATACTCCATAAAAATAAATTTTTGTGCTTTTTCAAGTTGAATTAGGATTGAAGAAAAAAATTCTTCACCAGATGGATAATATTCAGTAGCTGTCCCTGCCCAAGCGGGCATATTCGAAATATTTTCTAGATAATTTATATTTCTCATATATTTTCTCTGATTATAAGTTAAATCATCGAATACATTCTGAATATTTTGGACTTTTGGACGCATAATCGGCTTTACTTTCACAAGCCTTGCTCGATTAAACGGAGTATTCCCCATAAATAAATAAACAACACCACCGACAACTGGGAAAATCAAAACAATAATTAACCATGTCATTTTATAAGCAGGGTTATCTTTTTTACGAACTATCCACAAAACAATAAGTGTTGTTAAAATGTATAAAACATAGTAAACAGAACGCTGCGATGTACTTAAAGCTGTTATAATTCCGATAAATAATATAAACTGTGCTAAGATTAAAACTAAACTTACAAATAAGTTGCTGGTCAAAATTCTAGCTAATGATTTTTTCATGTTAACTCCTTTTGTTAAAAAGTTTAATATAAAAACAAGTAAATTAATTCCTATTAATACCAATATAACTTTTTTATATAAATTTGTCAAAAAAAATTTGTTATCATATAATAAAAAAATTTACTTATGTGGGATTATATGGTTAGACATTAGGTTCAAAATGTGATATTATTTACTTAGAAACTAATAAGGTTGTGATTTAAATGACTGGTCAATTATTTCCACAGCAAGAATATGATAACATTTTAAACTTAATTATGACAAAAAAATTAATACCAGGGCAAGTTATCAATTCTGAGCAACTTGCTCTTGATTATGGTGTAGATGAATTTTCCATCGATGGAGCTTTAGAAAAACTAGCTTATGATGGTTTTGTAACTATCGATAATTCTAGTATTTCCGTTGCTGTTTATGATATCAAAAAAATTATCAATGTAATAGCAATGCGTATTTCTTTTGAATGCTTGGCTGTAAAGCTTGCATTGGAAAACCCTTGTTGTACAGATTTTATTAAACTCAAAAGAATTGCTAAAAACTGCAAAGGTGCTTTTGCTGATGGTGATTTAAAACAAAGCCGGATTTTTAATTTTGACTTTCATGAAGAGCTTGTAAGACTTGGTCGTAATGATATTTTAACCGAATTTCATAGAAGAATTATTTTGCAAACTAAATTCATTGTTTTATATTATCATGAGCTCTTAAATTTATCTCCTAAAAGCCATGATCATCACATTCAAATTTCAGATGCTCTTATTTTAAAAGACATTAAGCTTGCTGTTACCTTAACAGCGAAGCATATCAGAGACATGTATAATATCACAGATGAATTGCCTGAAAACTTTGAACAAGATATTTTTCTTCATGGATAAGATTATTAAATTGTCATCATATGAACTTTCCTTTAAAAAAGGTGTGATAAAATTGGAACTTCTCCAGTCTATCACACCTTTTCTCTATCTTTCAGGCATTGCCATGTATAAAATAGCATTTATGATAGCAGCTGCAACATTGCTTCCGCCTTTACGCCCTTTTGCTACTATATATGGGACACCAGATTTCATAATTATTTCTTTACTTTCAACTACATTAACAAAACCAACAGGAACACCAACTACTAATGCAGGAGAGATTTTACCTTCTGAAATTAATTTATCCAGTTCAATTAAAGCTGTAGGTGCATTACCAATAGCGATAATCAATGGTTTTTTAATTACTTCACTTGCTTTGCGCATACACATAGCACTGCGTGTCATACCATTTTCTTTAGCCGCTAAAGCCACATCACTATCGGATATAAAGCAATGTACTTCCCCACCTAATTTTGCTAAAGTAGGTTTACTAATGCCTGATTTTGCCATTTGCGTATCTGTTAAAATATCAGCACCATTTTTTATAGCATCAAGTGCAATTTTAACAACATCATCTGAAAAAGCTAAATTTTCAGCATACTCAAAATCTGCACTTGTATGAATACAACGCATTATTATCGGCGCTTTTTCTGGGTCAAGAGCTGTGCCCAGTTCACTTTGAATAATTTCAAAACTTCTTTTTTCTATTTCATGTGGTTTTACAATTTCAATCATTGTTCAATTCCCTTTCTAGCACCGACACCCTCATCCATAGGGTGTTTTATTTTTTTAACTTCACTAATATAATTTGCAAGGGCGATAAGCTCATCTTTTGGTTCACGACCTGTTATTACAATTTCAAGGTTCTCATGTCTATCTGCAATAAATTTTTCAACCTTTTCTGTATCTATTAGATTTAAACGATGTGTAGCACAAAGCTCATCTAGAACAAGCAGAGTTTTAGTGCCATCATTCGTGCATAATGCAATAGCTTTATCAAGAAGTTCATTATGATCACATTTAAGCTCTATTTTTTCTTCATCAGACAAAAGCCATGTGAATTTATAGTCTTTTTCGCATCTAATAACTTCAATTCCATCAAGTTTTGCAAAGGTTTCAAGTTCTGCTGTTTTTCCACCTTTTAAAAATTGTAAAAATATAACTTTAAATCCTGCACCTAATGCTCTTATAGATAAGCCGATTGCACTTGTAGTTTTCCCTTTTCCATCACCATGGTAAATATGAACTAATCCCATAAAAATTCTCTCCTTTTATATTTTTAATTATACAAATATCAAAAGTTTAAACACCTTCATTTAAAATCTTGTAAATAGCATCCATATCAAGTGATTCCTCTAATACATCAGCAAGTTTATTATACTCACGTTCTTTATGTGCATAAATATCAAACGTGCTTTGTTCATTATATTCAAGTCCTTTGAGTTCATATAATGATTTTAAAAGTCCAGTTAATACATCACCACTATCAAAAATTCCATGTACATAACTTCCGTAAACATTTTTAGTATATCCGCCATCATCTGTTAAAGTACTATCATCTGTTTTAATTATAGTAAAACTTTGGAAATCACCAGTTGTTTTACCCATATGAATTTCATATCCTTCAAAAATTGCATTTGATAAATACTTAAGATTGCCTTCAAATTCTCTGAATTTTCCCGTTACTCTAGTACGCACTTTTTCTTTTTCAAAAATAGTTGTGCCAGCTATCAAACCTAAACCTCGCATTTCCCCACCTTCCTCTACATTATGAGGGTCAGACAAGGTTTGGCATAGCATTTGATATCCACCACATATTCCAAAAATAGTTTTACCTTTATCAGCAAATTTAAGTATTTCACTTTCCAGTCCACTTTGTCGAAGCCATTTTAAATCTCCTAGAGTATTTTTTGTTCCAGGAAGAATAATCATATCAGGGTCTCGAAGTTCTGAAACTGAATTTACATATCGAACTTTAACATTATTCATATAAGAAAGAGCATTGAAATCAGTAAAATTTGAAATTTTAGGCAATCTGATTATTGCAATATCTATATCACCAGTTCCACAGGTAGTAAATCTATCTGACAAACTATCCTCATCTTCAATATCTAAAAAAGTATAAGGAACAACACCTAAATTCGGAAGTTTAATTAGGTTCTCTAGCATGTCAACCCCAGGCTTTAAAATATTCACATCACCACGAAATTTATTAATAATTGTACCTTTAATATATTTTTTCTCATCTTCATCTTGTAATAAATAAGTGCCATATAGAGAAGCAAATACACCGCCTCTGTCAATATCACCTACTAATAAAACAGGTGAATTTGCCATTTTAGCCATGCCCATGTTAACAATATCATGTTGTTTTAAATTGATTTCAGCAGGACTACCAGCACCTTCAATTACAATGATATCATTTTCTGCCATTAGTTCATCAAAAGCCTTTTGAACAATAGGTTTAAGTGTATTTTTAAATTCATAATACTCAGCAGCTCGCATATTTCCAATAACTTCACCCATTACAATAACTTGAGAACCACTATCACTAGTAGGTTTCAGCAAGACAGGATTCATGCGAACATCAGCTTTAACAGAGCAAGCTTCTGCTTGAACCACTTGTGCTCTGCCCATTTCTAAACCGTCTTCAGTAATAAATGAATTTAGTGCCATGTTTTGAGATTTAAAAGGAGCGACTTTATAACCATGTCTTTTAAAAATTCGGCAAAGACCTGCTGTAAGCAAGCTTTTACCAACATTTGACATGGTTCCTTGTATCATTATACATTTAGCCATTTAGAACTTCCTCCAAAGATTTAATTAATTTTTCATTTTCCTCACGAGTTTTAACAGCAATTCTATAAAATTCATTTGTAAGCCCTATATAATTTGCACATGAACGAATTAAAATTCCATGCTGCTCCAATTTCAATTGCAAGTTAATATCTTGACATTTAAACAAAATGTAATTTGCTTGAGAATTATAGTATTTTAAGCCAAGTTTTGATAAATTCTCTTGTAAAAACTCTCTTTCATTTTGAACAAAGTCTTTTGTTTGGATGATATAATCATCATGCTCTAACGCACGTTGGCCACAAATTTGCGCAATAGCAGAAACAGACCAAGCTTGCATTGCTGATGCAATTTTAGCAATTAAATCAAGATTTGATGAAATTAAATAACCTAATCTAATCCCAGCCATAGCATAAATTTTTGTAAATGCTTTTAAAATAATAAGATTATCAAAGTTGTTTAAATATTCGCTCACTGAATAATTATGCTCATTTTGCACAAAGTTTAAAAAGCAGTTATCCAATATCACAAGCATGTTTTTTTGCTTTGCAAAAGTTAAAATTTTGAATAGTTCTTCTTTAGTTTCAGCTCTGCCTGTTGGATTATTAGGTGAGCAAATAAAAAGTAAATCTTGCCCATTATAAGCATTTTCAATATCAAAAAGAGAAAGTGCAAAATCGTTACTTTCAGCAAGGTTTATATAACAAATATTTGTATTTGTAACGGTTAAAGCTTTTTCGTATTCTAAAAATGTAGGTGCAGGAATTAGTGCATTTTTAGGAGATAGAGCTGTACAGATTGAAAAAATTAAATCAGCAGCACCATTACCACATAAAATATTTTCAGGTTTAACTTTTTCTTTTTTCGCAACTTTTTGACGTAATTTTCTATATTTAAAATCAGGGTAAATAGACAAAGCTTCGTGCATTTTATCTATATCTTGAAGCAAGTTTTTTGGCATACCAAGTGGATTTATGTTAGCTGAAAAATCCAAAGGCTTTTTACCATATTTTTCATAAAATGTATAAACATCTCCACCATGTGTGTTTTGCATTAATATTCTCCATCTCAAAATTTTACATAACTATAAAGATTATAGCTCCAATAAATAAACAACCAATAATTGATGAAATTATCATTAAATTATTAGCTTTTTCTATGTCTGTAGGCGATGGTTCTCTTAAATCATCACCAATTGTAGGTTTTTTATATTCTTTACCAAAATAAAATGAATTTCCTCCAAGCTCAATGTTAAGTGCACCAGCCACAACGCTTTCCGTTTGGGCACTATTTGGGCTTGAATGATTTTTTCTATCTCGAATAAAAATTTTATAAGCATACAAATGATCTAGCTTTAAAAATTTTGCTCCAAGTATTAAAAAAAACGCAGATAATCTAGCTGGAATAAAATTAGCTAAATCATCCATCTTCGCAGATACTCTTCCAAAATATAAGTACTTATCATTTTTATATCCGACCATTGAATCAAGTGTATTTATAGCTTTATAAAGGAAACCTAATGGTGCACCACCAATAGCGATAAATAACATCGGCGCAATTACACCATCACTAAAGTTTTCTGCAACAGTTTCAACAGTAGCACGAATGATTTTTCTATCAGAAAGCTCTGACGTATCACGGCCTACAATATAGGATAAAAATTTTCTAGCTTCAGGTAAATCTTCATTTTTTAGTGCTGTACACACTTTCATGCTTTCATTTTTAAGGGACGTCATTGCAAGAATTTGAAAACACCAAAATATTTCGAGCAAAATTCGTACTATAGGAAAATCCGCTAAGGCGAAATTTAAAATCGCAAAAGGAATTGCAAAAGATAAAAAAGTTATAAGTACAAATAAAATTAAACCACCAATAAATTGACTTGTCTTTCCGCCTTTAATAATATTTCTTATTATTTTTTCAATGAATGAAATTCCATTTCCTATTAAACAAATTGGATGATAAATTCTTGCAGGATCTCCAAAAACAAAATCAAGAATAAATGCTACTGGCAATATATATAAATGTTCAAACATGAATTTCTCCAACCTCCTTATATGAAATAAGTTGCGAATTTTCGAAATTCAGTTCATAACCAGATAAGTTAGCTGATTGAAATGTATAAAATTCTTTATTTGTCAGTTTGTGTAAAATTGCCATAATTGTGCCACCATGACATACAATAGCAATGCTTTCATTATCCTTGTGGAATGAAATAATATTTAAAAATGCATTAAAACATCTGTCGAAAAAAATTGCTTTATCTTCCCCATTTGCTGGATTTGCTCCCTCTACAAATGCTCTATAATCACTATTATTACAAAGTTCTTCGTAGTTCTTATTTTCAAAGTCACCAAAATCCATCTCTCTAAAGTCATTTTCAATGATAATTTCAGTGTTTTCGAATAAAATTTTTGCTGTTTCAATTGCTCGCTTCATCGGACTTGAATAAAGTTTATCTGCTGGCATGTATGCATCTTTAAAATTTTGAGCCTGTTCAATTCCTAATGGACAGAGGCTTTCATCAGTACTGCCTATGTATCTTTTTTCAATATTTCCTTTAGTTTTACCATGTCTGATTAATGTGATTTTCATTTTTTTATCCTTTAATTTTAGTAGGAATTCCGGCTGTAACTCTGTAAACTTCTTTAGCAATTTGTGCAATGCTACAGCTAGTTCTACCGACAACTTCTCTATATTCAATATCAAATCTATCCATCGGAATTACACCACAACCAACTTCGTCACAAGTAATTACATCATAAGATTCATAATTAATATCAATGTCATCATTTGATTTTAGCTTTTGACGGATAATTTCATGCAAATCAAAAAGTTTTTCGCCATTAAGCGTATTTGCAAAAGCTTTTTTACCTTGATATGCCCCACCTATTATAAATATCATTTAATTTACCTCTTTTTTAAACTAAAACACCTAGAATAGCATTTGTGAGTATTAATAAAAATTCAATACACATCAGTAAACAACCTGCTAAATCTCCAGTAATTCCACCAAATTCACGATTTATCATTTTATAATACCAGAGACAAAAAATTAAAATAACTAATAAATTTATACTAAAGATAAAAGGATTCTTCAGTGTCAATATAATAAAAATTAAAATCAAAATAAGCGAAGAAGTTATTTTTACAGCCGTTTTTCCAGCGCCATCAACAAACATATATAATAGCCCACTGCCTTTTGCAGGTTTTACACATACGGCAAATAGTGCAAGTAAACACCTTGAGATTATATACCCACATATAGCAAAATGTAAATACTTAGGTGCTGAAATTAATTGAACCCAGATTACAACATTTAATAATAAATATGATGTAATTCCAATTGCTCCAAAAGCACCCATGTGGGGATCTTTTAAAATTTCAAGTTTTTTTTCTTTATCAGCATATGAAAAATATCCATCACATGTATCTCCAAAACCGTCTAAATGAATACCACCTGTTAGGATTATCGGGAAAAAAGCAAATATTCCAGCAATAAAAATTTCATGAAATTGCAATAAATATGGGAAAACAAAGTGAAAAACGCTTGCTATGATAACCCCTATTAGTGGAAAAAAGCAAAAAACATAAGGAATATCCTTAGTTTCTATATTCATACGTGGAGTTTTAATTATTGTATACATTGAAACAGTCATTAAAAAACTTTTTATGATTTTCAAAAACTACACTCCTCTATCCTTTTATTTTAATCGGAATACCAGCTACAACTTCATAAACCTCATCAGAAAATGAACAAATTTCAATATTAGCTAAACCATGTATCTCCGAATAATTTTCAAAATTTTTAATATCGCTAAAAATATTATTAGTTACAAAAACAATATTTTTACTATTAATAGATTTAATCCCTTTAATTATTTCTTCAAGTGGATTAGTTTCACTCTTTGTGAAAATTTCATTTGCAACAAGGTTTGAAATACACTCTACAAGCACACAATCAAATTCTTTATAATCAAGCTCATATAATGCTGTTTGTTTTTCTGCAAGCTTGAAGTTTTTATCTCGACGTAATTCTTTATGACGTAAAATTCTATTTTTTGATGCATCTGTTATGTTTTCCATTGTCGCAAGATAGAGTGTGTTTTGAGAGATATTAAAAGCTAAATTTTCTGCAAATTCACTTTTTCCACTTCCACTTCCACCAATAACTGTAATTACCATAAATATTTTACCATGTTATATAAGTTTTTCATATTTATGAAAATTTGCAACTTCAAAGCTTGCCATTTCATTAAATATTTTAAGGCCAACATCAAAAAAAGGATAGCACATAACAGCTCCACTGCCCTCTCCTAAACGCATGTTTGCATCAATTAAAAAAGGTAAATTCAATGCATTTACTAACATTTTACCAGCTGGTTCAGCAGAAATATGAGTAGAAAACATGAAATCACGCAATTTTTCACATAAATTAATGGCAACAAGAGCAGAAATTCCACTTATAAAGCCATCTACTAAAATAGGAATACGGTAAATTCCACCACCAATAAACACTCCACACATAGCAGCTATATCTAGTCCACCAACACCACAAAGTAATCCAAATACATCATCTTTATTAACTTTTCGATTTTTAATCCCTTGTTCAATTACAAAAATTTTTCGCAAGAGTGCCTCTGATGTAAGCCCAGCACCCTTTCCTGTAACTTCAGCTACAGGCTTATTTAATAATACAGATGCAATCGCACTTGCAGTAGTTGTATTTCCTATACCCATTTCACCTGTTGCAATTAGATTAAAACCATCAGTTTTAAGTTTTTCAACCATTTCAATTCCAGCAATAATCGCAGATATACATTGCTCTTTTGTCATTGCATCTTCAAGCAGAAAGTTCTTTGTACCATTTACAGTTTTTTTATTTATAATTTTATTATTTTCGTCATGGTTGCTTTCCATTCCAACGTCTAACACAAATACTTCACCACCAAAATGTGCACTCATAAGTGAAATTGTAGCTTTTTTACTAGTCATATTTTCGGCTACAACACCAGTTACTGAGCTTGGAGATTGTGTAACACCTTCGCTTACAATTCCATTATCAGCACACATTACAACAACTGCTTTTTTAAAACAATCTATCTTAGGTGTGCCATAAATGCCACTAGCTTTAATAATTAAATCTTGAACTTTCCCTAAACTGCCAAGTGGAATTGCAATTGAATTCCACATTTCAGCACAAGTATTCATTGCATCATTGTCAATATTTGAAATCTTTGATAGATATTTATTTAATATTTCCATTATGAAAATCCTCACATTTTTTCAAGAAATTTATAGGAAAGCTAGTATTACCATAAAAATGTATATGTGGATATCCAGCAATAACATTGTTTTTACAGATTATACAATTATGTTGTCTTTGTGTAGTTGGTTTTTGAGCTGTAAAATTATCGCCACAATTATCACTGTCCCAATAGTGAAACTCGTGACAATTAATATTTTCACCTTTCAACAACATAAAATTTTCAATGTTAGCAGTAAGCGTAAAATAACCAAAGCGTTGTAATTTTTCTTTTTTATGGCTGTTGCCTTGCAAAAAATTTACAGTTTGATGATATTCTCCGTCATTACCTTGGATGCTTTCACCCAAATACATGAAACCACCACACTCAGCCAAACAAGGCAAATTATTTTCTAATGACATTTTAATGCTATTTAGCATAGATTTATTTTGAGCAATTTTTTCAAGATATAGTTCAGGATAACCACCACCGATAATTAATCCATCAAGATTTTTAGGCAATTCTTTATCTTCTAGTGGGCTAAAAAACTGAAGATTTGCACCAAGTTGTTCCAACAAATCTAAATTATCTTGATAATAAAAACAAAAAGCTTTGTCAAGTGCAATCCCAATAGTTAAATCTTTAAATTGTTTTGTAATCGAAGGTGTATTAACTTCAAATTCTATCGCTGTTTTAGCAATTTCAATTAATCCATCTAAATCTACTGTTTTAGATATATTCTCCCCTAGTTTTTGTGTCATTTCGGCAAGTTTATCTACTTCTGACGCAGTAATCAATCCCAAATGACGACTTTCTAAAGAAAACTCACTGTTGTGTTCAATATAACCTAGAGGTTTAATATTTAGCTCATTTACAACTAAATCATGTAAAAATTTATAAGTCATAGCTGTAATGTTATTAAAAATTACACCTTTTATATTGCTATCGGCACGAAAATCTATCAAACCCTTTAAAAGTGCAATAGTGGTATATGCTGCACCCTTTCCATTAATAACAATGATTGTTGGAGTTTTCGTAACTTTTGCTATATGATATGTGCTATGTATATCACTTTTTCCAAGCAAACCATCATAATAACCCATAACACCTTCAATTATAGATATTTCTGAATTTTTAGAATTATTATAAAGCGAAAATTTTGTATTTTCTTCACCCATTAAAAAAGTATCTAGATTTCGGCATTTAGCGCCAATTACTTTACTATGAAACATCGGGTCTATATAATCAGGGCCACATTTAAAAGCACAAAGATTTACTTTTTTTTGCATTAAAGCACTCAGCACACCGAGAGTCAGCGTAGTTTTTCCACTGCCAGAACTTCCTGCGCTAAGCATTACACGAGGAATATTATACTTCATCGCCACTACCCTCTCCACTTATAATATAAATAGGATTTTGACCCATCATCATATTATATCTGCCAAGTTTTTTGGATTTAGCAACAGAAATTTGGCAAATATCTGTATTTTTCAAGTTATATTTATTTAATACATCAATGCCTTCACTTATTGTTTCAAGAGTTATTGCGGAAATTACAATTCGTACTTTAGGATTTTTCTTTAAAATAGCCTCAATAATCTCAGACAAATTCCCAGAGCTTCCTCCAATAAAAACGGCGTTAGGTGCTGGCAACATATCTATTTTATCTGGAGCTAATGCTTCAATTACTTCAATGTTTGAAAGCAAAAAACGTTTTGCATTGGAAAGAGTTTGAGCCACTCCATCAGGGTTCTTTTCTAGCGCAAATACTTTACCATATTTTGCAATTCTAGCCATTTCGACAGTAACACTGCCAGTTCCACTGCCTATATCATAGGCAATATCATCTTGCTTTAGCTTAAGCTTAGATAGACAAATTGCACGAACTTCACTTTTAGTCATCGGTGAATTAGTTTTTTCAAAAAGTTCATCATCAAGTCCAAAAGTTATATCGTTTTTATAGTTTTCATTAATGATAAAAAGTACAGATAAAGGAGAAAATTCGAGATTTTGAACTTCATTTGCACTAGCAGTAATGATTTTTTCTTCTGGATAAGATAAATTCTCACCAATGTGCATTTGAATATCTAAATCTGTAACATCACATATTGCTTTTGCAATTTTAGCTGGAGTATTATTTTTATCTGTTAAAATAAATGTCTTATAGTTAGATAAAACATGTGCAACAGGGTCTATATTTCGTCCATGTAGGGATAAAACTTTGCAATCTTCATATGATATGCAAAGCTTAGATGCAAGATAAGACATAGAGCTAATCCCTGGAATTACATTGAATGAAATGTTACTTTGCTCAAGTAATTTGCATAATTTAGTAGTTCCGCTAAAAAAGCCACTATCACCAGACATTACAACTACAACATTTTCAAAATTATTATCATTAATAACCTTGAAAATATCTTTAGATAATATAAGATCATAAGTTTTTCCTGAAAAATCATTAAAAGAGTCCAATATACGAGATGCACCAATTAAAACATCAGCATTTTCTATAGTTTTTTTGCCTAAAATTGTTATTGTATCTGCATTTCCCATTCCAATGCCGACAATTGTTACTTTTTTCATATCAAGACTCCTTCTAAATCATTTAATTATATTGGAAGAATTTTTTAGCCGCCATAAGTGTTTTATCTATCAATTCTTCTGTATGAGCATAAGAAACAAATGCAGCTTCGAATTGTGCTGGTGCTAGATAAATACCCTCATTCAACATATGAGAGAAATATTTAGCATAACGTTCTGTGTCTGCTTTTTTTGCAGTTGTATAATCAGTTACAGGAATATGAGTAAAAAACAGACAAGAAAGCGAGCCTATACTGTTTACATTGCACCCTTTTCCATAGCTTATTTCACGAAGTCCATTAGCTAATTTTTCGCCTAAAACATCAAGTTTTTCATAGATACGTTCATGGTCATTAAGGGTTTGTAATTGTGCTAAACCAGCTGCCATAGCAACAGGATTTCCACTTAAAGTGCCAGCTTGGTAAACAGGGCCTACAGGAGCTACAGATTCCATAATTTCACGTCTGCCCCCATATGCACCAACAGGCATACCGCCACCAATGATTTTACCATAAGTTACAAGGTCTGGTCTTATTCCAAAGTGTTGCGCTGCGCCACCTTTTGTAAGCCTAAATCCTGTAATAACTTCATCAAAAATTAATAGCACATTATTTTTAGTACACAAATTGCGAAGTTTTGCTAGAAAGTCATTTTGTGGCAAAACTACACCCATATTAGCTGCAACAGGTTCAATAATTACTGCTGCGATTTCATCAGCGTTTTGTTCAAAAAGAGTTTTAACGCTTTCAAAATCATTGTAAATCGCTGTTAATGTGTCACTTGCAACCCCTTCAGGAACACCAGCACTATCTGGAACTCCTGCTGTCATAACTCCTGAACCTGCTTTTACAAGCATACTGTCGCAATGACCATGATAACAACCTTCAAATTTTACTATTTTATTTTTACCTGTATATCCACGAGCAACACGAAGTGCACTCATCACCGCTTCAGTCCCTGAATTTACCATACGAACCATTTTAACATGTGGTGCCATTTTGGAAATTTGTTCAGCCATTTGAACTTCAATCTCTGTAGCAGCACCGTATGATAAACCACGTCTTGCAGCATCTATCGTAGCTTTTAGAATAGTGTCATTGTTATGACCTAAAATCATAGGACCCCAAGAACAAACATAATCAATATATTTTTTACCCTCTGTATCAAATATGAATGCTTTGTCTGCTTTGTTTATGAATTTTGGTGTAAGTCCTACGTGTTTAAAAGCTCTTACAGGGCTATTTACACCACCTGGTATTACTTTTTGTGCTCTTTCGAATAATGTCATTATCCCATTCTCCCTTCGTTTATAAATTTTGCAAGATCTTTTGCAAAGTAAGTTATTAGAATATCTGCTCCTGCTCTATAAATAGAAGTAGCAGTTTCCATTATCATTTTTTCTTCATCTATATAGCCAGCTTTTGATGCTGCTTTAATCATAGAATATTCGCCACTCACGCTATAAGCCGCAACAGGTAAATTTGTATTATCAGAAAGTTTTGATATAACATCAAGATATGATAATGCAGGTTTTACCATTAAAATATCAGCGCCATATTCTGTATCAATCTCTGCGAGTTTTAAACCTTCTTTTACATTATGATAATCCATTTGATATGTTTTTCTATCTCCAAAAGAAGGTGCAGAATCAGCAGCTTCACGAAATGGTCCATAAAATGAAGATGCATATTTAATGCTATAGCTCATGATTGGCGTTTGTTCAAATCCAGCTTGGTCAAGTGTTTGACGAATAGAATTTACTCGTCCATCCATCATATCAGATGGTGCAACCATATCGGCACCAGCCTGTGCATGTGACAAAGCTATTTTGCTTAAATATTCAAGTGTTTTATCATTATCTACGTTATGACCATCTAAAATTCCACAATGCCCATGAGAAGTATATTCACACATACAAACATCAGTTACAACATGAAGATTTGGAAAATCTTTTTTTATTGCACGAACTGCTTGCTGAACTATTCCATTTTCAGAATAACCACCGCTACCTATCTCATCTTTTTCATGAGGAATTCCAAACAGAAGTACGCTAGAAACTCCACTTTTAACTACATCTTCTAAAGCATAAGGAAGTCTATCAAGGCTATATCTAAATTGCCCTTGCATAGATGAAATTTCTTTTTCAATTCCATTTCCTTCTTCGATGAATAAAGGATAAATTAGAGAAGATGCGCTCATTCTTGTTTCACGAATCATACCACGAACTGCATCATTAGCACGAAGTCTTCGAGGTCTTTTAATCATATTAATGTCCACGCCTTTCTTGATATATCACAAAACATGATGAAAAGTTTGTGATGTTTTGTATTTTGTTCAACAAAAGTACGTTAAATGGTGCAAATAAACTATCATGGTATTATTAGCAAATGCACTTTTCTAACTTTTTAGGTTGAACTTGTTTTATATTATATATCATTTTTTATATATGAAATCATGCTGTCTACTGTAGCACTTTCAGATTTTACAATATTTGAAAATCCAAAATTTTCTGCTGTTTTCATTGTTTGCTCGCCTATACACAATGCTTTTATATCAGTAAAAGTACTGCCTTCAACACTTTTTATAAAGCCTTTTACTGTTGATGCACTAGTAAAGCATAATAAATCAACACCATTACGAATTTCATTTAAAATTGTTTCATTTGCAAGTTCATAAACAGTTTCATATACAGCTAAATCTTCAAATTTAATATTTTTTGCTTGAAGTGTGTCAGTTAATCCATCTGAACCTTCTTTAGCACGTAAAATAAGAACTTTTCCATTAGTTTCAATGACTTCTCCTAAGTTTGTTCCATCATATTTTTCAGGTACAAAGTCAACATTTACAGCAAAATCACGTATTTTTTTAGCTGTCATTTGTCCAATTGCGGCAAATTTTATATGTGCTAATGTTCTTATATCAATTTTTTCAGCTTTTATTTTATCAAAGAACATTTCAACACCAAAAGCACTTGTAAAAGCTATGACATCAAAAGATTTTAGCATATCAGCTGATAAATCAAAATCAATTCCAACTGTTTTAATCGATGGAAGTTCAATTACTTCTGCGCCAAGCTTACGAAGCTCTGCAGAAAATTTAGAATTTAAAGTTTTAGGTCTTGTAACAACTATGCGTTTTCCGAATAAAGGCAGATTTTCTCTCCAAGCAAACTTCTCTGCAAGTGATGAAACTTCCCCTACTACAATTATTGCTGGTGCCTTAACTTTTCGCTCTGCTGCAATGCTTACTAGATTTGATAAATTTGAAACTGTTGTTCGCTGATTGCCACGAGTACCATTTTCAATAATCGCACAAGGCATATCAGCATTCATACCAGCCTTTATAAGTCCATCACAAATTAAAGGTAGTGATGTGATACCCATTAAAAATAAAAGTGTACCGCCAAGTTTTACTAAGGCATCAAAGTCAATATTGCTTCCTTCATGTTCCTTTGTGTGACCTGTAATTATATGGAGTGATGAGACAAAATCACGATGTGTTACAGGAATACCAGCATAAGCTGGAACAGAAATTGCAGAAGTTATTCCAGGTATGATTTCATATTCTACATCATTGTCTAAAAGAAGCTCTAGCTCTTCTCCACCACGACCAAACAAAAAAGGGTCCCCGCCTTTAAGACGTGCAACAATATTTCCTTCCAATGCTTTTTCTAAAATAAGTTCACTTATTTTCTCTTGTCGCATTGTGTGATTTCCACCACGTTTGCCAACATAAATTTTTTCAGCGTTTTCTGGCATTAGTGAAAGTACTCCAGCAGATACTAATGCATCATATATAACAACATCAGCACTTTCAAGGATAGCTTTTCCTTTTAAAGTGAATAAATCAACATCTCCAGGACCTGCACCAATCAAATAAACTTTTCCTGTGTTCATTAAAGCGTTTCCTCCTTTAGTTTTTCAGCTAATGTACGAGCAATAGAAATACCATCATAAACTGTTCCATTTAGTGTGTCTTTTGCATATTTTTTTGTGTTTTCATTATAATAAAGTCCTGTTAGACTTAAATCTTCACCATTAATTTCGGCAAAGGCTCCTATTGGCAGCGTGCAACCACCATCCAAATACCTTACAAATTCTCGTTCAGCAAGTGCTGAATAGCGAGAAATCTTGTCATCAAGTGCATCTAAAAAAGAATAATTTTCACCTTTTCTTCCTTGTACAACAATTATTCCTTGTCCAGCAGCAGGAAGCATTTCATCTTTTGTAAATTTTCTTGAAATTCTATCTTCAAGCCCTAAGCGACGAAGACCAGCAGCAGCTAAAACAATAGCACTAAATTGTCCATCATCAAGCTTTTTAAGCCGAGTACCAACGTTTCCACGTATACTTTCAAGATTTGCATCAGGATATATTTCAGATAAAATTAAATTCCTTCTTGAACTTGAAGAACCAAAAGGAAGGCTAAAGTCAATTTCACTTTTGCCCTCTGGTAAAACTAAAGCGTCAAAAGGATCTTCACGCTTAATAAAAGCTAGAAGTGGAAGGTCTGGATTTTCCTCCATTGGCATGTCTTTTAAAGAGTGAACTGTAATATCCACTCGATTTTCCATTAAAGCTGTGTCAAGTTCTTTTACAAAAAGACCCTTACCACCTATTTTCTGAAGGCTTCTATCAAGAATAATATCACCTGTTGTTTTCATTGTAATAAGTTCAACTTCAATACTACTATCTAAATTTTTAATTAAATCAATAACTATATTGCTTTGCTTAACAGCTAAAGCACTATCTCTACTACCTACACGTATTTTCATAATGTCCCTCGCAACTTTTCAAGTACATTTTTTGTTTTTTTATGATCTGTGCCATCGCCACAAACAGCAATTGCTACATTTTCATGGATTTCTATACCAGCAAAATAAAAACTACATTCTTCCTTTGCATCACAAATGGAATGTGCAATATTTTTTTTGCTACACAATTCAAAAATCTGATGATTAACTTGCCTATTATCAGTACAAGCGAGACAAATATCTATATCATTAAGATAATTTTCTTGAAATTCATCATGAATTATTGATATTTCATCAAAACTTTTTATTTTTTCAATAATTTTCGGAGCTACTAAGGTAATATTTTTGCAAAACTTACTGATTGTATTAAGTCTACGACAAGCAATATTCCCTCCTCCAACTATAAGCACTTTTTTATTAGAAATATCCATAAAAAACGGAAAATTCAAGTTATTTTGCTCTTTTTTAATCGTTTTTGTGATTTTTTTAACACATTCTTCGAAAGAAACTCCTATTTCTTCAGAATTTCTACCTATTGTAATAACTTTAAGCCCAAGTTCTCTTGCACATTCAATTTTATCATCATAACCTCCGACTTTACCGCCATCTTTAGTTAGTATAATGTCAATATCAAGCATTTTACAAAGTGCAATATTAAATTCTTTAGTAAACGGACCTTGCATTGCTATAATATTTTTTGCAGACATTTCAAGTTCATGACATTTGTCTATAACTTCTTTAGTTGGCAACATTCGGCAATAAAGTCGTGACGTTTCTTTGACTTTGTCTAATAAAATATGAAGTTCTTTGCTTCCAGTTGTAACTAACACATTTCCAGATATTTCATTTATTTTTTGCCCAGCTTCAACAATATCTTTCACATATATATCAGCCTTTTTATCACTTTCGCTACGCAGTAACCTAATATATTCGGCTTTAGTGGCTAAACAAGCTTTTTTAATATTTTCAGTTACAATTAATGCATATGGATGCGTGGCATCAACAACAAATTTCGGAGTTTTATTTTGGATTAAAGTAATCATTTCGCTTTCGGATAATCTGCTGTCTATCACTTCAACATTATTTTGTTTTTCAATTAATGTGCTTCCATATTCCGTCGCAACCACTGCTATTATATTCAGTTTAAACTTCGATAGAATTTCGGTTAAACGTCTACCTTCTGTAGTACCTGCGAAAATTATAATATTATCCATATTAGATTTTATATCCTCTAGGAGTTACCATTTTGTTATTAATTATTTCAGCATTACTGTTTCCAATAAACACAGTAGTAAACATATCTATTGCATCACAATCACGAAGTTGCTCTAATGTCATAATCGTGTAATTTTGACCCTCACGACCGATATTTTTAACAATACCACAAGGTGTTTTAGCATCTTTAGTTTTAAGCAAAATATCGCAAGCTCGTTTAACATAATCATGACGTTTGATTGATGATGGATTATAAAGGCAAATTGAAAAATCACCAATAGCAGCACACTCAAGACGTTTTTCAATCACTTCCATAGGGGTTAACAAGTCAGATAAGCTGATAAGGCAAAAATCATGAATAAGCGGTGCACCTAAAACAGCTGCACCACTAAGCGCTGCTGTGACGCCAGCAACAACTTCAATTTCAACTTGTGGATACTCACGACATACTTCATAAATAAGCCCCGCCATGCCATAAACACCACTATCACCACTGCATACCATAGCAACTGTTTTTCCTTCTAAAGCTTTATCACGAGCCATCTGACATCGTAATACTTCTTGCTTCATTGGCGTTACTAAAAATTCTTTATCATTGAAATTATCACGAATTAAGTCAACATAAACTGTATACCCTGCAATCACATCACTATTTGTAAGTGCTTGAATAGCAGCACCCGTCATTTGTGATTTTTCTCCAGGACCTAATCCAATTACATATATCTTCATTAATTTTTTGCACCTTTCTTCATTGCTTCAAGACATTTATGCCAATCTTCACAATTTAAGTTATCTCGAACTCCATAAATTAGTTTTGAAACTGCTCTTTTTGTCACATCTTCAATATACAACACTAGTTGTTCATCTGAAAGCTTTGTTTGTACTCTTTTTGATACATATTCAGCGGTATCTTCTGTTATATCTCTTAGCATTGGTAAGACTTTTTTAAATCTATATGTACTTTGCATTTGCGATATTTGTTCAATAATTATAGCATGAGCAGCATTGATTTCGTCATCAGAACCTTTAGTTTCAAAGCAATCTATATCATAAAGTTGTGCTTTATCTAAATTCTCTACTTCTTTTTCGATATCACGTGGAAGCGCAAGGTCAATAAAAAGTGTATCCGATATTAAAATATTTTCAACTTCAGTGACCTTGATTGTGTAGTGTGGGCTTTTAGTGGCACTGATTACAACATCCATTTGAGGAATCATTTCAAATCTATCATCATAATCAACGATACTACATCCAACAGGAATTACAACATCACCTCTATGATATTTTCTTATTGTGATATTTGGTTTTACATCATTTTCAATCAGCGTACGAGCTATAAGCCTGCCCATCTCACCATTGCCTATAATTAATATTTTAAGCTGAGATATATCAGTGAATTTTTTTTGAAGTAAAGCCAATGTGCTATCTCCTAATGAATGTTCTGTTCCTGATAATTTAATCTCTGTCTTAATTTTTTTAGCACATGTTATTGCACTTTTAAACAAAAGTTCAAGTTTTGTATCAAGTGTTGAATTTTGACGAGATAATTCTGCAGCATCTTTTACTTGAGAAATAATTTGGTCTTCTCCAAAAATTTTAGATTTCATACCACAAGCTAAATAAAATAAATGTTCTGCAACAGCATTCCCAGTAAATTCTTCGAAATAAGGTCTATTCTCTTCTTCACTAACTCCTTTTATTTTACAAATTAATGAAAAAGGTGAAGGACATTCAATGTTTTGTTTTGCGCTTACATAAATTTCTGTTCGATTGCAAGTAGAAATAATAACGCATCCTTTTGCATCACTATTTTTTACAACCCAAGCCACAGCATCGCTTGCACTGTGAGTTGTAAAAGCAAAACGTTCTCTGTCATTAATACCTGCATGTGCATGGTCTATAACTGCAAGTTTAATATTCAAAATTTCCACTCCATTCTTTAAGTGCGAGTGCAATAGTTACACCGTCTTGACCATCTTTTTTATAAATAAGTTCATCAGCAGATAAAATGGCTGCTCTTTCACAAACACAATCTACCCCTGTAATGTTTCTAACAAATTCTGAGCTTGAAAATTGTCCCTCTGCTTGCATAAGCTCTTCTTTTGTATATGTTTTAAAAGGTATGCTATATTTTTCACTGAATTTTATAATACATAATTCATCTTGTTTTAAATCAATGGAACAAAGTTCTGACACTGAATTAATATCAATTTTATTCTTAGCAAGAACTGATAAAACACGATTTTCAAAAATTTCAAAAGCTGTATTTCGTTTACAACCAACACCGATAACTACATTTTTAGGTAATAAATTAAGCGTAGTATTAAACGGCTTTTTAAGCTTGTCTAACGAAATGCAAATCCCTACATCTAGGGTAAAATCATCGATTTTCACTTCAGATGGAACATTTAAAATCGTAAAATCAGATACTATACCAATATTGCCTTTAAGAATTTCAGCTGATATAATTTTAGCATTTTCAAAATCAGTAATGTAAAGATTATTCTTTTTCGCAAATACATCTACAGCCATTTTTCCATTAATATCTGTAGCAGTTGTGATAACTGGTGTACATTCAATAACTTTACAAATATCATCACAAAGTTCATTACCTCCACCTAAGTGGCCACTTAAAATCGGAATAACAAATCTTGCAAGTTCATCCATAACCAGTACACAAGGGTCACTTTGCTTTGATTTAATATATGGTGAAATCAGACGTACACAAATCCCTGTTGCACCAATAAAAATTAATCCATCAAATTTTTTGAAAATTGATTTAATAGCCTTTTTAAGTGGTTTTGGTTTGTGAAACGTTGATATATCGTGTGAAATTAGCAGATTTTGAATCAATGTTGATAATTTCAAACCATTATCAGTGAATGAAATGATAGCAATTTTCATAGTGTTTTATACACCTTTTCTAAATTCATGAGTAAAGCTCTTATCATATAGTTTGCTTTTTTCATAAGCATCACCTAAAAAGTTTCCTACTAATATTAAAGCAGTTTTAGTAATATTATTTTCTTTTGCCATTTTAGGAAGCTCTTTAATTGTACCAATTATTTTCTTTTCATCATCCCAAGAAGCTTTATATACAATCGCAGCTGGCGTATCCATTGAATATCCACCAGATACAAGTTCTTCACAAAGACCTTCAAGAAGTCCTGTTGACAGATAAATTGCCATTGTTGCATTATGAGCTGCAAGAGATGCGATGTTTTCACGCTCTGGCACAGGTGTTCTTCCTGCCATTCTTGTAATAATTACTGTTTGGGATACATCAGGAAGAGTATATTCAGCTTTAAGTGATGCTGCTGCACCAAATAATGCACTAACACCAGGTGTTACATCAAATTCAATATCCATTTTAACAAGCTCATCCATTTGCTCACGGATTGCACCGTAAATGCTAGGGTCGCCAGTGTGCAGACGCACAACTTTTTTATTTTCAGCATTCCCTCTTTGCATTACAGCAAGAACATCTTCAAGAGTCATAGATGCACTATTAAAAATTTCACATCCATCTTTTGTATATTCTAAAAGCTGAGGATTTACAAGCGAGCCTGCATAAATCACTATATCTGCTGTTTCAAGATGTTTAACACCTCTAATTGTTATTAAATCAGTAGCACCACAACCAGCGCCTACAAAATGTACCATTTATTTTGTCCTCCTAAGTATTTAAACTTTCCAAGTTTCAAGTATTTTTTCTGTGTTTGTCGTAGATATTAATAAACCATGACGATTTGAAAATGAAATTGCCGAAATGCTCTCTTTTCCATATCGCTTTTTTATATAAAATTCAAGTTTTTCTGATAAAGTTTCAAGCACTTTATCAAAAATATCTGTTTGTTTTAATATATCCAATGCATCTTCTGTAACAATGCAATCTAATATTTTATTTAATGTTTCATTATCAGCGCCATGTCTTATAGCTGCTGTCGCTATAAGTTCAACTCTAATATCACAATTATTTGAATGTGTATTATAAACTCCACCGCACACTTTTATGAATTTCCCAATATGGCCTATTAAAAGCACATTATCAAAATCAAGTTTAGAAGCATAATCTAATGCTTCACCTAAAAAATTACTACATTTAATTGTATGGAAATCAGGTATTTCATAATTTCCACGAATAAAATCCTTGCCATAGTTTCCAGGTGTGATTACTATATTGCGTATTCCGTTTTCATGAAGCATTTTAAGTTCCACATGAATAGTTTCAATTAATGCCCTTGCACTCATCGGTTCTACAATTCCAGTTGTTCCAATAATTGAAATCCCACCTACAATTCCAAGCCTTGGATTATAGGTTTTTTTAGCAAGTTTTTCACCTTCAGGAACTGAAATGACAATTTTAATACCACCATCATAATTATTCTCACTGATAACAGACATAACTTCATCAAATATGGTTTTTCGAGGAGTTTTGTTAATTGCAGGTTGACCTATTTCAATGTCGAGCCCCTTTAGCGTTACTTTGCCAACACCAATGCCACCTTCAATCACAACTGTTTTTTCAGCGATTTTATATGCATGGGCAACGATTTTAGTTCCGTTTGTAATATCAGGGTCATCACCACTGAATTTTTCAATCGCACAAGTAGCTAAGTCATCTGTGATAGCATCATCTAGTGTGTCAATAATTAAAGCTATCCCATTCGGTGTGATTGTTTTGACTTTTTCAGGAATTTGACCTGTCAAAAGACCGATTGCACAAGCCTTTGCAGCGACAGTCGCACATGTGCCTGTTGTGTATCCAAATCCCTGTGGCAGAGTTTTTATTTTATCATGTTTCATTTAATGCTCCAAAACATAGTTTGTATTTTAAACATAAGAAAAGACTACTTTAATGCAATAAAGCTTTTAAAGTAGTCTGTGAATATCACTTTTACTACTCCAGAAACCGCAGAGTTTAATAAATCAAGGCATCTGACTTACATTATTCAATGATTACAGTAGCGGTCCTGTGTAGGAATTTCACCTAACTTCCCCTTTGATATTAAATTTTAATACATTTAAAGTTTTAAGAATATTATACATTAAGTTTAAATTCATGTACAGTGTTTTCTAATATCTGTGCACAATATTACAATAAAAGTAGATGATTTTACAAAGATTTAATTTTCAGTTTCTTCTTGTGAAACCTCAAAGTATTCAATTGGTTTATCGCAGTAAATACAGCTCTTATCTTCACCGATTTTATGAAAATCCATTGGTAAATAATCTTCAACTTTTGTAACACATTTAGGGTTAGTGCAACGAATATTATTCTTACCCCATTTTACAGTATATTGACGCTTATATTTTTCTTTTGACAAAGTAAGAAGTAGTGCCATACGAGCATACATGCCAATTCTTGCCTGTTCAAAATACACAGCTCTTTTATCATCATCAACATCTTGTGCAATTTCATCAACACGTGGAAGTGGATGCATAATAAGCAAATCTTCTTTAGCATTAGATAGCTTTGACATGTTAAGGCAATAAATTCCTTTAAGGCTTTGGTATTCATCTTGATTTGAAAAACGTTCTTTTTGAATTCTTGTCATATATAATACATCAAGCATTGGAATTACAGGCTCTAATCCAGATACCTCAAAGAATTTTAGATTATTTTCAATCATAAATTCTCGTATATAGGACGGAACTTTAAGTTCACGAGGGGCAATTAAATAAAATTGGATATTTTCATAACGAGATAAAAATTTAATTAGCGAATGAACTGTTCTGCCGTATTTAAGGTCACCACAAATTCCGATTTTCATATTATCAGCACTACCACGTAAACGCAGAATTGTTACAATGTCAGTAAGTGTTTGTGTTGGGTGTAGATGCCCTCCATCGCCAGCATTAATTATAGGTACAGAGGAATAAAGTGCAGCAGCTGTTGCAGCACCTTCAAGAGGATTTCGCATAACCACCATGTCAGCATAACTCGACACCATACTAATAGTGTCCTTAAGGCTTTCTCCTTTTGAAACTGATGATGAATTTGGGTCAGAAAATCCCATAACACTGCCACCGAGTCTCATCATAGCAGTTGTAAAAGATAAATTAGTACGAGTTGATGGCTCATAGAAAAGACTTCCTAAAATTTTTCCTTTGCAACTGTCAACATATTCTTCTGGATTATCAATGATTTTTGAAGATAAATCATATAAATCATTAAATTCTTCTTTTGAAAGTGTGCTTAAATCTATAATGTTTCTCATTTTAATGTTCAATCCTTTTTGGTTTACATAAAGTTATACAGTATATTATAGCATAAATTGAGATAAAATAAAAGATTTATTTATAAATCTCTCAAAGAATGAATTACATCAAATTTTATAGCTTTTATCGCAGGTATAACGCCAGAAACAATTCCACCTATCGCACAAAAGCCTACCATGCAAAGAGGTAAAAACAAATTAAAATATATATTTAAATCTAAAAATATTTCAATAATTGAAATTATAAATCCACTGATGATACTACCTAATATTCCTCCTGAAATGCATACAATAGCAGCTTCCCATATAAAACAATTTTTAATATCATGACTTTTAATGCCAAGAGCAATATATATTCCTATTTCCCGCTTTCGCTCATTTGCAGCAGACAGCATACTTCCCGTAACTCCAATCATTGCGACTATCAACGAAACTCCAGCTACAGCAGAAATGAAACTAGTTATAATAAAAGTTATCAAATTTATATTTTCCAAATATCCTGACATATTTTCAATTTTAATTGTATTTAAAAATTCAGGCTGAGATTTGAAAAAAGAATTAAGCGAGGACATACACTGTTCAATGTTTTCATCATCCGGCTTTACAATTATTTGATTAATGTTATCTTTCCCTGTGATGCTTGTAAGCTTATTGTTTGACATATAAACAAAAGATGGAATTGCTCCACTACTTAACATATCAAGCCCACTTTTTTGTGATGTTATAACTCCAATCACAGTATATTCCTCATAATATCCTTCGATTGATATCAAAATTTCTCTTCCAACTATATTTTCTCTTCCATAAAGACTTAAAGCTAAATTATTATCTACAATAACTACATTGGAGATATTTTTAACATCTTCTATATCAAGTAATCTACCATGTAATAATTCAACATTAAAGGTATCTTTAAAATTCTCATCAATTCCCCAAATTAAGATATTTCCACTTTGTGTATTATTTTTATAAATACCCATCTCAGTTATTATACTCATAGCATTCATAGCATATGGTAATTCTTTAATTTTATCTATATGCAAAGCTTGAAGTTTTTCTGCACTGCTGTTCTCGTTATCTTGATAAATCACAATCCCAGAAAGTCCTAAATTTTTAAGTTCATTTTGAACAGATGCACTCACATTTAGTCCGAATGTAACAATAATAGTGACAGAAATCACGCCGATTGCAACAGATAAAAGTGCAAATATCGCTCTAGTTTTATGTCTGAAAACATTGCACCATGATAATCTAAAAATATCTATATATCTCAATGTTTCACCATCACTTCAAGTCCGTCATATAAAAGGTCTACATCTGGGTTTGTAACTAGTGTTTCACCTGATGAAACTCCAGATATAACTTGAACCCCTTGTGAAATTTCATAACCTGTTTCTATCTGTCTTTTTTCTAAAACACCGTTATTGTACACATAAACAAATTGCAGTTGTTCTTGTTGGAATATAGATTCATAAGGAATAATAACTGCATTTTCAATATAATCCGTGAATATTTTTGCAGTTGCAGAGTATCCAGGGCGTAAATTTTGTGAATTTCCTGTGATTTTAGCTGTAACTTCAACATTGACATCACCTATTCCTCCAAAACTCACTGAAGTTTTAGCATAGGGCTTAATGCTTTCAATAACACCATTATAGACAATATCTTTTTCAGCAGTCCAAGAAATATCAGCAGACATACCTTCTTTAATTTGATTTATATACATTTCAGGAACATCAGAATTAAATTTAAGCGAATATAAATTTGAAATTTTAAATATAGATGTACCTTTAAGCACACTATCACCTATTTGTGGCAAATTCATTACATTTCCATCAATATCGCTTATCAAATTATAATAATGATTACTTTGAGTATCAGAATTGTTAATAATAATTTGATTTGCTAAAACGGCGCTTAGCTGTTCTGCATCTGAAATACTTCCATTATACACATTTTCAGTAATTTCATTTATATTATCTGAAGATATTTGTGAAATTGAAATATCGTCATTAGATGAAATTTCAATTTTTGCTAGAACTGCACCCGCTTTAACTGCTTCACCTTCGCTTACATAAATTTCACTAATGACACCATTATAATCACTTTTAATCCAGCTATACTCACCTTCTTCGATGGTGCCACGCACATTAATTGTATTAAAGATATTTTGTGAGGTGGACTGTGTTACATTTACTTTTTCCATATTTTTAACAATATAATACGGACTATTAACATAAAAAAGTGATAAAGTTAATAATGTACAACAAAAGACGGCTATATTTTTTTTCATATATTCACTCCTAAAATTATTTGATATATGTATTTTCTGTTTATTTGTGGAAAATATAACATTAAACCAAAAAAAAATTAAAGGAATGATAATTTATGAATTTAATCTCTTGTACTCATAATTGTATATATCAGCTTGACGGAATGTGTAATTTAATTAGAGTGTCCTCCGTTGTGCATACTTCATATAATTGTGAATGTGCTTATTATACGCCAATGTCATCTAATATTAATAAGACTGAATGTGATAAAACACATATCGAAAATAAATTTCTTTAAAATTTTGCAATGCAGATTTTCAAATGAATTTTTTGTAATTTTGTATTAAGATTAGTGTATAAAGAAGTTACTAAGGAGAAAAGTTATGACATCTAAAGAATTAGTTTATAGTACACTAGAGGGAACAAATAAATCAGGACGTGCACCACGACATTTATGGGTGCTTCCTTGGGCTACAAACAATTATCCAGAACAATTAGAACAAATGAATAAAGAATTTGAATGGGATATGTGCTATTCCCCTATTCCAACTTATGAAAAGCCTTTGCCCGCTAAAGGAAATGCTCATGAGGTTGGTGAATTTATTGATAACTGGGGTTGTGTTTTTACAAATATTCATCGAGGTGTAATTGGCGAAGTTAAAGACCCTATTGTAAAAGGAGAAGAATGGGAAGATGTAGATAATATTCATATTCCTGAAGAAGAATTACTATTTGATATTGAAGAAGTGAATGAATTATGTAAACCACTTAAAGATAAATTCATTGTTTCAGCTTGTTATCCTCGTCCTTTTGAGCAACTACAATTCATACGTGGGACAGCTGAATTATTCATGGATTTAATGGATATGCCTGAAAAAATGACTGATTTTATCGCTAAAATGCATGATTTCTATTGCAGACTTGTTACAAAATGGGCAAAAACTGATATTGATGCAATAAAATTCCAAGATGACTGGGGTTCGCAAATTGATCTTTTAATTTCTCCAGAAATTTGGAGAAGTGTATTTAAACCTATGTATCAAGATTATATTGATATAGCCCATGCACATGGAAAGAAAATATTGATGCATTCTGATGGAAATACACTTCGTATTCTACCTGAACTAATTGAAATGGGGCTTGATGGAATAAATACTCAGATTTTCTGCATAGGCATTGAGCAATTAGAACAATTTAAAGGTAAAATCACTTTTTGGGGTGAGATTGATAGACAAAATATTATTCCATATGGAACTACAAAAGAAGTTGATGAAGCTGTAAAATTAGTACATAACACGTTATGGCAAGATGGATATTGTATAGCTCAAGTTGAATTTGGACCTGGTGCAAAACCTGAAAATATATCTCAAGTTTTCAAAAGCTGGGATGAATGTACTAATAAATAATAAAAAGGCTGTGACAAAATGAAAATTCTTGTCACAGCTTAATTCCGATAAAAAAGTTAAAACAAATTAGGATTTGTTTTAGGGGGGTGTGTCTGATTGCGACACACCCCCCTTTTTTTATACTT
>CAYJKB010000009.1:37785-55317 GCA_964370625.1 uncultured Oscillospiraceae bacterium | reverse complement strand
AATATTACAATTTAAACCAATTGTAGAATAGTTATTTTTTCTTTATTATACACCTTTTTTTGATAAAGTGTCAATAAAAAGTCTTATTAATACGTTATCTCAAAATTTGGCAGATGCTCTCTACAAAGAGTTGTTTATATCAAATTAAGTTCTTCTTGACATATATAGATTTCCGATATATACTTTATATAGATAATCTATATAAAGGAGGTCTATACATGAAGATAGACAAAAGTTTAATCACAGGTAGCACTACCACGCTAATTTTGAAATTGCTTTCCGATAAGGATATGTATGGTTATGAAATGATTGATGCTTTAGCTCAAAAATCAAATGATACATTTGATTTAAAAGCAGGTACACTCTACCCTATTTTACATGGACTTGAAAAAAAAGAAATTGTAACTTCATACGAAGAAAAAGTCGGAACAGAACGCACTAGAAAATATTATCATTTGACAGATAAGGGTAAAACTCTTCTTGAAGAAAAACACGAAGAATGGAATACATATTCTTCAGCTGTCAATAATATTTTAAATGGAGGACTAAGCTATGCCTTCCTTTGATAAAATTAATGAATACTGCAAATTAGTTTGTCAGCAAATTCGCTTTAAGAGAGCTAGAGGCTTTGTTGAAACAGAAATAAAAAATCATATTATAGATCAACGTGATGCATATTTATCCAGTGGTCAAGATGATTTAACTGCAACTGAAAATGCAATACTTCAAATGGGAGATGCTGTTGAAATTGGTCAACAATTTGATAAAACACACAAACCATGTCCACAGTATCTAATGATTTTCTTAGTAGGTGTTTTCATGGTATTAGGAGCATTAGTAAATCATTTTATTAATGAAAACATCTATCAAATATCATTTTTTCCATATTTACGTTATTTGTTTGCATTTTTACTTTTTTTAATTTGTTATTTTGTAGATTTTAGCTTACTAGGTAAGTTTCCAAAAACAATATATTTTTTAACTGTATTAACTCCTATAATCTTAATGTTCACTTCAAGTGAAACTATACATGGTAGATTAGTTTTTGAATTGTTTAGTATAATTATCAATCCTATATATTTTTCACTTTTGTTTCCTCTTTGTTTTGCACTTTTTGTATATAGTCAGCGAAACAAAGGACATTTAGGTATAATTTTTTGTTTCTTTGCCTATTTACCTTTCGCATTTATATTGATGACTATACCAAGTTTTATAAATTTAATAATTTATTCAATTGTTTCACTTTTTATTCTCTTATTTGCTATTATAAGAAATCATTTTGGAACAAGAAAAAAATATGCTTTAGCTTTGATTATTTTAATTATAATTTTTATTGCTTTAAGTCTGATTTTTTTATTTTCATATAGTAATTACCTACAAAACCGTCTTTTTAATTACTTAAATCCTGTTAATTATTTAGATAGCAGTGGATACATTTATTATACTATAAGAAAAATTATAGCTAACTCATCTTTTATCGGTGGTAATAATTCTATCAATAATGATTTTGATATTTACTATCCTTTCACTGAATTAATTAATCACTTCGGATTGATTACTTTTGTGATTATCACATGTTTACTATTATTCTTTTCATTTATTTCTATTTACAAAGTACTAAAAGAAAAAAGTGCATTAGGTTCACTAATTGCACTTTCAATAATATTAACATTCGTATTTAATTCTTTCTTCTATCTTTTAGACACTTTAGGGTATGGTACAATGAGCGCCTCTTTTTTACCATTCATCTTTGATGGAAATTTATCGCTTATCATAAATTCTGCATTAATGGGTTTTATGTTATCTGTATTTCGGACAGGTGAAGTATATAAAGATAATTTTTTGCCATCATTTAAAGCATCTCAAACATGTGATTTTATAATCATTGATGATGGTAAACTCATATTAAATTTTAAAAGTTTCACTTCTAATTTTTCAAATAGATTTAAGAAATAGCTGATTTCCCAGACTTTTTAGCTAATAAAAATCCAAAGCTCGCCCCACAAATCCCACCAACTATATGTGTAATTTGTGATACATTATCATAAATAAAGATTGCACTATAAAGCTCATTTCCTATATAAAGAATAGCTACCAAAATAAATGTAAGTGGAATTGCATTGCCTTTCACACTTGTAATTGAAGATAGCAAAATAAATGCAAATACCACTCCGCTAGCTCCTAAAAGTGCTGAATTAAAGAACATAAATTGGATTAATCCTGTGATTATTGCTGTACCAAATATTATTAGTATTAGCTTTTTTGATCCATATTTCTCTTCAAGCAATGGTCCTAATAACAATAGCAATGTTATATTGCCTAAAAAATGCTCAAAATCAGCATGACCAAAAATATGTCCAACAAATCTTATATAAGTCAAAGGATTTGTAAGTGATGATTTATATACACTAAAAAACAATGTATCTGTATATGAATTTGTAATCGCACCTAGTATTGTAGCGATTAAACATATAGCTGTAAATGTAATAATTACTGGCGAATTAAATCCAATTTTAATTTTATTTTTCATTTTTTCCCCTCCAATTTAATATTAAAAGGGTGTAACAATATAAGCTTTTTATAATTTTAATTATTATAGCTTTTGTGTTACACCCTATATTTTTATTTGCCTAAATCAAACCAAATTCCATCAGGATTTGTATTTGTAATTCCAAAAGTAAGTTTTGGATTTTCATCAGTTATATCCACCATAATCGGAACATAACCTTCAAGTTTTCCACCAGCATAAACATTTCCACCAAATGCAGGTGATGGAATTGAACTAGTTGTCATAATTGTTCCATTTTGTGCAACATAATCAGTTGAGAAAATGCTAAATGCAAGATGATTAAAATAAATTGTATCTTCTTCAGTTGAATCTAAAATTTCCATAGTAACATTAGCTAAAATGTATTCTTTACCGTCTTTTGGTTTTGGAGCATATTCATTTTCATTATAAATCATATCCCATGCTTCTTCACCACGAACAACAGAATTTACTGTAACACGTGCATTATATTCATTCAATAGAATTTTTGCACCAACTGTTTGAGATACACCAATTGGAGCCGGATTCATTCTGTTATATTCTGTAACTTCAGGTGTTTCTGGAGTTTCGGTAGTTTCTTCAAATTTTTCGCCCAAAGATATTGAGCGAGTGTCGTTATCCCAGTGTACTTCTTTCCCCATAAGTCCACCAATAGCACGAACAGGAAGATATGTAGTTCCATTATAAATAATTGGATAAACTGTTTCACCATTTGCATCTTGGAAAGTTTGTAATTCTTTATCTACATAAACTTTGATATCTCCTGATAGTTTTGCTGTAATATCATATACATTATCAGATGCAATTACACCAAGTGTAAACACTGAACAAAGCGCAAGAGTTCCTGCTAAAATTTTTTTAGTTAGTTTCATTTTTTCTTTTCCTCCAAAATTATTTTTTTAAAAATTTAAGTATATCTTTACAAATTTTATCACGCAAAGGATTATCAATATATAAAACTCTATGACATCCACCCTTATAAAGCTTTAATTTAGAATATTTTTTCACCTTTTTATAAATAAATTTTGCACTAGCTGGTAATACTGTTTCATCTCTTGTACATTGAATAATTAAAAGTGGTTTTTTAATTTCTTCAAACTTAGAACGTGTATTTACTAAGATTTTTAAAAATTCAATACAAGCTTTAATCGGAGATTTATTAAAAGACTCTGAATATCTTTTTAATTTTTCATACTCTTTTTTAACAATCCCATCATACACATCAGATAAAATTATAGGAAAATTCCAAAAATACACTGGACAATTAACAAACACCATTTTATCTACTTGCTTATGTGTTGCAAGGTGTGTAGAAATAAGTCCACCCATAGAAAAACCTATGAGTGTGACTTTTTTATATATTTTTGAAAGCTTAATATATTCTCTTTTAATACTAATAATCCATTGTTCATGCTTTGATTTTGCGAAATCTTTTTTGCTAGTTCCATGACCATAAATAGTAGGCATTACGACTTCATATCCATGAGATTTTAAATAATCTGCTAGATATTCAACTTCGTAAGTTCCACCGCCAAAACCATGCACGAGTAATATAACATGTTCTTTCATATATTATTTAAGCGTAATTTTGTGATAAGTTTTCTTGCCTTTTTTGATAATAATTTCACCATCTGTAAAGTTTTCAGCTGTAAATGCCAGTGTAATATCTGAAACTTTTTCTCCAGCAATTTCTACCCCACCTTGCTGAACTACTCGGCGAGCTTCTGCTTTTGACGGTGTTAAACCTGTTTTAACAAGTACATCTAAAATCGAAATTTTTCCATCAACTAAATCTTCTGATGTAAGTTCTGTTGTAGGCATATTTTCACTAGATACTTTACCTGCAAATACATCACGAGCTGTATTTAAAGCTTTTTCGCCTTCTTCATCACCATGAACCATTTTAGTCATTTCAAATGCAAGGCGCTCTTTTGCTACATTAAGCTCGCTTCCTTCCATTTTTTCATATTGTGCAATATCTTCAAGTGTCATAAATGTAAGCATTTTCATGATTCGAATAACATCAGCATCATCAATATTTCTCCAATATTGGAAAAATTCATAAGGAGAAGTTTTTTCAGGGTCTAGCCAAACTGCACCTTTTTCAGTTTTACCCATCTTTTTACCTTCTGAAGTTGTAAGAAGTTTGAAAGTAAGACCATAAGCTTCTTTTCCATCAACACGACGAATAAGGTCAGCACCATTAATAATATTAGACCATTGGTCATCTCCACCAAGCTCTAAAATACAATCATGAGTACGATTAAGATGTAAAAAATCATAACTTTGAAGTAACATATAGTTAAATTCAATGAAAGTTAAACCTTTTTCCATACGGCTTTTAAAGCATTCAGCTGTAAGCATACGGTTTACTGAGAAATGAACACCAACTTGGCGTAAAAAATCCATATAGTTGAATTCTAAAATCCAATCAGCGTTATTTACCATTGTAGCCTTGCCTTCACCAAAATCAACCATTTTTCTCATTTGATTTCTAAAACATTCAGCATTAAAGTCAATTTGCTCACGAGTTAATACTTTTCTCATATCGCTTTTACCAGTAGGGTCACCAATCATTGTTGTAGCGCCACCAATAAGTGCGATTGGATGATGCCCTGCTCTTTGCATTCTTGCCATAATTACAAGTTGCATAAAGTGACCTACATGTAGGCTGTCTGCTGTTGCATCAAATCCTATATAAAATTTTATACTTTTATTATCAAGTAAATCTTGAACTTTTTCCTCATTAGTACATTGAGCAATAAGTCCACGTGCTTTTAATTCTTCGAAAATTTTCATTTTTTATTTCCTCTTTCAGTTATCTATTTTGTATTTTAAATATATTAGATTTTTCAATTAATTCTTCTGCGGTTTTAAGCGAGGTTTCTGTTATATTATCCCCTGCAATAATACGAGCAAGCTCGTTTTTACGTTTTTCAGCATCAAGTTCATTAATATTTGTATACGTTCTATCATTCAAAGTTGATTTTTCAATTGAATATTGTCTGTCAGCAACAGCTGCAATTTGTGCTAAGTGAGTTACACAAAGCACTTGTCTTTTATTCGAGAGTTGCCACAATCGGTAACCGATTTTCTGCGCTGCTCTACCACTTACACCAGTATCAATTTCATCAAAAATCATTGTATCAACAATGTCTCCATCAGCTAATACACCTTTAATTGCAAGCATAATTCGAGAAAGTTCACCACCAGATGCGATTTTTGACAATGGCTTTAATGTTTCACCAGCATTTGTAGAAATTAAAAATTCAACTTTATCAGATCCTTTTGCGGATAATGTTTGCACTGTGTCTATATTGATTTTAAATGAAATTTTATCCATATCAAGCCCAGATAATGACTGAATAATCTGCTTTTCAAGATTAATTGCATTATTACATCTGCGTTTTGTGATTTCTGCTGAAAGTTCTCTTGCTTTTTGTAAATTTTCTCGATAACTTACGAGTAATTCTTCTTTATTTTGCGAAACAGATGTCAGACTATTAAGCTCGTTTTCAGCTTGTGTTGTATAATCAATCAGTTCCTCAATGTTTTTACCGTATTTAAGTCGTAATTTATAGAGAAAATCCAATCTTTGTTCTATATTTTCAAAGTTATCTTCGCCAGAATCAAGCAAATCTTCTGCTGTAGAAATATCTGCAACTATCTCTTCCATTGAATATTTAAGTGTTTCCATTTTATTATACAAACTTTGATATTCATCAGAAATATTAGCAATTGCAGAAAGCATTTTACTAGCACTTGAGACTGCGTTATATGCTCCATCGCTTTCTTCATATCCATAAAGTGCATCATGTGCAAAAGATAATGCATATGTTATTTTTGCTAAACTATCAAGTCTTTCTTTTGCCTTTGTAAGTTGTTCTTCTTCGCCAATTTTAAGTTTAGCTTCTGTCAATTCTTCGATTTCATAGCTTAATCGCTCAATCGTCTTTTGACGTTCTGCTTCATCTTTTTCTATATTTTTTATAGTGCGTTTTATTGAAATTAGTTTCGAATAGATTTTGTTATAGTCATTTAAAATCTTTGTATTTTTGCAATAATCATCTAAAAAATCAATATGATATTCAGCATTTAAAAGCATACCTCCATCATGTTGACCATGTATATTAATAAGATATGGTGCAAGTATTTTCAGTGTTGATGCTTGAACGGGACGCATATTTATCCTGCAATTATTTTTGCCATTTTCTGAAATCTCACGTTGAATAATAAGTGAATTTTCGTCATCAGCTAATAGCCCCATTTCATCTAATAAGTCTTTGAGCTTATTCGAAATATCTGTAAAAATTGCACTAACAAAACCTTTGTTAGAGCCATATCTGATAAGTTCTTTACTTGTTCTAAATCCTAAGATAGCTCCAATAGAATCAATTATAATAGATTTACCTGCACCAGTCTCTCCTGTAAGCACATTAAATCCATTTTCAAAATTTATAGTTGCTTGTTCTATAACAGCAATGTTTTCTATGTGAAGCGTTGATAACATTTTTTGATACTCCTTTTAGATTTTTTGCTTTTTAGCATTTAGCTTAACATTTCGCTTGTTTCTTTTACAAAATTTTCTGCACTTTCAGTATTGCGAATTACTATAAATACAGTGTCATCGCCAGCTAAAGTTCCAACTACATCAGGCATTTTAATTGCATCAATCGCCATAGCTGCGGCAGAACCTAATCCAGGTAATGTTTTAATTACAACTAAATTTTGTGCATTTTCAATAGATGTCACACATTCTCTAAATATATTTCGAAGTCTAGTTGAAAAACTGCTTTCTGCTTCTTTAGATGATGTGGCATATTTATATCTACCATCTGAACACAACATTTTAATTAGTCTTAACTCTTTTATATCACGAGATACTGTGGCTTGAGTTGTATCAAAGCCTATCTCACGCAATTTTTCTGACAGTTCTTCTTGTGTTTCTATCTCAAATTTTTCGATAATATCAATTATTTTAGCTTGTCGTTGAAATTTCATTTAGATTTCCCCAATCATTTAAGTTTTTATAATTTTTCTTTTAAAACGCTGTAAAAGCTTTTATCTTTAACACGGATTAACTTTAATTCTAATGACGCTTTTGTTATTATAACACGATCATTATCAGAAATTTTATATCCATCTTCACCATCAACAGATACGAAAACATATTCATTCTTAGCGTCTGTTGTGCTGATTTCAATTTTTCTTTGAGGTGCAAATACATATGATTTTGCTTGCAGTGCATGTGCGCAAATAGGTGTTACACATATATTTTCAGCTGCTGGTTCTATCACAGGTCCTCCTGCTGATAATGAATATGCTGTAGATCCTGTTGGTGTTGATATAATAACACCATCGCCCGTAAAATTAGAAACTGGAATATCATCTGCTAATACACCTACACGCACTGTTCTAAATGCATTTCCTTTAATCACAACAGCATCATTTAGTGCATATTTTGTATATATTATTTCATTATCTCGGATAACATCTACTTTTAGCATCATTCTATTATCTAATATGTATTTACCATTAAATACCTTTGCAAGATAAGCGTATTCAGATATTTCAAGTTCGCTAATAAATCCAACTGTACCGAAATTAATTCCTAAAATCGGAACATTATATTCAGCAGCTTTTTTAGCAATTCTTAGTATCGTTCCGTCACCACCTAAAACAATGATAACCTCTGCATTTTCAATACATTCTTCAAATGGAACAAAATTAATATCAAATTCGCCATAAAAAGTATCTTTTAGGCATTCATGCATATAAATTTTACACCCACATTCAAGAATAAATGTCGTTAATTGTTTTATTTTTCTTTCAATTTCTTTTTTTGTGGTATTCGGATAAATATAAACATGTTTCATTTTAATCCCCATTCCTTTCCTTGAAAGGCACAAAATTCAATGAAAATATCCTTCTATTATTTAGTTTACACCAATTAGACGGACATTATTTGCACTATCTTTTATTTGAATTCTAAAATTATATTTAACCACTTAGTTCGAATTTTTATGAAGCTCGTCATGTGCAAAACTTACTATTTGTTCTATGTCAATTTCATTTGGGTTTTCTTCTCTTTTTAGATACCCTAAAAATTCAATATTTCCTTCTGGTCCTTTAATCGGAGAAAAAGTTATATCATGAACAAAAAATCCAGCATTTGTAGCATTTTCTACAAATTTATAAAGCACTTCTTCATGTACTTCTTTATCACGTACAACACCTTTTTTTCCAACTTTATCTCTTCCTGCTTCAAATTGTGGTTTAATCAAACAAGCTATTACACCATGTTCTTTTGAAATTAAGTTTGACACTACTGGTAAAACTAGTTTTAGAGAAATAAATGATACATCAATAACTGCCATATCAGGTATTTCCTCTAAATTCTCTGGTGTTACATGACGGATATTTGTTCTTTCCATGCATACAACTCTAGGGTCTGTTCTAAGGCTCCAAGCAAGTTGACCATATCCAACATCAATAGAGTAAACCTTAGTTGCTCCTCTTTTCAGCAAGCAATCTGTAAACCCACCAGTAGACGCACCAATATCCATAACTACCAAATTTTCAGGATTTATATCAAAATGTTCTAATGCACGTTCAATTTTAAGCCCACCACGACTTACATAAGACAGTGTATTTCCACGAATTTCAACATTTGCAGTTTCTTCTACGATCTGCCCAGCTTTATCAGCTTTTTGATTATTTATATATACAATTCCACTCATTATTACAGCTTTTGCTTTTTCACGAGATGGACATAGTCCATTTTCAAACAGCCATACATCAAGTCGTTTTTTACTCATCTATGTTCAGTGCCTCCGTTACATGTTTTACAATAGAAATAGCATCAATATTACAATATTCATAAACTTTATTTAGTGCACCATGTGGCAAAAACCTATCTCCCACATTTACTAACAATGATTTAAATGGTGCAAAATTTCTTTTTTGACATTCGCTTAAAATCGTAGTTCCAACACTTCCAAATTCAACAACGTCTTCAATAACTACAAGTTTGCCTGTTTTCTTGAGCGATTTCTGAATTATATCCATATATTCATCTTTATTTGTAATATCATTGATTTTAATTATATCACAAAAAATATTTTTTGCACTAAAAATTTTAAAAACTTCTAATGCATTATTAATCATTATACCATAACTTACTATTGTTATATCTTTTCCCTGTTCTAACAGTGTACATGTTTCATGTGAATTATCAGCTGTATATAAACCTTGTCCACCTCTTGGATAACGTACTACCACTGGTGAATTTTTTTCATAAAGAGAAATTTTAAGCATACTACGCAGTTCTTCAAAACTTGAAGGACATAGTACAGTAAAATTTGGAATTGTACGCACAAATCCAACATCAAAAACTCCATTATGAGTTTCTCCATCTTCTCCTACAATTCCAGCTCTATCAACTGCAATTGTAAGATTTATGTTATCAATAGCGACATCATGCACAAGTTGATCATAAGCACGCTGAAGAAAAGAAGAATATAATGTACATACAGGCTTTAAACCTTGTTTTGCCATTGCAGCAGACATCGCAACTGCATGTTCTTCTGCTATACCAACATCAAAAAATCTGTTTTCATATGTATTTGCAAAGTTAGACAACCCTGTTCCAGATTGCATTGCAGCTGTAACTGCACAGATAGCATCATCTTCCTCTGCAAAATTCATCATCTGCTCGCCGAATATATCAGAAAATGTTTGACTTGATTTTTTATTTGATTTCCCTGTGTCCACATCAAATGTTGATACTCCATGATAATTTTCTGGTCTTTCTTCTGAATAAGAGTATCCTCTACCTTTTTGTGTCATTAGATGAATTAACACTGGGCATTCTAAGCTTTTTGCAAGAACTAAAAGTTCTGTAACAGATTTTAAATCATGTCCATCTACAGGACCTAAATATTTAAATCCCACTTGTTCAAATAACGAAGCAGGTAAAACAGCTGATTTAATTGCACTTTTTGTACTTGTTAAAAACTTATAAATTCCTTTACCTCCTGGAATTTTAAACAAGACTTTCTTCGTATATTTTTTGAAATTTAAATACCGTGGTTTTAATCTAAGTTTTGCAAGGTGAGTGCTTATAGCACCGACATTACGTGTGATTGACATTTCATTGTCATTCAAAATGACAATAAGTGGCTCTTTGCTATGCCCAGCATCACACAATGCTTCATAAGCCATACCACCAGTTAATGCCCCATCACCAATTACAGATACTACAGTATAATCTTCTTTTTTTAGCGTTCTTGCTCTTGCCATACCTAAACCTACTGATACTGAAGTTGAAGCATGACCAGAAATAAACGCATCATGATGGCTTTCAGACGGCTTAGTAAAGCCTGATAAACCGCCAAAAGAACGCAAAGAATTAAAATCATCCTTGCGTCCTGTTAATATTTTATGAATATAACTTTGATGACCTACATCAAAAATAAATCTATCTTTTGCACTATCAAATACAGTGTGCATTGCAACCGTAATTTCAACAACACCTAAATTCGAAGCTAAATGTCCGCCTGTGACAGATACTTTATCAATCACAAAATCTCTAAGATTTTGACATAATTCTTCTCTTTCTTTTTGTGTAAATTCGTTTAATTTTTTACTATCTAATTTATCTAATAAATTATATTTATTCATTAACTATTACCTATTTTTTCTAAATGGTTGTAATGTAAAATAATAAATCATTTTACCTGTGAAAAATATTATATTTGTACAATTACTAATACCAATACTTTTTCCAATTGCTTTTCCACCTATTGTAAAAGCTGCGATAGCACCTGTTATAGCAAGCGATATCAATGTGGATTTTATCGAACCGTCTGATGCTATACGTGCAATGATAAGAGCCCCTGTAGCACCGCTAATAATACCTGAAATATCTCCAATTACGTCATTACAGAAGCTACCTACTTTTGATGCATTTCGTGTAAGCCAAACTGCTTGAGATGCACCAACTACTTTACGAGCAGCCATAGAATGAAATTGCTTTTCTGTTGATGCCGTTGCTGCGACACCAATTATATCAAATAAAATACCAACTAATATAAATAGTATTAAAATCGAAAAAGCAACTACAATTGTAGCACTTTCAAGTGCTATTGTTGAAGTGTATGACAAAGTTACAGAAATTATAAAACTTAATATTGTGATTGTAACCACCCAGCGCATATGTGAAGGCTTTTTGGGGTGTTTAATTTTTTTATTTTTTTCCTTATTATGTTTATCGTTTCCCGTATCCAATGTTGTTCCATCCTTTATACTTTTATATTTTGTGCAAATGTTTATTGCTATTATTTAATTAAAATGGTGGTAGCAAGAAAAGTAAATCTTACGGCTTTAGGTCCGGTAGGATTTCCCTATAAGTAACCACTCGTCACCGTAGTGGAGGTTTCCCATTACAACTTATAATCTGGTACAAGCCAGATGACCGGATTGCCACTTAGTCCGTACTGCAATCCTAATCTTGCCCAATTACGACAGCCTAGGCGATTTCCGCAACAGTCAAATCACCTCTTAGCCTCTTTTGCAGGTATGGTTTCAAAAATCAATACATTATCTTCTCCGGCCAGAGAATTTAATGCGGATACTTTATCCACCATAGCCACTCAAGGCAGGCTACTCTGCACACAGCACAATTAAGTACCGCAATGCAGGTTTAATCCTTATCCGTAGGTCATCCATCAATCCTTTCGAATGTATAGGTGCCCCACGAAATAAGGTCTCCACGGCAATAGGGTCAGGTCTACATGCCATTGTAGGCTGCCCTAAAGCCTTAACCCCCAGCACTCACCCTAAACTGGGCGTATAAAGCAAGCACAAGGGACTTCATCGATATGCCCTTTTACGGATTTTTAGGCCCGTCTTAGGAGATGAATGATCCGACTAGGATACTGCACCACCATACTGTATACTAACATATTTTCAATATCTTTTCAATATGTTTTTGTAAACGGAATGTAAAAATTAAAGTCTAAATATTAACTTATTCTTTTTCTGTATTCAAAACTTTTAAAAATAAAGAGCTATTGCAAATGATAATTTTCATCCACAACAACTCCTTATATATAAGTTATTTTAATTCAATTATAACAAAATCTGTGAAATTTTCTTTATTATCTTGAAGGTGTTCCATAAGTAAATGAAGTCCGAAAAGTTGCCCTGCGTCATGACGACACAGTACGCCTACTGTTCTTGGCAACGTTCCTTTTGCTAAAAATTTTGCACCAATCGCTGTATCTCGAAGTTCTTTTCGAGTAGCATTTGGAAAATTTTTCGCAATAGAATGGGCACATTGACCAATAGCTTGAATGTGCGAAGCTACAGCTGTTATGTCTTTCGCTGTAACGCTCTCATCTTTTACATACAGGTGATGCTCTATAGTCAGCGTATGTTCTGCTAAAACATCGTAATTTACATCTTTTAAAGCATTAGATGTTTCTTTCACAATGCCAGCTAAATTATTATTAGTCGCAAAAACTCCATATTTTATTTCTCTATTTAACAATGCAGTTTTAACTCCTAAAGATGTAACAAGTGGCACAAAATCAGCGTTTTCTATTTTTAAATCATTTGCAAGTTCAATTGCTGCTGCAAGTGAATTGCTTCCTTCAATCCCCTGATATCCTATTTTAATCACATTTTCCATTTAAATCACCTTTTTTCCGTCCCATTCACCAACGTTTTTAGCGACAATTAGATTTGCTGCAAGGTCGCCTTGTACATTGATTGTTGTAAACGCCATGTCAAGTAGACGATAAAAACCACTGATAGGACCCATTAAGTCAAATGGAAGTCCGATAATTGATAAGAACGATGCCCCTAAAACGATACCACCACCAGGGATACCAGGTGCTGCCATGTTAAGTAGAGTTGCTACTAAAATTAAGAATATAATAGTTGTAAGTGGCATATTAAGACTGTAGAAATCAGAAACAAATACAGCTAAACAACAGAACGAACACGCTCCACCACACATATTAATTGTACAACCTAAAGGAAGTGTGAATTGAGAAATACCTTCTGGTGCTTTAAGGTCATTTACGCTGACACCGATAGTTGTAGGAAGTGTTGCAGCTGAACTTGTAGTAGATAGTGTAACTAAAGCTACTTTACCAGATGCACGCATAAATTTAATTGGATTAAGCCCAGTATAAAACCATACAGGAAGCACCATAACAACAAGGTATACAGCAATACAAGCAAGCCAGCAAGTTAGAATGTACTTTGCAAGTGCTCCAAAAATTCCAGCACCATATTGAGCTACTGAAAACGCCATTAGAGAAGCTACGCCAATTGGTGAAATTTCCATGAAATAACCTAGCATTTTAAAGAATGCAACAGACAATCCATTCATAAAATCTACTACAGGTTTACATTTTTCTCCACTTGATAAAACTGCTACAGCAAATACGATTGTAAATAAAATTACAGGAAGTGTGCTTCCTTTTGCTGCTGCATCTACAATGTTTGTAGGAATAATGTTTGTGATAAATGCTGAAACCGTAGGTGTTGTAAGTTCACCTTCATACACAGGAGTGTTTTCAAATTCTGCACCAAGTCCTGGGCGAATTGTCCATGCGATAGCCAGTGAAATTGCCGCTGATACTACAAACAAAATAACATATAGTAAAACAGTACGCAAACCGATTTTTTTAAGCAATGTACCGTCACTAATATTGGCGATACCACAAAAAACGGCTACAGTTACGATAGGTATTATCATAAGTTTAATAAGATTTAGGTATAAATCCCCTACTACTTTAGTTTGAATGCTAAATTCAGGTAAAAATACACCTAATAGTATACCAATAATAAATCCTACTGTTACTCTTAAAAATAGATTTTCTTTTTTGAACAATGCTTTCATTTCTACGCCCCTTAAATTTTAACTAAACTACGGCAAAAATTTCTTAGAGCTTTCACTAAGATAATTTGCCGTAGTTTTATATATTTTTCTCTTTAAATATTAGTTATTCTTTTTCTTGCCACGAAGTTGATTTGATAAAACTGTTTTACGAAGTCTTACACTTTTTGGTGTAATTTCAATCATTTCATCATCAGCGATAAATTCCATAGCATCTTCAACACTCATTTTACGAGGTGGCACAAGACGAAGAGCATCATCACTACCCGAAGCACGCATGTTTGTAATTTGTTTCTTTTTACAAACGTTAACAGCCATGTCATCGCCTTTTGGATTCATACCAACAATCATACCTTCATATACTTCAGTACCAGCATCAATAAATAATGCACCTCTGTCTTGAGCGTTGTAAAGCCCATAAGCTACAGCAGTACCTGTTTCAAAAGCGATAAGAGAACCTACATTACGTTTTGAGATTTCGCCTTTAAAAGGAGCATATTCATGGAAAACAGAACTTAAAATTCCTTCTCCACGAGTATCAGTTAAAAATTCATTACGATAACCGAAAAGTCCACGTGCTGGAATTAAAAATTCAACACGCATACGGTCACCTTGTGGTGCCATGTGAACAAGTTCACCTTTTCTTGAACCCATTTTTTCCATAACAGCACCAACACTCTCTTGAGGCACGTCAGCTACCATACGTTCAATTGGTTCATTTTTTACACCATCGATTTCACGATATAAAACTTTTGGTGCTCCTACTAAAAACTCATATCCTTCACGACGCATATTTTCAATTAAAATAGATAAATGCATCTCTCCACGCCCACAAACTCTAAAGCTATCTGTGTTTTCAGTTTCGAAAACTTTAAGGGAAACGTCTTTTAAAAGCTCTCTAAATAATCTATCACGAAGTTGACGAGTAGTTACAAATTTACCTTCTTTACCAGCGAAAGGACCATCATTAACAGAGAAGTTCATTTCAACTGTAGGTTCTGAGATTTTAACAAAAGGAAGTGGCTCAACATTTGTTGTTGCACACAAAGTTTCCCCGATATTTACATTTTCAATACCAGAAAGACATACAATTTCCCCAGCTTTTGCACTATCTGTTGGTACACGAGATAGGTTTTCGATAGTATATACATTAACAGCTTTTGATTTATAAGGTTTAATTCTATTGTGGAAATCACATACTGTAAATTCTTGACCTACAGAAAGTGAACCTTTTTCAATTCTACCAATGGCAATTCTACCTACATATTCGTTATAGTCAATAGAAGATACAAGCATTTGAAAATCGCCTTCAGTATTTACAGCAGGAGCTGGAATATGAGATAAGATTACATCAAATAAAGGTTTTAAGTCTTCGCCTGCCACGTTAGGTGACATAGAAGCTGTTCCATCACGACCTGAACAGTAAACAATAGGGCTATCTAATTGTGCATCATCTGCATCTAATGTTAAAAGAAGTTCTAAAACTTCATCACCAATTTCATTTAAGCGAGCATCAGGACGGTCAATCTTGTTTATAACAATGATGATTTTATGTCCTAGTTCAAGTGCTTTTTGCAGTACAAAACGAGTTTGAGGCATAGGCCCTTCAAATGCATCTACTAATAGAAGTACACCATCAACCATTTTAAGTACACGTTCAACTTCGCCACCGAAGTCAGCATGTCCTGGAGTATCAACGATATTTATTTTAATATCATCATATTTAACTGATGTGTTTTTTGCAAGAATTGTAATACCACGCTCACGCTCAATGTCGTTGTTGTCCATTACACGTTCTTCAACTGATTGGTTTTCACGAAAAGCACCACTTTGCTTAAGCATTTGGTCAACCAGTGTTGTTTTACCATGGTCAACGTGGGCGATAATCGCAATATTTCTTAGATCGTTTCTTTTCATATATCCTCCATACCTATTTAAAAGGTTTAATTTACAAACTTATTCAATAAGTCTTGTGGCACAATACCACATATTACATTATACACTGTTTGATTACATATTACTATGGTAATTTTACAAAAATAGATATGGATACTTTATATTTCTATTGTTTATATTTATGTTATTTGGTATAATTAGTTATATATACTTAAAAATTAATTTATTGGAGGTTTTTTTATGCCAATTAAAATATCAGATAATTTACCTGCTCGTCGAGTTTTAGAAAGTGAAAACATCTTTGTAATGACAGAAAATCGTGCATTACACCAAGACATTAGGCCTCTTAGAATTGTAATTCTAAACCTTATGCCAACAAAAATCACAACTGAAACTCAAATTTTGCGTTGTCTTTCAAATACCCCACTTCAAATCGAAGTAGAGCTTCTTCAAACTTCTACTTATAAATCAAAAAATACTCCTGAAGATCATCTTCTTACTTTTTATAAAACTTTTGATGAAATCAAAAATAAAAAATATGATGGTTTAATCATTACAGGAGCACCTGTTGAACTTATGGAATTTGAAGATGTTGAATATTGGAGCGAACTTTGTGAGATTTTCGAATGGTCAAAAACTCATGTATTCAATACACTTCACATTTGTTGGGGAGCTCAAGCTGGATTATTTTATCATTATGGCATTCCTAAGTTTGAATTATCTCAAAAGGTATCAGGAGTTTTCAAACATACTTTAACTGTTAAAAATCACAATTTATTTCGTGGATTTAATGATGTATTTGATGCACCTCATTCACGTTACACTGAAGTTCATGCTATTGATATTAATAATCATCCAGAACTTGAAGTAATGTCAATTTCTAAAGATGCTGGTGTTTATATTGTTCGTGATATTACAAACAGCAACTTTTTTGTTATGGGCCATCCTGAGTATGACAAGGACACACTAAAAGGTGAATATATTCGTGATGTGAATAAAGGGATTAATCCTAATGTTCCGCATAATTATTTCCCTGAAAATAATCCTGAATTTGACCCACTTGTAACATGGAAAAGTCATGCACATCTGTTATATACAAACTGGCTTAATTACTTTGTATATCAAACTACTCCTTATGATATTGAAAAAACTGAACTTTCAAGAAAGCATTAAAATT
>CAYJKB010000009.1:0-37685 GCA_964370625.1 uncultured Oscillospiraceae bacterium | reverse complement strand
TTACTCCCATGTTGCCCAAATTTCTGGCACATATCCTATAGTCGCTTGTTTTCCATTTCTTACTATAGGTGTCTTAATTAGTTTTGGGTTATCTAATAATTTTTCTTTTTTCGCACTGTCATCAAGGTATTTATACAAGGTTGCATCTTCATCTTTAGCTTTTTCATCAAATAAATTTTCAAACCCACCCACAGCACGGCTTACATTATTAAATTCACCATCACTCATACCGAATTTAGGCAAGTCAATTAATTGGTATTTTATTTTACGTTCTTTAAAGTAACGTTCTGCTTTTTTAGTGTCAAAACATTTTGATTTTCCAAAAATTTGTATATTCAAGTATTTTTCCTCCAGTTTGTTATTTATTATATTATAATCTATTTATTTTGTATTTTCAATTACAAAATACAAAAGGAGGGCAAAATACCCTCCTTTTATTCAATGTAAATACTAAGAAAACACAAAGTCTTAAAATATTTTATCTACAGCTTGACAAATTGCTTCTGCTTGCTTCCATTGTTTTTCATATGTATTTATCATTTGGACATCATATTTATTATCAATAAAAGCAAATTCTGTTATAACAGCAGGGCAATGTACTTTTTGTGAATAACGTAATATCCCATAATAATCTTCTGTTTTTGAGCTATTCCATTTGCGAACAACAGACCTTGTTTTCTGCCCAATATTTTCAAATTGTTTTAATAGCTCTTGTGCAAACTTATAAGAAGTATCATTAGCGACTTGTGCCAAAACTTCAGCACCTTTAGCAGTTGTATTAAATGCATTGTGATGAATACTTATGACAAGTTCTGGTTTGATAGTTAAAATTGCAGCCATTCTAGTATTTAATGTGATAGTTTCATCATGAGATTTTCTCATTAAAGAAATATCATGGCTTTTTTTCGTCAGCATTGCAGCTAACATTAGAGATACATTGAAGTTAGTTCTATCTTCACGTTGATTTGTAATTTTATTAATTGCACCAGAATCGTCTCCACCATGCCCAGCATCAATTAGTATTCTCATTTTACTCTTCCTCCTGATTAACTTCGTTCTCACTTTCAGTTTTAGCTTTAATTAAATTTGCAATTTTAAGCAAAAAAGGTGGCAATGGAGCACCTATATCAGAAATATTTTCTAAAATTGATATTATTTCATTACAAATAATCCAAATCGATACAAAACATGCAACTGCAAAATTCATATCAAAATTAAATCCAACTAATTCAGCTGAATATACTAAAAGCCAATCCAATACTCCACCTATCATTATTAAAATAAATAATGATATTTTTTTTGCTATCCCATTTATTCCAATCACTGAACTAATCATTTCATTGCGACATTTGGCTGCTATAACTCCTGTAACATAATCAATTAATGATAGAATAATCAATATGTAAACAGGCATCGCAAGATTGCCTAAAGTCGCTGATAAGTAACCTAAAAATCCTGAAATTGATAATTTAATAATATTTTTACTCATTTCATTACCATACTTTCTTTTAATTATTAATTTATATATTATTTTTACTCTTTCTCACTCACCTTTCTTTTCATTTACTTATATTTTGTTACGTTTACGCAACTTACATTTATAATAATACTTTATCTTTTGTGTCTTGTCAATAAAAACATTCCAAAAGTTTCTATTTTTGTAAATTAATATAAATACGTTTTTTTAGTAATAGAAAGGGCTGTGACGAAATGAAATTTTCGTCACAGCCTTATTTCGATAAAAATAGAATATCTACGAAACATTAAAAATAATGTTTTAGGGGGTGTGTCACAATGCGACACACCCCCACTTTATTTAATCTCTAGTATAAATTATATATGCTGAACCTTGATTAATTTCAACCGTAAATCTTTGAGAAATCGCCTCATTGCTTATAGTTATAATATCATGCCTTGAAATAGTAGCCTTTTCAAGTGGGTATTTAAGTCCTGTTAAAGTAACTCCCCTAAGTTCTTTATCAAGAGGGATAATTCCTATATACTTAAATGAATTATCTGCATCATATGTGGTTTCACTATCTTTTTGAAAGTAAATTCTATTATTATTATCATAAAATATAGCTTTTACACCTTTTTCATTAATATATTCAAGAATAGATAAATTTGATAAATAATGATCTGCTCTGCCACCTGACGCACAGGTGATAATAATGTTATTAAAACCTTTAGATATTGCATGATTAACGCACTCTTTAAGGTCACTATCATCTTTATCTGGTCTAAGTTTAATAATGTTACAAGATGATGGAATATTATCAGTATGTAAAGAATCTAAATCCCCAATCAATATATCAGGTGTAATATTTAGGTTTAAGCAATGCTTATATCCCCCATCTGCACAGATTATAGTTGGATTTTCTTTTACAATAATATTTTTAACATATTCAATGTCTTTTTCAGGAGCTCCAGCAATTATAAGACATGTTTTATCCATTATTTTTTTTGTTCCCATTCTTTAATATCTTTTACACTTTCAAAAAGTTTTACATAGCTTTCATGTCTTGAACTTGCTATTTTATCACTCTGAACAGCATCAATAACTGCACATCCTTTTTCTTTAACATGTGCACAGCTTGTAAATTTGCAATCACCAATATATTCTTTAAAATCTCTAAAGCAATATTGCAAATCGTCTTTAAACACTAAATCCATACGTTCTGTTTCAAAAGAAGAAAATCCAGGAGTGTCCGCAATAAAACCACCGTTTGACAGCTTAAATAATTCTACATGACGTGTTGTGTGTTTACCTCTGCCGATTTTCTCGCTTATCTCCCCTGTTTCAGCAAATAAATTTTCATCAAGTTTATTAAGTATACTTGATTTACCAACCCCTGAATTACCACAGAATGCAGATACTTTAGCAGCTAATTTATCCAATAATTCGTCAATTCCATGCCCAGTTTCAGCACTTGTACGAATAACTGTGAATCCTGCATTTGTATAAATATTATACATATCATCGCCACTATCTACATCACATTTATTTATACAAATGATAACATCCATTTCTTTATGCTCTGCAATCGCAATTACTTTGTCAATTAAAAATAAATCTGTTTTAGGATTTGCCATAGAAATCACAATTACAAGTACGTCTATATTGCATACAGGTGGTCTAATTAATTCGTTTTTACGTGGATAAAGTGTTTTTATATAACCAGTGTCATCAGCTAACAAATCAATATCAACTTTATCACCAATTATAGGTTTGCCCTCTTTAATTCTGAACTTACCACGTGCACGACATTCGACGATTTTATCACCTATATCAACATAATAAAATCCACCTATGCCTTTAACTATAATTCCTTGTGACATATTTTCCTCACTAATTATCTTATTCATATACAACAATTTCTTCAGCCCATAATTCACCGTCAATATAAACTACAACAAGTTCAGATCCATTGCCACTTAATTTAATATCTATTAAATTCTCATCAGAATCATGAATTTTTTCATAAATAGTTTCATCTCCGGCTGTCATTTTAACTTGAACATTGCCTTTATTAGCTGGAAGTTGAACTTTTATTGTCGCAGTTTTAATTGGCTCTACAACTGGAACATCAGGCTCATCTGGTTCATTATTTCCTGAATTTCCTTCTGGGTCATCTTTTGGTTCATCAGGATTTTGTGGTTCTGGCTCTGGTTCTGGCTCGGGCTCTGGTTCTGGTGCATTACCAGAACTTACTGTAATCACAATTTTAGTATCATTGCTGATGTCTGTGCTTGCTGCAATACTCTGTGATATTACTATGCCTTTTTCTTTTTCGCTATCTTCTTCTTTGATTTCAACATTTTCCAATCCGACTACGGCAAGTGTATTTTGTGCCACACTTTGCATCGCACCAAGAAGATTTGGCATAGGTACAACTTTCACTTCTTTACCACTGCTTAAATATACTATAATTGAAGTATTTTCTTCAACAGGTTGTCCTATCTCTGGAACTGTACGAATAACATTTCCTTTTGCAATTTCTTCTGAAAATTCTTCTGTTGTTGTAAACATTATATTTGCATCTTCTAATATCGTAGTCGCACGAGATAAAGTAACATTTTCTATATTCGGAATATCTATCAGATTTTCAACATCTCCGCCTGCTAATGAAATAATGATTTCTGTTGAAATGTGAATATTTTGGTTTGGTTTTGGTTGTTGTTCTACAACAGTTCCAATTTCTTCTCCTGTTCCTTCAATTGTTTCGTCTGCCTCAACAATGTTATAATCATCATATTCTGGATTATTTAAAATCTCCTCAATTGTAAGTCCTGTAAAATCAGGCACAGTAACTCTATCATCATCTCCTCCATTAAGAAGCATGTCAAACGAAAACACTAAAGCACCAATAAATATAACTGCAACAAATATGCTAGCTATTAAAACAGGAGGCAACGTCCCTTTTTTGTTTCCTGTGTTTCGACGTCCTTGACCTTTATTTTCATTTGTACCATTTGTCGGTGTTGTTTTAATTTGTGATGAATTTGATGTTGACTGCCTTGATGGAGCTGTTTTAACAGGTTTACTTTCATCATTTCTATTATTTTGATTAGACTTGTAATTTATTTTGCGTGTTTCTTCAAAATTTTGTTCCTCACCATGTCTTAATGAATAAATATCATAATCAAAGCTAGCTTCCGGATTATGACGCAATTCCTCAACATCATAATATAATTCATCAACTGTTTGATATCGTTTATCTGGTGAAGGTGACATTGCAAGCATAACAATTTCATTCACTGAACTTGGAATACGATCATTATAGTCACTTGGCATAAGTGGAATTGCATTAATATGTTGCATGACTATAGAAAGTGCTGTTTCTCCTTCAAAAGGCAATCTTCCCGTTAACATTTCATACATCACGATACCTAATGAATAAATATCACTTCTAGTGTCGATAGAGCTTCCACGAGCTTGTTCAGGTGATATATAATGCACAGAACCAATTGCTTCTTTTATTACTTGAGTTTCTTTTTTTGTTGCAATTTTTGCAATACCAAAATCCATTACTTTAATAATTTTTTCAGGTGTTAAAATTATATTTAATGGCTTTATGTCTTGATGTATTATTCCTCTATTATGTGCATGTGCAAGTGCTTTAGCAATTTGTGCTGTATAATATAGCACTTCTGTCCATTGTAATGCACCTTTTTGTTTTAAATAATCTTTAAGCGTAATCCCATCTAATAATTCCATAACTATATATTGCAAATGATCATTCGGTGATACATCATATACTGCTACAATATTATTATGCGATAACATCGCAACTGCTTGAGATTCATTGTGAAATCTTTTGCAAAATTCAGCATCATTTGCAAATTCATCTTTTAAGATTTTTATAGCTACATGACGATTTAGCAACTTACAATGTGCTTTATAAACAGTAGACATTCCGCCTGTACCGATTATTTCAAGTATTTCATAACGTCCTTCAAGGACCTTCCCTATGTATTTATCCATATAATCCTCACTTTATTTAACATCGGATATGCTTTGGTTTCGTGAGAATAATACTGCTGTAATATTATCAATTCCACCATTTTTCTTAGCATTTTCTATAAGCATTTCACACATCTCTCTTATATTATTTGATGAATTCACAATATCAAAAATAATTTTATCATCAACCATTCCTGATAATCCATCAGAACATAAAAGAAGAATTTCATCTTGTGCTAAATTATGTTCATAAATATCAATGTCAATTTGCCTATCTACGCCAACTGCACGAGTTATTAAATTTTTACTAGGATGATTTTTTGCTTGTTCTTCTGTAATCTTTCCTAAAGTTAATAATTCTTCAACAAGTGAATGATCACGTGTCAGTCTATTTATTTTTTTTGCTGAAACAATATAAGCTCTGCTATCACCAACATTTGCAAGATAAATTTTATCAGAAATTGCAATTCCACCTACCAAAGTAGTTCCCATTCCTTCAAATTCCTCATGCTTAATAGATAATCCATGCACATAAGAATTTGCATGTGTTACAGCTTCAAAAAGGAAAGCTTTTACCTCTTCATCTGAAATTTGTGGTTTATAATTTCTTCTTATTTCATCTGCAAAGCTTTCAGCTGCGAATTTACTTGCAATATTTCCAGCATTAGCACCACCCATTCCATCACATACAACAAATAATGCTGTATCAATTTCTGGCACTACTTCTGCAATATAAAAATCCTGATTTGTGGCTCGAACCATACCCTCATGAGTTAATCCCCAAGCTATCATTACTTATCACCTTCTTCAATCGTTCTTCTGCGAAGTTGTCCACACGCTGCGTCTATATCAGGACCTAATCTTCGTCTTACTGTGGCTGTTAAATTATTTTGTGTAAGAATTTTTTGAAATGTTAGCACATCTTTTTTATCACTAGCACATAATCCACTTTCTGTAACATCATTTAATGGAATAAGATTAATATGCGAGCCTGTATGCGCTAAAAGCTCTGCTAATTTTTTTGCTTGAAACGGTCTATCACTTACGCCTTTTATCATGGTATATTCATATGATATTCGTCTTCCAGTTATTTTATTATATTGTTTGCACGTTTGAATTAATTTTTCTATATTAAATGCACGATTAATCGGCATTATTTTGCTTCTTGTCTCATTATCGGGGCTATGCAGTGAAATCGATAGTGTAATTTGTAATTTTTCTTTTGCAAGCTCTAATATTTTATCAGCCACTCCACAAGTTGATAATGAAATATGTCTCATTCCAATATTTACACCATTTTCATCATTTACAAGTTTCAAAAATTTAATTACATTATCATAATTATCAAGTGGCTCTCCTGTTCCCATCAGCACAATATTTGAAATTCTAATATTCATATCCGATGCTATGAATAATACTTGATCTAAAATTTCAGATGGTGCTAAATTTCGCACAAGTCCGCCTACGGCTGATGCACAAAATGTACATCCCATACGACATCCAACTTGGCTAGAAACACATACAGTATATCCATGTTCATACTTCATAAGAACACTTTCAACTGTATTTCCATCATGAAGTTTCCACAAATATTTTGCTGTACCATCTATTTTCGACACTTGTTTTTGCAAAATTTCTGGTGATGTTAATAGACAAATTTCAGATAGTTTCATTCTTAATGATTTTGAAATATCACTCATTTCCTCGAAACTTCGCACAGGAAAATGTAGCCATTTAAATATTTGTTTTGCTCTGAATTTTTTTTCGCCAATTTGCTCTAAAAAATCTGCAAGTTCTATAATATTTAAACTTTTAATATCGGTTTTCATTATGATTTTCTCCTAAATTTAGCGATGAAAAATCCATCAGTACCATCTACACCTTGCAATAAAGTTATCATTCCATTGTCTATTTTCCCAAGTTTCGGCAATTCAAACTGCTCTAGCTGAAAATTTTCATTGTTTTTCAGAAATTTTTCAACAATCTGAATATTTTCTTCAGGCAAAATTGTACATGTGGAATAAACTAATGCTCCAAAAGGTTTTACATACGCTTTGCAGTTATCTAAAATATTATACTGTATTTCTGGTAAATTTGCAATTTCTTCAAGTGATTTATAGCGAATTTCTGGTTTTTTTCTGATAATTCCAATTCCAGAACACGGAACATCACAAAGAACGAAATCAGCTTTTTCTACAAACCTATCAAATCGTTTTGAAGCATCCAACAGTGCTGGCTGAACTATTTCAGCACCTAAACGCTGTGCACCTTGCTCTATAATGTCAATTTTATGTGCGTGAACATCACAAGAAATTATATTGCCCTCATTTTCCATAAGCTGTGCTGATAAAAAGCTTTTGCCACCTGGTGCTGAACAGCAATCAATCATAAAACTGCCACGAGTAGGATTCAGTGCATATACAGCTAATTGGCTTGCTGTATCTTGAACTGTGATTTCTCCATTTTTAAAGCATTCTAATTTCAGCAAATTCCCGATGTTTTGACATTCATAAACTCCATCAAATTCATCTATTTTATGTATACTTGCACCAGCTTCTTCAAGTTCTTTTATTGATAAATCATCTGACGCTTGCAACCTGTTAATCCTAATAACAGTTGGGGCTGTTTCATTATTTGCTTTTAGAATGCTTTCTGTTGTTTGACGTCCATAAGTTTCAAAAAGTTTCCTTGTAAGTTCTATTGGATGAGAATATTTTAATGCTAAATATTCTTCTTTAGTGTCTGCATTTATGCGAGGTAATTGTTCTAAATTCCTTGTGAATTGTCGTAAAATCCCATTTGCAAACGAAGTTAAATGTGGTCTTGCATATTTTTTTACAAGATTTACACTTTCATTAACAGCAGCATTTTGTGGAATTTTATCCATAAATACAAGTTGATATACTCCAATCCTTAAAGCTTGACGAACAGATTTATCCATCTTTTTAACTTTAGTTTTTGAATATGCATTAATATAAAAATCAATCAATGCCATGTTTTGAAGCACACCATAGACAAGACGAGTAGCCAAAGCACTATCACGAGAAGAAATCTCATTTTGTGATAATAATTTAGCTAATGCTCCATCTGACCAAGCACTGTTTATCTCTATATCAAGTAAGGTTAAAAGTGCAATTTCTCGTGCAGTTTTAGGTGTTTTTTTAGGCATTAATTCATTTTTCCTTTCTCTATATCCGTAAGTTTAATTTCTTCGATTTGATATTAAAATTAAACGTATAAATTGTCCTAATGACACAGCAAGTGCTGCCACATAAGTTAATGCTGCAGCATTTAAAGTTTTTCGTGCTTTGGGTAATTCTGAATTATCAAGGATATTTCCACTTTCAAGTGCTTTCATCGCACGTTTAGATGCATTAAATTCAACTGGCAATGTGATTGCTTGGAATAATACTGCAAAAAAGAAAAATAAAATCCCAAGATCAACTAAAAAGCTAAAGCTGAAAATAAGTCCAATAATTGCAAGTGGCATTGCCAGAGTAGAGCCAAATCGACTAAGAGGAATTATCGCATTTCTAATTTTAATTGGTGTGTAGTGCTGTGCATATTGTATAGCATGTCCTACTTCATGTGCTGCAACACCAATTGCAGCTAGTGATGTGCTGTTATAAACATCTGGTGATAATCTAATCACTTTTGCTCCTGGGTCAAAATGATCTGATAATTTTCCTTGTGTAAGTTCAAGTCTAATATCATATATTCCGTTTTGTTGCAAAATTCTTTGAGCAACTTGCGCACCAGTAATGTTCATTCTTGACATTTGTTTTGAAAATTTGTTAAATGTTCCGTTTACATTTGCTTGTGCCCAAAATGCAAATATTAATGTTGGCAAAACAAGTACTAAATAAGATGTGTCGAAATACATAAAATACCTCCCTTAATTGCCTAAAGTTGTTCCAACTTCTATCGTTTTTCCACGCAAATAATCATTCACTGACATTCTTTTTTTACCTACAGGCTGGATTTGAAGGATTTCCACAACTGTTCCCTCAGCACAAGCTACAAAAAGACCTGTTTTAGCATCCGAGCTTATAACTATGCCACATGCCTTATCAGTAGTTTTATCCGTCATTCTAGTTTGATAGATTTTAAGAGTTTGGCCATCTAAAGTAGTGTGTGCAACAGGCCAAGGATTCATACCACGCACTTTATCATGTATTACTTGTGCTTTTTGTGTAAAATCAAGTTGTGCAAGCTCTTTTGATAACATAGGTGCTAACGTTACTTCATCTTCGTTTTGTGGTTTTCTTTGTGCTGTTTCATTTTGCAATGCAACTACTGTTTGCGAAAGCAAATCAGCACCAGCAACTTTTAGTCTTTCATATAATTCACCTGACGTTTCATCAGGTAAAATCTCTGTGCTATAAGTCATAAGCATATCACCAGCATCAAGTCCTTCTGCCATATACATCGTTGTAACCCCTGCTAATTTATCACCATTGATTACAGACCATTGTATTGGCGCAGCGCCTCTATATTTTGGCAAAAGTGAACCATGTACATTAATGCAACCATATTTCGGAATATCCAATACAGCTTTAGGTAAAAGTTTGCCATAAGCCACTACTGCTATTAAATCTGGAGCAAGTTCTCTAATCGTATTTTGAATTTGCTCATCTTTAAGTGTAGTCGGCTGATATAGTGTAAGATTTAATTGTTCAGCTAAAACTTTAACTTCTGGGGGTGTCATTATCATTTTTCTGCCTTGTGGCATATCAGGTTTTGTGAATACACCTATAATTTCATGTCCATCATCATAAAGACGTTTTAATGATGACACTGCAAAATCCGGTGTGCCCATATATAAAATTCTCATTTAATTCTCCAATTTAGTATTAATCATCACGATTTACATCTTCAATATCAACAAATTCTGATACAAGTTCTGTAAATAAATTTCCATTTAAATGGTCAGTTTCATGACAGAAAGCACGAGCTAAAAATTCCTCGCCCTCAACTTCATATTCTTTGCCGTTTCTATCTTGTGCACGCACACGAACTACCATGGGTCTTTTTACGATTCCATACACACCAGGAACACTAAGACAACCTTCCACTTCTTCTTGTTCACCTTTAGCCGAGATTATCTCTGGATTAATCATTTCATATAGATTTTCACCATCAACACAAACTATAACAACTTTACGAAGAATGCCTATTTGTGGCGCTGCTAAACCTACGCCATTTGCACTTTCCATCGTTTCTTTCATGTCATCCAGTAATCTCCATAATTTTTCATCAAATTTTTCTACTAGACGACTTTTTTTATTTAAAGTTTCGTCACCTTTTCTAAGTATTTCACGAATTGCCATATTTTTCTCCTTTGTTTTTATACTTTGCAGTGTAAAGAAACTGCTGAATTTTTCTATATTGCATCAGGGTTAGTATCGATTGAAATACTAACAGCTGAATTTTTTTTATCTTGTTGAAATTCTGATATTACACCTGAAATCAATTGTCTACGACGTGTATTATCAGCTGCTCTCATTGTTACGTGATAGCGATATTTATTTTGAACTTTTGAAACTATAGCTGCCGTAGGTCCTAATACCGTGGCTCCTAAATCGAAGAAACTATTTTGCACTAAACCTTGTAATCGCTGTTTCAAATTCATTGCAGCCAAAACTACTGCTTGTTCACGTTCACCTGTTAATGTGAAAATAGAAATATCTTCAAACGGAGGATACAGCAAAGCTCCACGAAGCTCAATTTCATCATTATAAAAACTTTTATAATCTTGTTTTGCTCCACTTATTATAACAGAATTATCAGGACTGTAGGTCTGAATTACAGCTCTACCACTTTTCTCATGTCTACCAGCCCTGCCAACAACTTGTGTAATTAACGAAAATGTTTTTTCTCTGCTTTTATAATCACTTGAATAAAGCGATAAATCTGCATTAAGTACGCCAACTAAGGTTACATTTTTAAAGTCAAGCCCCTTAGTTACCATCTGTGTTCCTAGCAAAATATGCGCTTTACCTGCTGAAAACTCTTTAAGCAATTTTTCATGCGAATTTTTGGTGTTTGTTGTATCTGCATCCATGCGAATAACATTAATATCACCAAAAATACCATATAAATCTTGTTCGATTTTTTGTGTCCCAGCGATATTATTTTCTAAATTACGGCTATTACATTCTGGGCATAGTGTCGGCATTTTTTGCGAAAAACCACAATAATGACACATTAATCTGTCATTAGCTGAGTGATATGTCAGTGCTACACTACAATTATCGCATTCTGGAGTATATCCACAAGTGACACATTTTACATGACGTGAATTACCACGTCTATTTAGAAACAAAATAGTTTGTTCTTCGTTTTGTATATTTTTATATATTTCATCTACAAGAATAGCTGAAAAATTTTGCCCATATCCTTCTTTAATGGCATTACGCATATCTGCAATAATAACTTCTGGTAGTTTATTATTGCTAAAACGTTCTGTAAGTTCAAATTTATGATATTTACCTTGCTCTGCCTCGTAATAATTTTCAATACTCGGAGTTGCAGAACCTAATACTAACACGCAATTATGTTGATTCACTCTATATTTTGCTATATCACGTGCATCATATTTCGGAGTGCTATCTGACCTGTATGCTCCATCTTGTTCTTCATCGATTATAATAATTCCAATGTTTGATAATGGTGCAAAAATCGCAGAACGAGTACCAACTACGACAGATGCTTTTCCTTCTTTAATTCTTTGCCATTGGTCATATTTTTCGCCAAGAGATAAAGCACTATGTAAAACTGCAACTTCATCTCCAAATATAGCTGTAAATTTTGCTATCATCTGCGGAGTAAGTGCTATTTCTGGCACTAACATAATTGCACCTTTGCCCTGCTTTATCACTTTTTCAATGAGCTTTAGATATACATGTGTTTTTCCACTTCCTGTTATCCCAAAAAGCAATGCACATTCAGCAGATTCTTTATCTATTAAATTTGCCATTCCTTCATAAACATCATTTTGAGATGGTGTCAATACAATATCATTATGATGCTCGCTTTGCTTATCCCACGAAGCTCTATAAATGCGTTCTGTACCTTGATTAAGAATGCCATTTTTAACCATTGTGTTAATTATACTCGGTGTAGCTCCTGTCATATAACAAAGCTCTTTCATGCTCATTGAAGATACATTTGAAAGAGTTTCAACAACATCAAGGCGAACTAAATTCCCTCTTGAAGCTTTTCTTATTGCCTCGTCAACAGGACAGGCGAGAGATAATATTTTTATATTTTTATCATTAGCTTGATTAAGCACTTTAACGTTTTTATAAATTATATTTTGCCCTATCAATTCATCTATATAGATTTTAGCACTTTCCTTTGAAAAAATATTAATAAAATCATTATCAGATAATGTTTCTTTATTTTCAAACCGATTGTATAATTTTAAATAATGTTCATCAAATGCAGATTTTAGCTTTAATTCTTGTTCATCAAGCAGCTTATACTCATATGATTTACGAAACCATAAACCGGTAGGAAGGGCAGCTCTTACGCCATCAAAAAATGTACAATAAATACGTTTTCTCATCCATAAAATCAGCTTTATCATTTTTTCATCAAGAACAGGTTTATTATCTAAAATAATCGAAATTGGTTTTAATTTTTGAATATCTTTTTCAAAAGAAAGTGATAAAATAATACCTTCTTTTTGTGTATTACCACGTCCAAAAGGTACTGAAACACGCATGCCTATCTCGATTTTTTCTGCTAATTCAAGAGGGATTTTATAACTATATGGCTTATCAATATGATAAGATAATGAACTTATCGCTATTTTTGCTACATTATTCGTCATATAATCCCTCCTAATTTTATAAAATTACATTTAAGTTAATCGTTAAGACATTTATAAATATTTAATAATCTTGTTAAAATTTCATCTGCAACATCAGCTTTAGACATAATTTCAAGTTTTTCTGGCTGTTTATCACGATATAGTATAGTTACAATGTTTGTATCTGTGCCAAAGCCTGCACCTTCTACTTTTAAGTTATTTGCAACCATCATATGACAGCCTTTTTTCTCAAGCTTTTTTGTTGAATTTTCAATCAAATCACGTGTTTCCATAGAAAATCCACATATAACTTGTTTATTGCTTTTAAGACTGCAAACTTCTTTTAATATATCTGGGTTTTGTGTAAGCTCTATACTCATTTTATCGCTTGATGCATCTTTTTTGATTTTATCGTCAGCTGTGTTTATAGGTCTATAATCGCCCACAGCGGCAGCTTTAATAATAATATCATAATTTGGCATATTGTGAATCACAGCCTCACGCATATCAAGTGCCGAAGATACATTAATTCTATTCACTCCAAAAGGTGTATCTAGCGATACAGGGCCTGATATTATTGTAACATTTGCTCCACGCATCATTGCATTTTCAGCGATTTCATATCCCATTTTCCCTGTAGAATGATTAGAGATAAATCGAACAGGGTCAAGAGGCTCACGAGTAGGGCCTGCTGTAACAAGCACTGAAAGGCCAGTTAAATCATGAATTTTACTGACCTTGATTATTTCATTTTCTATCATAGCAACTGTGGCAAGTTTACCTTTTCCAACATCACCACAAGCAAGAAGCCCACTTTCAGGCTCTATAAAATGTACTCCTCGCTGTTTTAGTGTATTAATATTCTGTTGCACAGCTATATTTTCATACATCGCAGTATTCATAGCTGGGGCTATTACCACAGGAGCACGAGTTGCCATTACAGTTGTTGTTAACATATCATCTGCTATTCCATTTGCCATTTTTCCCAGGAAATTCGCTGTAGCAGGGACTACTGCAAATATATCTGCGGCTTTTGCAAGAGAAATATGTTCGACATCCCAAGAAAAATCTCTGTCAAACATATCTGTTACAACTCTGTTGCCACTAAGAACTTCAAATGTTAGTGGTGTTACAAATTCGCAAGCAGCTTTTGTCATTATTACATGAATTTTAGCACCCTTTTTTTTAAGACTGCTTACAAGTTCACATGCTTTAAAAACTGCAATTCCACCTGTTACACCTAAAACAATAGTTTTTCCTATAAGTGACATAAGGCTTATTCCTCAAACATAATATCAGCTTGTTCTACTTCATCTTCTTCTTGCATCATAACTACATCATCAGATGCTGTTTCAAAGCTTAAAGTCTCCTCATTTTCTTCGCTAGGTTCGCAAAGTTCAATTTTTCCATTAACAATGTCTTCAAGCGCTAGTTTTACAGGTTTTTCATATGATGTTAGATTTTCTTCATCATTCATTGATAAATCTCTAGCACGTGCAGCAGCTAGATTCACCAAAAGGTATCGGTTTCCAACTTTGTCCATAAGGTCTTTCATTGCAGGTTTTAACATAAATATACACTCCTAATTTTGTATTTAAACTAATTTTTCTCTAATATTTCAAGCAGTTCATTTGTTGCTTTTTCTAAATCAGCATTTACCACTATGTAATCAAATTTATCTTTTTGCATAAGTTCGTGTTTGGCTGTTTCAAGCCTTTTTAAGATTTTTTCATCTTCATCTGTTCCTCGGCCTCGAAGTCTGCTTTCCAGTTCTTCAAAACTCGGTGGTTCAATAAAAATCATAATTGCATCAGGTCTTTTTTCGTTAATACTCATAGCACCTTGAGTTTCAATTTCAAGTATAACATCAAAACCTTGTTCAAGTTTTTCATTTACAGGGCTTTCAAGTGTGCCATATGAATTGCCCACATAACTTGCATATTCTAAAAAATTATTTTTTGCAATATTATCATCAAACTCTTCATGAGTTAAAAAGTAATAGCTTACACCATGAACTTCTCCCTCACGTGGCTGTCTTGTAGTGGCTGAGATGGATAGAAAAAGATTTTCTTTTGCCTTTAGAACTCTTTCAAGTAATGTGCCTTTACCAGTTCCAGACGGACCTGTTAGCACAAATAATTTGCCTTTATTCATCGAATTCTTCCTCCTCACCATCATCTTTATTATCAAGCCTGTTAGCAACTGTTTCTGGCTGAATGGCTGATAGAATAATGTGTTCACTATCTGTTATAATAACAGCACGAGTACGTCTTCCATAAGTTGCATCTACAAGAACACCTTTATCCCTTGCATCTTGAATGATACGTTTTATAGGTGCAGATTCAGGGCTTACAATAGCAATTAATCTATTAGCTGATACCATATTGCCAAAGCCAATATTAATAAGTTTCATTAATTATACCCCTATTTATTCGATATTTTGCACTTGTTCACGAATTTTTTCTATTTCAGCTTTAAAATTTACAACAATTTTTGAAATTTCTATATCATTTGCCTTTGAACCTATTGTATTGGCTTCACGATTAAATTCTTGAATTAAGAAATCAAGTTTTCTTCCTACTGCTTTTTCTTCAGAAAGCATTATTTCAAATTGACTTAAATGACTTCTCATTCTAACTGTTTCTTCATCAACAGCTACTTTGTCAGAGAAAATTGCAGCTTCTGTCAAAATTCTGCTTTCTTCAATATCTGTAGATGCAAGTATTTCACACATTCTGTCATAAAGTTTTTTGCGATAAGTATTCACAGTTTCTGGTGAACGTTTTTCAATTTGCTCAACATAACCTAAAATCACATTTTTACGAGCAATTAAGTCCTCATAAAGTTTTTCACCCTCATGATTTCTCATACCATTATAGTCTGTCAATGCACTTTGAAGTACATCAAGCACATCTGCTGTAAGTTCTTTAGCATCTGCTTCTTGTCGTTCTGATACAAAAATTTCTGGAAAACGTGATAATGATGAAGTTGTCATATCGTTTTCTATGTTATATTTTTGTGAAATTTCGTTTAAAGTGTTTATGTATCCCTCTAAAATTTTTGTATTAAGTGTGATTTTTGTATCATTTGTTTGACTTGTGTCAATTTGTACAAAGACATCAACTTTGCCACGAGAGATATTATTTGAAACAAAACTTTTAATTGCTTCTTCTAAAAATCCATAAACTCTAGGCGATTTGACTGTGCAATCAAGGTATCTATGATTTACAGATTTGATTTCGACTGTAATTTCTCTATTATTAAGGGATTTTTTAGCTCTTCCATATCCCGTCATACTTTTTATCATTAATTTTTTTCCTCCATTTTCAATCAAACAATTCAATAATTGCTTCTAATATATCAAACAAAATATCAAATATTTTATATTTATATTTTCTTCTTTTATCATTTTTTTTGATTGAATTATATGCTTTTTCATATTCTTTATTTTGCGGGTCTTTTTTACTTGCATATCTAAATTTTCGATAAGATTGTTGCACATTGCCTTTTTTATATTCAATAGTACCCATTAAAAAATGCCATTCGGCATCGTGTTTTTCTATTTTCTTAAGCATTTCTACGGCTAAGTCTGTATTCCCTACTGAAATCGCATTACGAATTTGAATGAATTTTGCTTCACGACTTGCCCCATATGCCCCCATATTATCATTCATATGTGTATGTTGTGTTTCAGCTTGTGCTTGGCTTTGTGCATCTTTTTCTTTTGAATTTATGATAGCTTCATAAGCTTCATTAATCTGTTTCATTTTATCACTTGCAAGATCTGAAAGTGGATTATTAATGTAGTTATCAGGGTGATATTTTCTTGCAAGACCATGATAAGCCTTTTTAATATCAGCTTCACTTGCATCTTGCGATATTCCAAGCACCACATATGGGTTAATCATTCCTGTTTTCCTCCATTGCTTTTGCACTGCCAAATATTACTTGTGTAATCATAGGCAGTGCGACGTAATTATATTGTCTACAATATCTTTATTGTTTTATATAAAGTAGTTTGAGTGTATTTTAAATAAGTGTCATTACAATAATGCACTTGCTCTAAAAAACTATAATCAGATTATTATACATTATTTTTGCAAGTTTTTCAATAGTTTTTGAGGATTTATTATATACTCGAATGTTTGCCAAATGATTTTTCTTTCTTTTAGCATTTATGATGTTACAAGTGTTATGGTTATAATTTTCTATCGAATTATACCTCTTTTATTTTCAATGGTTACTAATACAGCTGCTATTATTAAAAAAATCGGCCATATAATCAAACCATAAACAGCTCCAATACCATAATTTATATAGCCTGAATTATCATAATATACCAAAGCCCATATTAAATCAGTAATAAATTCAGCAATAAGAAAGTAAGAGAAAACATTTTTAATTGATTGTTTTTTGTTACGATTATTTTTTATAAGCAGTGTTACAGCAAAATACAGACACATAAACATTATCCAACCTATTAGCCATATCGCCGCACCATTAACTTGCCCCTGTGAAATAATTGCAGTTATCATTATGTTTTCCTCCAAACTAATACAAATAACTCTACATTCTACTTTTCGTTTCAATTTTTTTACTGTGTACTAGCTTAGTCTGTTTTCACTACCTAGCAAAAGTATATAAATCGCTTAGTTATTTTCAATATCTATGATTGTAAAAACAACTTGTGCTTTTTCCTTTACATATTTATTATACCAAATACCACCACAAATACCCAAAACAAATCCTAAAATCGCACTAAAGATAGCTATACTTTCAGAAATCATTAAACTTTGAGCTATAAAATAAAACACAAAAAACAATATCAGTGGAATTAGATATACCACAAATGCCATTTTAAATATTTTTTGTGTTTGCCCTTCAACTGTAACAACATCGCCTAGTTTTGCTCCTAGTGGGTTTTTTGCTATCGCTGACACGAATTGTGTTGGCTTTGGACATCCTTTACATGATGCACAGTTTTCCCCACATGCACTTTGTCGTGTTACTTCAATTTGTGCCTGTGTGTTATCTAAAATTTTCTTTACAATTGCTTTTTGTACCATAATTACCCCTCTAATATGGCTTAAATTCTGCCATTATTCTCTCTGCTGCACGAATTCCATCCACAGCTGCACTCATAATTCCTCCAGCATATCCTGCCCCTTCGCCACAAGGAATTATTCCTTTTATGTCTATACTAATCAGGTCTTGTCCACGAAGAATTCTAACTGGTGATGATGTTCTGGTTTCAGGTGCTGTTAATATTGCATCATTTTGTGTAAATCCTTTTAATTTTCTTTCGAAGGATAATAAGCCTATCTTCATCATATTTGTAACAAATTTCGGCAAAACTTCGCCAATATCACAAGGCTTAACTCCTCTTGGATAAGATGGTGTTATACTGCTAGGTAATGTTTTAGATGCTACACCATCAAGAAAATCTTTAAGCGTTTGCACTGGTGCTGTATAATTCTTTCCATATTTCGAATATGCTAAACTCTCACATTGCCTTTGTAATGCAATTCCTCCAAATGGTGTTCCATCATCAAAATCAGCCGGATCAACTGACACAACAATCGCTGAATTTGCATTTTGTCCTTCACGAGCTGAATAACTCATGCCATTTGTAACAACACCTCCAGCTTCACTTGATGCTGCAACAACTACCCCACCTGGGCACATGCAAAATGAATAACAAGCTCTATCATCTTGCCTGTGACTTAATGTATACTCAGCTGCTGGCAATTTTTCATGACCAAAAAACTTGCCATAAACTGATTTATCTATATCTTGTTGCCTGTGCTCTATTCTAGCACCTATTGAAAAAGGTTTGGGTTCAAAGTATAATCCATTTTGGTGCAAAGCAAAAAAAGTATCTCTTGCACTGTGGCCAATAGCAAGAACTAAAGCATCGCAAGGCACTTGATTTCCATTCACTGTAATAGAGTGAATCTTTTCGCCTTTTTGATTTATCCCATCTAGTTTATGCGAAAAATGTATGCTACCACCATTTTTGATAATTTGATTTCTCATTGAAACTACTATTTTTTTAAGAATATCTGTTCCAATATGAGGTTTTGCCATAGTTAAAATTTCTTTTCCTGCACCATGCTCACATAAAGTTTTAAGGACAATTTCACATTTATTATCACCAATTCTAGTTGTAAGTTTGCCATCAGAATAAGTTCCCGCTCCACCTTCACCGAATTGAATGTTTGAATTTTCATTAAATTTTCCATCATTGAAAAATTCTTCAATATGCACATCTCTGTCTTCGATGCTTGTTCCACGCTCAAACACAATAGGATTATATCCATTTTGTGATAATATGTATGCACAGAAAAGTCCAGCTGGGCCTAATCCTGCTATAACAGGGCTATTTTCAATTTCCCTAGTTCCTGTAATTTCAATTGGTTTTGTAGGATTTATTAATTTAAATTGCACATTTTTAAGCTTTTGCGCAATTTTACTCTCGTCTTTGCCTAAGTCAAGAGCTATAGAATATACGAATTTTACATCTCCACGTCTACAATCAATAGAACGCTTATAAATATATGCATTCGCAAAATATTTTGATAGATTTGATTTTTTAAGCGCACTTTCAATGACATCAAATTCACTTTTATTAATATCAGCACGAATTCCAGATATAATTATACTCACTATTCAATCACTTCCGCACTTATAGAATATTCGCCAACAACCTCAAGATCCTCTGGCGCTGTAATAGTTACAGCAAGGTCAATCATTCCTAAAGGCAAGGAATTCGAATTATACTCTATAGTTGCTGTAATAAAATCATCTTTTGTTAAGTCATACTGCTCTAACACGTTTTCAGTTGCTTTTAATGTTACAGAAATAGTTTTCCCTACAAGATTTATTTGTTTTTCTGATGGTTCTAAAGCTGTATCAATTAAGTTTATATTATCTATTATCACAGTTTCTTCCTTAATCAAATTGATATCAACTTCAACTTGTGCAGTTTCAATATTATCATCTAATAACGATACCCCATCTGGTAAAATTATAGGTTTTTCAAACAAGGTTTCATCAAGTTCTTCTGTCAGCTCTATTTGTCCTAAATTAATTTCTGTGATATTAGCCAAATCTTCAATTTCACCAATTACTTTAATCGTAGCTGGAGTAATAGTTACAGGAAGTTTCACCATTGAAGAATCAATTGTTTCGCCATCAACAAATTCAACTACAAGCGGTAATTCTACGACTTGTTTAACATCCATAAATACATTTACAGTAGCTTGTTCTCTTTTAATATTAGCCGATTGAATGATATTATCTTCTGCATCCATTAAATCATATTCTAAGTTGCTTAAAAAGTCATCATTTAAGCTATTAGCATCAATTCTCAAATATGCATAAGTGATTTGTGATACTTCTGTCTGTGGCCCTTCAATACGAATTCTAGTTTCAGATAAAACAGGTTCTTCATAATGATAGCCTTCGGCTGGTTCTCCTATTACATCAAAATAAACAGGAATCGATTGTGTAATAATTTTATCAACCACAACATCAATGTATGCAGGATTTCTATCTTCTACAGAAATATTATTTGAAGGTGGTGTTACATTATATGCAATAGAAAATGTGCCTGGTGTTGTAATAGATGATAAATCAGCTGTTGCAACTATATTTGCTGCTGTAAGTCTTATCATTTCATCGTTATTACCTCTTAAAGTTACTTTAACAGGTTGATTTTCACCTTCAATTACTGATAAGTTATATAAATTCAGCAAATCTTCCTCTCCAGTTAGGTTTACAGTTACAGGATAAGTTATTTCCTTAGGAGGATTTTCAGTATCCATTACATATATCCATAATACAAAAGCTGCAAGTAGAGAAAAGGCTTTTGTCATAATATCATGTTTTTTCATAAAGTCTTTCACTATTTATGTTTCTCCTTCCTCTTAGAGAAAAATCCACTTTTTTTAGTTGGTTCTTCTGTTTTAGGCATTAATTCATTAATTAGTAATTTTTCAAGCATTTCTGGCGCTAAATGACGCTTTAACATTCCACCAATCGCAACAGAGATAGAACCTGTTTCTTCAGATACTATTACACATATAGCATCAGCATTTTCGCTCATACCAACAGCTGCTCTGTGTCTTGTCCCTAAATCACGGCTAAGGCTTTGGTTTGCAGATAATGGAAGCACGCAAGCTGCTGATAGAATTTTTCCATCACGAATTATCATAGCACCATCATGAAGTGGGGCTTTTGGATAAAATATATTTTTCACAAGTTCAGAGCTTACTTTTGATTCAATAGGTGTACCTGTTGAAGCTATTGCAGTTAGTTTGTCTCCACGTTCAAAGACAATTAATGCACCCGTACGTGACCAAGACATAGCTCCACAAGCTTCTACTATTTGCACGATAGAAACTTGTGTACCTGTCATTTGAGCTTCTCTATCTAAAAGTGAGGAAAAAGAGCTTTTACCAACTTGTTCAAGCATTTTACGCAATTCAGGTTGAAACAGCACAATAACTGCTATAAGCCCCATTTCCATCATTGTTTGCAGAGAAAAATAAATTGTATTTAGTTGAAATACATAAGCTACTTGCATGATTACAACAAGCCAAACTACACCTTTTACAAGTTTTTCTGCTGTTGTATCTTTAATTAACTTAGTTAATAGGTAAATTAAATAACCTACAAGTAGAATATCTATTATATCAGTAATTAATACTGTTCTAAAATTGTTCGCAAGCGTATCAAAAATTCCCAAAATTTTCACCCAATCATTACTTTAATTAATATTCGAATTAATATTCGTTAAACACTTATAATTATTCTACCATAATTTATTTTAATTGTGAATATCTTTCGCAGTAATACTTTTCAATTTTTAATATTTTTTAATACAATGTTTTCATAAATTTTACCAAATTCGTTAATTTCTGCATGAGTGTTAAAAGGTGAGAAGCTAATTCGCACAGTTCCTGTAGCATATGTCATTGCACATTTATGTGCATTTGGTGCACAATGTAACCCTGCTCTTGTAAATACACCCTGTGCTGACAACAAATCTGCTAAGGTTTCACAACGAAAATTATTATTTATAAAAGAGATTACTCCACTTTGAATATCTTTATCCATGCTAAAATAAATTTTAGTATCTGGCACTTTGCGAAGCACTTCATATGCATGACAAACTAGTTCATGTTCTTCATCTCTTATGTTTTCAATTCCTAAATTATCTACAAATTTAATCCCTTCATAAAGTCCACAAATTCCATGCGTATTGAGTGTACCACTTTCAAATCTGTCAGGTGTAAAATCAGGTTGTAATTCTTCCGATGATGAACTACCTGTTCCACCTTCTATTATTGTCGAAAGTGTTGATTTATCTGTAAGAAGCATAATTCCAGTCCCTTGTGGTCCAAATAATGCTTTATGCCCCGGCATACAAACTGCAACTACGCTTTTGAATGAAGAAATATTAAGAGGAATTACACCAGCTGATTGTGAAGCATCAATAATCATCGGAATACCTAAACTATAAAATAAATTATCAAGTTCTTTAATCGGCTGAATAAATCCAAATACATTTGATACATGATTTACAACTGCAAGTTTTGTCTTTCTTGAGATATTTCTTCTAAACATTTTTACACAATCATCAGGATCAAATAACATACTCACTGCAATATTTGTGTTTATTCCGTATTTTTCAAGTGCTTTAAGTGGCCTCATAACTGAATTATGTTCATATCCCGAAACAGTTACATCACCTTTTTTATTTTTAAGCATCCCTTTTATTGCCATATTAAGCGCATAAGTTGCATTATGTGTAAATATCACATTTTGACTATCTGACATTCCAAACACTTGAGCAATTTTCTCTCTACAATCATACACAACTCTCGATGCATCCAAGCTCGCTTTATGGCCACTTCTTCCAGCACCAGCAAATCTATAAAAGCCTTTTTCAACAGCTTCAATTACAGCTCTTGGTTTTATAAAGCTTGTGGCACCGTTATCAAAATATATCATTTTATATCACCACGCTTCTCTTCTGAATAAATTCAAGAATTTTTCATTCTTAAATTTTATTCCATCGTATAAATTCCTTTCGGAGAAAAACTAATTTTCTTTAGTATACATAATGCTTGATTTAGATTTCCTTCATTAATTTTGACACCAAATGTACAGCTATTTATAAGCATTTCACGTGGTGGCTTTATCACTGAATTATTTATCAAATTATTCCGCAATATTTTTGATATTTTAAAAGCTTCTGTCTGTGATTTACAGATAATAACTGAATGATACATACGTTCCTCCTAAACAAAACTATCAAAACTTTGTATTATATAATATGCATTATAATTACTTTTGTATATTGTATAATAGGCACTTTTTGTGTATAATAAGAATATTAAAACCATTAAAGGAGTTAATTAACTTTGGAATTTTTAAAACTTTCTGCTAAAATCTCTGTAATATCATCTTTTGCTGATATTAAAAAAAATAATTCACTTTCTACAATTCAAAATTTATTAAATTCACTCTATTCATCACCTGAAAAATTCTGTACAGCTTATAGTGAAGTGTTATCTATTTATAATTCTTCAAATATAGCTGATATTTTTTTGAAAGAAATTCTTTATGATGAAAATAATTTTTCAAAGCTATGTTATAAATCAGCTTTTTCTGATATAAATGAAAGTCTTATAAAAGCTATTAATTTTGATATTGATGTAATTTCACAAGTTTGCTCAATTAGCTCTGGTGATATTTTACAGGTTGCTAAACAAAAATTTCCTAATTACATAGATATTTTTGAGATATTGCCTTCATTTGATAAAAGCGAATTTCCCCTTAAAAGTGCAGAAGATTTATATAATCTTTATAAAACAAATGGCTTTGGTTATTTTGCTCGTGGAACTGCGTTTTATTATGAAGATGATAAACCTTGTATCGCTGTTGCAACTGATGACATAAAACTTTGTGACCTTAAAGGATATACAAGGCAAAAAGAAACTATTTTACTTAATACTCGTGCATTTATGCAAGGTAAAACTTCGAATAATATACTCTTGTATGGAGATAAAGGTACAGGAAAATCTTCAACTGTTAAAGCTGTTGTTAATGAATTTGCCAATGATGGACTTAAAATTATAGAACTTAAGATACATCAAATCAAAACTTTTGCACATTTATGTGGCAAACTTTCTCAAAGTCCATTTAAATTCATTGTTTTCATCGATGATTTATCTTTCTCCTCTGAAGATGAAAACTTTACAGCTCTTAAAGCATTTATAGAAGGTGGCATCACAGGAAGACCATATAATGTAATAATTTATGCAACTTCTAATCGCCGTCATATGGTTCGTGAGAAAATGTCTGACAGAGATGGTGATGAAATTCATTTACGTGATAGCATTGAAAGTGCATCTTCATTATCTGATAGATTTGGAATTGAAGTTACTTTCTTAAATCCTGATAAAGATGAATATTTATTCATTGTAAAAGAACTTGCTGAAGAATATAACATAGATTTACCTGATGAAGAATTGTTTTTACTTGCACTTCGTTTTGCAACTCGTAAAAGTGGGCGTTCTCCACGTACTGCACGCCAATTTATTTATCATGAATTATCTAAAAAATCGGAGTAACTAATGAAACGTGTAAACTTTACTATCCCTGATGAATTCGACGGCTATACCGTCGATTCATTTTTGCGTAAAAATGGTGTATCCAGAAATTTAATTACTCATTTAAAACAAACTGATATGGGTATTTCAATTGATGATAAACTTATTTTCACAAATTATAAGCTGACTTCTGGTCAAGTTTTATCCATTAAAGTTATTGACGAAGCACCCTCTGAAAACATAATACCTGTAAATTTGCCTGTAGATATTGTTTATGAAGATGAAGATATTATTGTTATAAATAAGCCGTTTGACATGCCTTGTCATCCATCTAAAGGAAATTATGAAAATACTTTAGGAAATGCACTAGCTTATAAGTTTCGTGATACACCCTTTGTTTTTCGCTCTGTCAGCAGGCTTGACCGAGATACCACTGGTTTGCTTGTTGTTGCAAAACATATGTTTTCTGCTGCTATTTTATCAAACATGGTAAAAGAACGTAAAATAAAGCGTGAATACCTTGCTATTTGCAGCGGTATCACGCCAATTAATGGTACTATTGAAGCTCCAATAATCAGAGCTTATGAAGGAACAATTGAGCGTATTGTTGACTTTTCACGTGGCGAACATGCTGTTACACATTTTCAACGAATTAAAAACAATGAAAAGCATAGCCTCATGCATATTAAGCTTGAAACAGGAAGAACACATCAAATAAGAGTACATATGAAACATATAGGTTTCCCCTTAATTGGAGATTTTTTATATAACCCAGATTATGCACATATTACACGTCAAGCTCTTCACTCGTGGAAACTTTCTTTTGTTCATCCAATTTCAAAACAACAAATGAATTTTGAAGTTAAACCTCCACAAGATATGCAACAAGTTTTAGCTTTATAACGAAAGGAAACTTATACTAAATGGAAAATACGACTAGCGTTTTATCGCTAATTATACCACTTATTATCACACTTTTAATTGGTGTAATTATTCGTCACAGAAAAATAGTTTCATATCAAAGCATTAATGATATCAAAACAATTATCATGAATTTTTTAATTCCAGCAACAGTATTCAATGCTTTTTATAAGGTTGATTTCACCCTAGATATGTTGATAATTTGCCTTACTATGTCTGTAATTTCTTTATTATCTTTCTCTATTGGAAATTTATTAATGCGACTTTTTAAATCAAAATCTCAAATTTTGCCCTATATGTGTGCAAGTATTGAAGGTGGAACACTTGGATTTACACTATTTATAATGCTTTTTGGTGCTGAAAATTTGCATTATTTAGCTGTTATGGATTTAGGTATAGCTTTTGTGTTTTTTGGCTTTTTAGCAACTAAAATCCTATTTAAAAATCATGATGAAATTAATACAAAAGATGTTCTTAAAAGCTTTATTACCCCCATAAACATAGGCATTTTATTTGGAATTTTGATAAGTGTTTCAGGCATTAGTGAATTAATCCAAAATTCGTCTTTTGGCATAGTTTTAGATGCTACTCTTGTTCATTTATCAGCCCCAATCAGTGCTTTAATCTTAATTGCTGTTGGGTATGGAATTGATTTCTCAAAAATCAATGTCTTCGAAACATTTAAAGCAGTTTTTTCTCGTATGATAGTTTTCGGCTTTTTCGGATTTTTAATGTATCATTTTGTAGCGATGCTTGTTCCAGATGAGCCACTTTATAGATATGCAGTAATTGTTGTATTTATGTTGCCACCAAGTTATGCTTATTCTGTTTATATTCATGAAAAAAATGAAACATCTTATCTTTCTTCAGTCCTTACAGTATATACTATTTTTACACTGATTGCCTTTTCAATTTTCGCATGGATTGTTATGTAATATTTAAAATGTAAATTAGAGTTTGTGTGAATTTTCTATATGTTATACATGGGACGGTTTTTCCGTCCCGTTTTATCTTTCACAAGATGGCTGGCTGTCCTAATTAATTTAATTTAAGTTTTTTTATTAAAATTGCCGTTCGACGGCTGGAGTTTTTATATAATATTTTAGTGAATATAAAGAGGGACGTCGAGGACGCCGTCCCCTACAAAAATAAAGGTAAAATCGCTTTTGCCACAATGTTTGGCAACGCTGGTCTACTCATTTTTTCTGTGGTTGTCCTGTGTGCAGACATGTATGTAACGCACTCTGTGCTATATTTTAACAAAAGTGAAATGCACATATGTAAATTTACGAGATTGATGTAATGGCTTGGAAAGAGATTGGTACAATCCTTTTTTCTGCACGTGGGAATATAAAAATAAGCATAATCTAGTACGGAGTACAGTATAAACGTTTCGCTCACAACCAGAGGAGTACGTTTTAGCTTAATTTTAATGATGTGATGGCACTGAGCAAAGCGATTTTGACTTTACTTTTGACAAGTCCAAAAGTAAAAACGCTTGATTACTTGCCGTTACGCAAGTAATAAAAATAAGTTAGTATATTCGGTAAAGGCTAATTGCCATCTTGACAAAGACAAAAAGTAATGAAAAAGAAATAAGTATATATTATAACAAAACTCCAACCGTCAAACGACAATTTTAATAAAAGCAAAAACAAGGGTGTGTCACAATGTGACACACCCTGTTTTTTCTCTACCCACCTAATTTTTCAGTTAGTAGTTTATTTATAATTTGTGGATTACCTTGGCCTTTAGATGCTTTCATACATTGACCTACAAGGAAACCGATAGCATTCTTTTTACCAGCATTGTAATCTTCAACAGATTTTGGATTATTAGCTAGCACCTCATCGATAATTTTCGCAATAGCACCCTCGTCACTTACTTGACGAAGTCCCATTTTATCAACAATAGCAGATGCACTGTCCTCTGTTTCAAATAGAGAAACTAAAACTTTTTTACCAGCGTTTCCACTGATAGTGCCATCTTCGATAAGTGCGATAAGCTCAACTAATTTTTCTGGTGTAAGTTTAGTATCCGAAAGCTCTATAGCTTTATCATTTAAATATTTAGATACATCAGAAAGTAACCAGTTAGCAACACTTTTTGGTGCAACTTTATTCATATTTACAGCTGTATCAAGGAAGTTTGCACGCTCATATACCGTAGATAGTGCAAAAGCATCTTTTCTTGACATGCCAAATTCGTTAAGATAACGCTCAAAGCGAGATAGTGGAAGTTCTGGCATATCAGCACCGATTTCAGCCATCCAAGTATCGTCAATTTCCACAGCGATAAGGTCTGGATCTGGGAAATAACGATAGTCATGTGCATCTTCTTTAGTACGCATAACTGTGCTTTTTTGTTTTACATCGTCCCAACGACGAGTTTCTTGGTCGATAGTTCCACCTTTGTTTAGAATTTCTGTTTGACGTGCAACTTCATAATCAATAGCACGTACAGCACCAGAGAATGTATTTACGTTTTTCATTTCAACTCTTGTGCCGTATTCAGCTTGACCAAATGGACGAAGTGATACGTTAATATCACAACGGATTGAACCCTCTTCCATTTTACAGTCACAAATATCAAGGTATGATAGTGTAGTTTTAATCGCCTCTAAAAATTCTTTAGCATCAGCAGAAGAACGAAGGTCAGGGTGAGTTACCATTTCGATTAGTGGCACACCACAACGGTTAAAGTCAACTACTGTGCCTTCTCCTTCATCGTGAAGCAGTTTACCAGCATCTTCTTCAAAATGAATACGCTCTAGACGAATACTTTTCTTTTCATCGCCTACATAAAATTCTACAGTACCATTTTCACAGATTGGCACATCAAATTGTGAAATTTGATAAGCTTTAGGTAAATCAGGGTAAAAATAGTTTTTACGGTCACTTTTACAAAGTCTGTTTACAGTACAACCAGTTGCAAGACCCATTCTAGCAGCATAAGTTACAACTTCTCGGTTAAGCACTGGAAGTGCCCCAGGCATACCTGTACAAACAGGACAACAATGTGTATTTATATCCCCACCAAAATGTGCAGGACAAGAACAGAAAATTTTACTATTAGTTGAAAGTTCTGCATGAACTTCAAGACCAATTACTACTTCATAATTCATTACAAACTTCCTCCTTTGCCGATAATATTAGTTAAACCAGTGTGTTCTTCGTATGCGTGAGCAGTGTTAAGCAGTGTTTGCTCTCCAAAACGAGGGCCGATAAGTTGCATACCGATAGGCAGATTGCCAGCACCAAAACCACAAGGAGTAACGATAGATGGAAGCCCTGCAATGTTTACAGAAACAGTACAAATATCACCCATGTACATTTCAAGTGGGTCGCCAGATTTTTCGCCGATTTTAAATGCAGTTGTAGGGCTTACTGGTGTTAATATTACATCACATTTTGTAAATGCCTGTGCAAATTCTTCTTTGATTTTACGTTGAGCTGCACGAGCTTTTTTATAGTAAGCATCATAATATCCAGAAGATAACACATAAGTTCCTAGCATAATACGACGTTGAACTTCAGAACCAAAACCTTCTGAACGGCTTTTTACATAAAGGCTGATTAAATCATCAAAGCCCTCAGCACGATAACCATATTTTACACCGTCAAAACGTGCAAGGTTAGAAGATGCTTCAGCAGAGGAAATAATATAGTAAATTGGAAGTGCATATTCTACCATTGGTAGAGAAATTTCAAAAACTTCAGCACCCATTTTTTTGTATTCTTCAGCAGCAGCTAGCACAGAATTTTTCACTTCATCAGAAATACCTTTTTCAAAATATTCTTTAGGCAGACCAATTCTTAAACCTTTAACATCTGCTTTAAGGTTGTTTGCAAAGTTGCCAAAACCATCTTTTTGAACAGATGTAGAATCGTGCAAACCGTCATAACCATAAATTACATCAGCAATCATAGCAGAGTCACGCACTGAACGTGTAAACGGACCTATTTGGTCAAGTGATGATGCAAAAGCGATTAAACCATAACGAGATACAGCACCATAAGTAGGTTTTAGACCTACAGTACCTGTAAATGATGCAGGTTGACGGATAGAACCACCTGTATCAGAACCTAGTGAAATTGCAGTTTGAGCAGATGCTACAACAGCTGCACTACCACCTGATGAGCCACCAGTTACACGAGTAGTGTCGTGTGGGTTAGTAGATATTGCAAAAGCGGAGTTTTCACAAGAAGAACCCATTGCAAATTCGTCCATATTGACTTTACCTGTGATAATCATATCGCTAGCACCAAGTTTTTCAACTACTGTAGCGTTATATGGTGGTCTGAAGTTGTGTAACATTTTTGACGCACAAGTTGTAAGTAAACCTTCTGTACAGATATTATCTTTTACAGCGATTGGAATACCAGCAAGTGGTGATGAAACTTCACCTTTTGCACGTTTTTCATCGGCAAGTTTTGCACTTTCTAGTGCTTTTTCTTCGTTTAAAGTTATATAAGCCTTAATTGTGTCATCAACAGCTTTTGTACGGTCAAAAGATGCTTTAGTAATCTCAACTGAGCTTACTTCACCTTTTTTAAGCATTTCAGATAACTCAAAGGCAGTTTTGTTAAATAAATCCATTCTGTCCTCCTATTATTCCACAACACGTGGCACGCTAATACCATTGGCTTCGCTCTCTGGTGCATTAGCAAGAATTTTCTCACGATCAATACATTGTCCTACTACATCTTGTCTTAAAGCGTTTTTAGTTTCTGTATTAATAACATCAGAAATATCACCTAAATCAAGATTTTCTAGTTTGTCTACCATTTCAATAATTCCTTGCATTTCAGTAGCAAGTTTATCAAATGTACTTGCACTGCTGTCAAGTCTTGCAAGTTTTGCTACGTGTTCAATGTCCGCTTTAGTAACTTTCACGTTTTTAGTCCTCCTCAATCATATCTTTAAACTGTTGTTCAGTTAAAATTGTAATACCTAAATCTTGGGCTTTTTTAAGTTTCGACCCTGCAGCTTCCCCTGCCACTAAAAAAGTAGTTTTCTTAGAAACTGAGGCAGACGCTTTTCCACCCATCTTTTCTATTATAGCTGTTGCTTGCTCTCTTGTAAATAGGGTAAGTGCACCTGTTAACACAAAAATTTGATTTTCAAACGCTCCACCTGTCGGTTTAAGCTCACCTTTTGTATTTACGCCAGCTTCTTTAAGCTTTGAGATTAAGTGTTTTGATTGCTCGCCACTCATCCATGTTTTAAGACTTACTGCAATTTTTTCGCCAATATCACGAATAGCCGTAATTTCCTCGACACTCGCATTTGCAAGTGTGTCTAAATCGCCAAAAGTTCCTGAAAGGATTTTCGCAACTTTTTGACCAACATGACGTATACCAAGTGCGAACAAAAGCCTTGACAAGTCGTTTTGTTTTGATTTTTCAATATTCGCAAGTAACTTTTGAGCAGACTTTTTGCCCATTCGCTCAAGGTTTTCTATATCTTCTTGTTTTAAATAATATAAATCGGCTGATGATGCGATAAGTTCATTTTGAATTAGCAGTTCAACCACAGCATCGCCTAGCCCCTCAATATCCATTGCATTTCTCGATGCAAAATGAATAATGTTTTGCACAAGCTGTGCAGGACATTCAGCACCAGAACATCTTATTGCAGCCTCGTCATCTACGATAACATCAGCTTTACATACAGGGCAGTGGGTCGGCATTTCATAGGGAATACTGTCACTCGGGCGTTTATCGAGATTTACACTAATAATTTCAGGGATAATATCTCCAGCTTTTCGTACAAGAACAGTATCCCCTATTCTAATATCCTTTTCAGCGATAAAATCACGATTGTGTAGTGTTGCTTTTGATACAGTTGTACCAGCAAGCCTTACAGGTGACAGCACTGCATTTGGAGTTAGTGCACCTGTACGACCAACTGTTATTGTAATATCTTCAAGAAGTGTTTCTTTAACTTCTGGAGGGTATTTGTATGCTGCTGCCCATCGTGGAAATTTAGATGTGCTACCTAAAACAGCACGTTTTGCAAAGTCATTTACTTTAATTACAGCACCGTCAATTTCAAAAGGTAAATCATCACGCAAATTACCAATTTGCTGTATTTCCTCCCAAAGGGCGTTTTTATCTGTAAATACAAAATGACGAGGACTTACTTTAAATCCCCTTTGTTCTAAATAATCTAGTGCGTCACTATGTTTTACAAGCCCTAATTCTTCACCATTTTGAATATTAAAACAGAACATGCTAAGATTTCGAGTTTTTACCATATCTACATCAAGTTGACGAAGTGTGCCAGCTGCAGCATTACGAGGGTTTGCAAGAAGTTGCACTTCATCTTTTGCTCGTTGTTCATTAATTTGCTCAAAAACAGCTTTTGACATATAAACTTCGCCACGCACAATAAGTTTTGCTGGTGCGTTCGGTATAGTTTTCGGTATATCGGATATTACCATTAGGTTTTCTGTTACATCTTCGCCTGCCAAGCCATCTCCACGAGTTGCACCACGCACAAAAACTCCGTTTAAATATTCAAGGCATACGGATAATCCATCAATTTTAAGTTCGCAGATATATTCTGTACTTTGACCATTATCTATTTTATCAGTAAATGAAAACACTTCATCTTGTGAAAATACATCTTGCAGACTTTCCATCGGATATTCATGCGTTACAGATGTGAATTTACGTGATGCGATACCACCTACACGATGAGTTGGCGAATTTTCATCATCGAATTCAGGATTTTCTATTTCAAGTATTTCAAGTGAGCGAAGCAGCATATCATAATCAAAATCTGAAATTTCAGGACTGTCTTCGTTATAGTATTTTTCATTATGATAATTCAATTGCTCTCTCAAGCTTATTATTTGTTCTTTTATATCTGGTTTCAAAATATTCTCCCTTTCTTTTTCAAGACAAAAGCTATCAATTATTGTATCATAAAATTATATATTTTACTATAGTTTATATATTTATCTTTGAAAAAATTTAAACCTATGTTATTATAAGGATATAAATTAAATTTTAAGGAGTTTATTTCTATGAAAAGATATGAATATGTAAATATTGAACAAGATGTTCCTGTATTATATACAAGTTTTAAAAGTCACCGCAAAATCATTGATGAATATGCCTTAAAAGGATTTTCCTATGTGGGCTACATTCCAACGGATATAAATGCACATGGAAAAATCAAAAGTATGGATTTAATTTTTGAGATTGAGGATAACTAAAATGGATATTAAACTTAACGATATATTGGTTATGAAAAAAACTCACCCTTGTGGAAGTAAAAACTTTAAAGTTTTACGTATTGGTATGGACTTTAAACTTAAATGCGAAGGGTGCAATCATGAAATTATGATACCTCGAAATAAAGCTGAAAAAAATATAAAATCTGTGATAAGGAGTGAAGATAATGCTAAGTCATGACAAACAAATGCATATAAATATTTCTTATGGTGATGTAGGACGATATGTTATTTTAACAGGTGACCCTGATAGATGTGAAGCTATTGCACAAAATTTTGATAATGCTGAATTTATTTCTCAAAAAAGGGAATATGTAATTTATACAGGCTTTCTAAATGGAGAAAAAGTTTCTGTATGCTCTACTGGTATCGGTGGTCCATCTACTGCTATTGCCATTGAGGAACTTATCAAATGTGGTGCTGATACTTTTATTCGTGTTGGCACTTGTGGTGGCATTGCAGAACAAGTTATGGGTGGTGATGTTATCATCGCAAATTCTGCAATCCGTCAAGAAGGAACAACTTATGAATATATGCCTGAAGGTTATCCTGCCACAGCTTCTTTTGATGTGACACTTGCACTTTATAATGCAAGCTTAGAACTGGGTTACACTTCACATGTTGGAGTAGTTCAAAGCAAAGACAATTTTTATGGACAACACGACCCTGATAGTATGCCTGTTGGATCTGAGCTTAATTATAAGTGGAATGCTTATAAAAAAGCTGGTGTTGTCGGTAGTGAAATGGAATGTTCAACTGTTTTTGTTGTATCAGCTGTAAGAGGTTCAAGGTCAGGTGCTGTACTTAATGTACTTTGGAATCAGGAACGTAAAAAAAGTGGACTGTCTAACCCAATCGATTTATCTTCTGAAAAAGGGATTAATACAGCAGTTCGTGCTATGCAGTTGCTCATAGAGCAGGATAAACAATAGGGAGAGAAAATTTTGATTTTAAATATAGTAATAACAATATTTATAATATTAGAAACTTCTAATGTAATAATTTTATACTTTTTTCCATCTTTTAAATATGGAAATGGGGTTTCTGCATTTAATGAATTTGAACTTTCAAAAAAAGATGAAGCACGTCATCTTTTTGCAAAATATATGACAAATTGGGTAGCTGGCACCAAACTAATTTTCATCTTATTGCTTGTTGTTATTTTATTAACAGCTAGCGACCTTACCAAAATTTATTCTATAATTGTTATGATAATTTCCATTTCAACTTATTATCTAAAGCTTGCACCTATCATAACAAAACTTGATAAATTAAATAAAATAACCCCTAAAGGATATTCTAGGACATTAACTTTAATGATAAGTGGATTTATTACCTTTTTTGTATTATCTCTTGTTATATACTTTTTATTTTAATAATTTAGGTGGTATGACATGAATGTCATACCACCTAAATTTATTTTTCTTTGCCTAATTCTTTAAGACATGCTGGAAGTACACCCGCTTGTTTATGTGCTAAAACACACTCACAACATTTTCCAAATCTTGGACATTCTTTGTTTTGACATGGGCAAATTTCTGCTTTACAACTCATAAGTAAAACCTCCTATTTTTTATTAACTTACTACATTAAAATTAATAAAATGTAATTAAGTTATAATTTTATTTTACATTTTATTATTTTATTTTTCAAGTATAATAATTATAGTTGAAATTTTAGTCTATAGGTGATACAATAAAATGTACTAAATTCTTACAAAGGAAAAAATATATGAGCATTAGTTATACTTTTTATTTAATACAGTTTATATCTGTTTTTTTATATTCATTTTTTGCTACAATGCTAGTGGAACGATATACAACTAGCCATAGGTTTAGCAAAGTTTTTAGAATTCTTGTTTGTATGATAAATGCAGCAATATTACCATTAGTGATATTCCCACTATCAGCAAACCAAACTCTTTTATATTCATTGGTGTTTCTAATAATTTTGATAGAAAATTTTGTGATATTTAATGCAACAAAACTCACTATTTTAGCTTTATCTTTCGGTGTAATTATTCATCTATTCATGTGTCGCTCTATAATTATCGCTATACACTCACTTATCTTAGAAGTATCTATGGCAAATATTTTAGCAGACTCTACTCAATTTTTATATCATCTTTTAGCAGTACTCTATCTGCATATTATTGTCATAATAATATTTATGATTTTTATTCCTGTTAAGGCTGTTGCCGAAATTGCTAATAATAAAATGTTAATTGCTAATATTACATCTTTCATGGGTATACTAATATTTTTCTACATCTATAACACAAAAATCTTTGAAATAACTGATTACATTCAAAAATTAAATATTCAACAAATTCTTTTACCAATTACATTTATGGCTACATTTTATTTTATGTTATTATTTATGGTTCGCTTAGTTTCTGCTGATAAATATCAGCTTATTATTAACGAATTAGAAAAAAAAGTTAGCAAAAATCAAAGACTTGCCAATGCTGTGCTGAATTTTGCTGAAGTTATTGTTGAATTTGATACTACAAATGATAAAGTAATTAGAGTTTTAATTAATTCAATAGAAGTTCCAATTCCCGTTGGCCTTACTTTTTCAGATTTTATACAACATAATATTGTGCCAATTATATCCGAAGATTCTGTTGTCATTCTCAATAAAATCTGCCCATCGAATATAATTGAAAAATATAATAATAATCAAAAAGAACTTTCTTATGATTATAAATCATATAGAATAAATTTAAATGATAAAAATGATGCTATTTTGGTGAATAATAACCTTTATTTATGGTTTAGAATGCGTATTAAAAGTGAATTGCATGAAGATACACAAAACATCGTTTCTATTCTTACAATAAATGAAATCAATGATGAAAAAGAAGAAGAACTAGCATTACTTGATAAAACAAAACGTGATTTATTAACTGGTGCTTACAACAAAGAGGCTATAAATGAAAAAGTTTCTGCTTGGTTAAGCACTGGTGGACATGGCACTTTATTTGTTTTTGACATTGACAACTTCAAAGGGCTTAATGATAATTTAGGTCATGTTTTTGGAGATAAAGTATTAATCGAAATTTATGAATGTATTAATAGTTTATTCCGTTCACAAGATGTAATCGGAAGATTCGGTGGTGATGAATTTGTTGCTTTCATACATGGTGATACACCAACTGAAGAAGTTGAAAAAATCGCAGGACGTGTTTGCAATGCAATTAAACATACTTACACATCTGACAATGGTGTAGAAGTTACTATTTCTGCATCAATTGGTATTGCTTCTGCCCCATTTGATGCAACAACTTACAAAGAGCTTTTCCACGCTGCTGATACAGCAGTTTATCAATCAAAACACAAAGGCAAAAACACGTATACTGTATATACTAAGAACAATTAAAATCAAATCTTGAGGCTGCGTATTGACCTTAATCGTTAGACTTTTTAGTCTATCTTTCAGGTGTCTGTACGCAGCCTCTTTTATTATTTTTAATCAATTATATTACACATTATTCTGGCACAAATATTCTCTAATGTAAGTTTACCTAAATCTATAGCTCCTGCTGTTTGTGCTTTTGCACTGTTTTCATATGCTGATAAATCAGCACCTCCAAATGTAGTTTGACTTTTAATATATACCTTTACATCTTGTTTAATCAGATTTTCTATCTTAGGCAATAATATCGATGGTAAACCTCCACATCCAAAACCTTCTATTATTACAGCATCACAAGATATAAAATTATCTAGCAAATCTGGATTTATATCTGGAAACAGTTTTAGAACCACAAAATTAGTATTAAGTTCATCACTCATTGGTTTTACACGATAAATATTTGATTTTGAATGAAATTTTATATTGCTATTTGCATCAATTAAGCCTGCATTAGGCTGATTAATACTTTTTATTGTGTAAAATCCATCTGTACGCACTTTGCTAGCACATGCCCCATCAATGATTTCTTCTCTCCATGCTATGCATACACCTTGATATCCTGATAGAGCAGCTGTAATAGCACATTCTACATTTAAAATACCATCGCTATCATTATTTTCAATTGGTTTTTGAGCCCCAGTTATAACAATTGGTTTATTAATATCATATAACAAGTAAGTTAAAAGTGCTGATGTATAGCACATTGTGTCAGTTCCATGTAACACAATAAAGCCATCATATAAATCTGCATTTTCTCTTATGGATTCTGCCAATAATTTTCTATGCTGTGCTAACATTTCTGAACTATCAATCTGCATTAAATCAAGCACTTTAATGGTACATTTATCGCTGTAATCTCCCACATAATCCAAAATATTATTTCCTGTTAACGTTGGAGTTCGATTATTTTCTACATTATTACAGGCAATAGTTCCACCTGTTGCAACTATAAGTAAATTTTTCATATATATTCTCCATTTTTAAATAATTAGTATAATAGTATACAATCATTATATCAAATTCACACTTAATTTCAATTAAATCAAATATTATTCACAAAAAGTTATAATTTAAGAAATATGTTAAATTATGCTGACAAGGTTATATTTTTCCTCGTTCTAAAATGACATAAACTAACATAAGTTAGCTTGTATAATTTAATTAAGTTTGTGAGGTGAATTATGCAAAATGTTTATATTGATG
>CAYJKB010000008.1:0-57870 GCA_964370625.1 uncultured Oscillospiraceae bacterium | reverse complement strand
AGTATCAGCATTATCTACACCATCAAAAGTGCTAGTAAATGGAACTGACACAGCGTTTGATGCGTATAACATCGCTGGCAACAATTACTTTAAACTTCGTGACCTTGCAAATGTTGTAAGTGGCACTGAAAAACAATTTGAAGTAACATGGGACGCTGAAAAAAATGCAATTAACCTAGTGTCTGATATGGCATATACTGTTGTTGGTGGCGAAATGGCACAAGCTTCAGGAATGACTAAAACAGGAACTTTAACAACTTCTGCTGTGTATGTTGACGGCGTAGAAACTGCATTTACTGCATACAACATCGACGGCAATAACTACTTTAAACTTCGTGATGTAGCAAAAGTATTTGACATTGGTATTACATGGGACGGAGAAACTTCTACAATCGGAATTGACACTTCAATTTCTTATGTAGAGTAATAAATATTAACAAAAGCATATATTTAAACAAAAGAGGAGAACTGATAACAGTTTTCCTCTTTTTGGTATTTCTCACAAGAAAACGTTTAAAATTTAGGTATAATCACATAAAGTATAGTGTACATTGTTAAAATAAACACACAATTAACAAATCAATTTACAAAATTTGCTTGAAATTTTGCCTAAATTAGTATATCCTAAAAGAAGCATACCACATATAATACGAAACAGTAATAATTAAAATACAGTTTGGTGTTATCTGTGGTAGCGTGAAAATTATGTAAGGTGGGATTATTGTTTATGAGTTGTATGTCAAGATATAGCACATGGCTATCTAGTATGTATCTAACAGATGAAGAACGTAAAGAACTTATTGCAATCAAAGGTAATGCAGAAGAGGTTGAAAGCAGATTTTTTGCACCTTTAGCATTTGGAACTGCAGGTCTACGTGGGATTATGGGTATGGGTCTTTCTCGTATGAATCGCTTCGTGGTTGCAGCAACTACACAAGCACTTGCTAATATAATCATCAAAAATGGTGAAGAAGCAATGGCAAAAGGTGTAGCAATTGCTTTTGATTCTCGTAATAATAGCCAAGAATTTGCACGTGTTTGTGCGTGTATTTTAGCAGCGAATAATATTAGAGTTTATCTATTTGAATCTCTGCGCCCTACTCCTGAATTGTCATTTGCAATTCGTCATTTTGGAGCTATGGCAGGCATTAATATTACAGCTAGTCACAATCCTAAAGAATATAATGGTTATAAAGTATATTGGTCTGATGGGGCACAATTGCCACCAGCAGAAGCAGATGAAATTGCAGCAGAAATTTTACGTATGGATATATTTACTGATGTAAACACTATGGATTTCCATAAAGCTCTTGAGATGGGTAAAATTCGTGTGCTTTCTGATAAAGTTGATAATGAATACATGGAAAGTGTACTTTCAATGGCAATTAACCCTGATGCGGTTCGTGCTGTTGCTGATACATTTAAAATTGTATTTACTCCGTTCCATGGAGCGGGATATAAATTAGTTCCTCGTGCACTTACAGCACTTGGATATAAACATATCTTATGTGTTGAAGAACAAATGACACCAGATGGAAACTTCCCAACAGTTAAAAGTCCGAATCCTGAAAATAAAGAAGGATTTGCATTAGCTATTGAACTTGCAAAGAAAAATGATGTTGATTTAATCATCGCAACAGACCCAGATGCAGACCGTGTTGGTATTGTGCTTCGAAATTCTGAAGGTGAATATATCACATTGTCAGGAAACCAAGTTGGTATTCTGCTTGCAGATTATATAATTAAATCTAAAAAAGCAAATGGAACACTTCCAGAAAATCCAGCAATATTAAAAAGTATTGTTAGCACAAAAATGGTTAATGAAGTTTGTGCTGTTCATGGTGTTGATTGCTATGAAACATTTACAGGATTTAAATTCATGGCTGAAAAAATCAAAGAATTAGAAGACACAAAATCAGGTAATTATATTCTTGCATTTGAAGAATCTTATGGATATTTATGTGGTGATTTTGCTCGTGATAAAGATGCTGTAACAGCATCAATGTTAATTGCTGAAATGGCTGCATATTATAAAGGTCAAGGCAAAACTTTATATGATGTAATGCAAGAGTTATATCAAGAATATGGATTCTTCGCTGAAAATACTATCAATATCGAAATGGAAGGTGCAGACGGTTTACGCAAAATGCGTCAATTAATGGTTGAACTTCGCCGTAATCCTCCTATGAAATTTGCAGATAATGATGTGCTTGCAATAACAGATTACCAAGATGGTAAAACTTATGACTATGTAAGCAATTCATCTACTCATACAGAAATTTCAGGCTCTAATGTACTTACATTTGAAGTTGAAGATGGAACACATATTATTGTTCGCCCATCAGGCACAGAACCTAAAATGAAAGTTTATATTCTTGCAAAAGGTGACACTAAAGAAGCTGCTGATAAAAAAATTGAAATTTATACAGAAGCTGCAAAAGCTTTAGCTGACGAATAAGCTTAAAATCAAATAATAATCGTAGCCTAATAATTAGGCTGCGATTTTTTTGTTTTCACAAATATTTTAAAAGTTTGCTATATACTTTAATGTGAAAAAGTAATATAATATATATTGGAAAATTATATAATAATAAAAACAATATAAAATATTTATCGGAGGTAATAATAAATGGATTTAAAGGAAAAAACTATAAATAGTGAGTATAAATTTGAAGGCAGAATAATTAAAGTGCGTGTAGACAAAGTTGAGCTACCAAATGGAAATACATCAACTCGTGAAGTTTGTGATCATGTTGGCGGCGTAGCTGTTGTGCCAATTGATAAAGATGGAAATATAATTTTAGTGCGTCAATATCGTTATCCATATGATGATATTACACTTGAAATCCCAGCTGGAAAAATTGATAAAGGCCCTGAAAGCATAGAACAATGTGGAAGACGTGAACTATTAGAAGAAACTGGGCTGTTAGCAGATAAATTTGTGAATTTGGGCAGAATTTATCCATCACCAGGATTTTTAAATGAAGTATTACATCTGTTTTTAGCAACTGAACTCACTCAAAGCATAGCTTGCCCTGATGATGATGAATTTGTTGAAGTTGTAAAAATACCAATTGCTGAAGTAGAACAAATGATATTAGATGATAAAATTCGTGATGCAAAAACTATTTGTGCTTTATATAGAGCAAAACTTTTGATGAATAAATAAATTTGGAGGTAAATCCATGGAAGATAGAAAAATATTAGTTATTGAAGATGAAACAGCTATTGCTGATATTTTAGTATTTAATTTAGAACGTGAAGGATATAAAGTTGAACAAGCTAATGACGGTGCTGAAGGTTTAGAAAAAGCATTAAAAGGCGATAATGACCTTATTTTACTTGATGTTATGCTGCCATCAATGAATGGTTTTGAAATTTGTAAAGGTGTGAGAGAAAAAAGCAATGTTCCGATTATCATGCTGACAGCTCGAGAAGAAGAAAATGATAAAGTGTTAGGTTTAGAGCTTGGGGCAGATGATTATATTACAAAACCCTTTTCAATGAAAGAATTAATGGCAAGAATTCGTGCTAATATGCGTCGTGTGCCACAGGTAACAACAGAAAAAAGTAATTTCGATATTGTAAACGGTGGATTATCAATAGATAATGACCGAGGTGAAATTATAAAAAATGGCATAGCAATCGAACTTACAGTGCGTGAATTTGATTTAATTAAATTTTTATCAACACAAGCAGAGCGTATCTTTTCTCGTGAGGAACTTATGGAAAAAGTGTGGGGATATGAATTTTATGGTGATTTAAGAGCTGTAGACGTTGCAATTCGTCGTCTGCGTGAAAAAATTGAAGAAGACCCAGCTCGCCCTGAATATATTATAACTAAACGTGGGCAAGGATATTATTTTACAAAAAAGGCGAATTAGATTTTTGTTTATTTGACTTTTTTATCTCTGATAAAAGAGGGGAAATTTTAAAATAAGGGGGAGAGATAAAATTGAGTAAAAAGATTAAAACAACATCATATTTTCGCAGTCTGCATATGAAGTTAGCTCTTATTTTAGTGCTTCTTATAGTTTCTGTTATGGCTGTTGTTGGAACATTTCTTGTAAATAATATAACATCATTTTATATAGATGATTTTAGACAACAAGTAAGCACTGTGTTTTCTACAGAAGTAATCGCAGATATTGAAAAGAATGCATATAGTGAACAAGCTGCAGATAAAATTTATGATATAATTTCCGTCCACTCAAGCTCTCTTGGGATTGATAGCTATAGAAACTTTTATATATTAGAAAAATCCTCTGGTGATTTTATAATAGGAACAAATGAAGCATTAGGACGTGAGCTTGAAAAAACTCCGAATGTTATAGCGGCAATGGCTGGGCAAGTAGGGGATAGAAGTAGCTCTATGGATGATTATATGGATATTGCAATTCCAATTGATGGAATTCAAGAACAGTTTATTGTTTATATCAAAGATACAAAACAAGAATTATCAGACCTTACAGCAATGCTTTTTTCAACAACAATTCAAGCGATAATATTTGGTCTTATTGTAGCTGTGTTGCTTAGTTTTTTATTGTCAAAAACTATGACAAATCCTATAGAAAATTTAACTCGTGGTGCAAGACGTGTAGCACAAGGAGAATATGGATATAAAGTTGAAGTTCAATCCACAGATGAAATAGGATTACTTACGCAAACATTTAATGAAATGGCATCTGTGCTGAAAAAGACAATTAATGAGGCACAAAGTGAAAGAAACAAGTTAAACACCCTGTTTTTGCATATGACTGATGGTGTAGCTGCATTTATGGATAATGGAAAAGTAATTCATATGAATATAGCAGCTGAAAAAATGCTTGGCGTAAGTTTTACAGATAAGCCAACTTTCTCACAGATTTTTAAAGATATTTCTGTAACTGATGAACAAGAAATTAAAAATCGAAATTATCTCCATAGTCAAATTGTTCGTGAAAATAGAACATATGATGTGTTTTTTGCACCTTTTGGTACAGTTGAAGGTGATAATGGCATAATGTCAGTTATTCATGACGTTACAGAACAAAAAGAGCTTGAAAATGCACAGCGTGAATTTGTTGCAAATGTATCACATGAACTTCGAACACCACTTACAAACATAAAGAGTTACACAGAAACTATTAGTGATTCAGGCGATGATTTGCCACCAGAAATGAAAGCAAAATTTCTCGGAGTAATCTTAAACGAAGCAGATCGTATGACAAGAATTGTAAAAGATTTGCTGACATTGTCAAAATTAGATTATGGAAGAATGGACATGAATTTTTCTAAATTTTCCATAAAAAAATTACTTGAATCTGTGTTTATAGCATCAAAACTTGCAGCAGAAAAACAAGGGCATAAGTTTAAACTTGATATGCTAGCAAATATTCCAGATATTTATGGAGATAGAGAAAGGCTTGAACAAGTTTTTGTAAACATTGTGTCAAATGCAATTAAATACACACCAGATGGTGGAGAAATATCAATTTTTGCTGGATTTAGAAATGAAAATTACATTTATATTAAAGTTCGTGACAATGGATTAGGAATTCCAAGAGAGGATATTCCACGTTTGTTTGAACGTTTTTATCGAGTTGATAAAGCACGCAGTCGTGAAAAAGGTGGAACAGGTTTAGGGCTTGCTATCGCTCGTGAAATAATTGAAATTCATAGTGGTAACATTGCAATTGAAAGTCGTGTAGATGAAGGCACTGTTGTAACAGTTACATTGCCAATTTATAACGATGACATGTGATGGAGCGTGTAAAATGAGAATACGAAAAAAGAAAATAACAAATTATTTTAAAAATATAGTGTTGATTTTCCTGTTTTTGTTGCTTCTATTGCTAATATTCCAATCACTTACTTATGGAATTAATCTAAATGAAGTAAATTCAAAAACACTGGGGAATGTTATTACGCAACTATTTTCAGGAAGTATAAACCAACAAAGTTCAATTAATGATAATTTTAATGAAAGTGCATACCCTGTGAAAATTGCAGTGGGTCAAACGCCTTTTGAACTTTATGCTATAAGCTATAATGACACAACATCACTTTATGAAAATTGTCAAATTTACTTAGAAGAGGCATTGGAAACTTCAACAACTTTTGTCCAAATTTCACCACAAGAATACATGGAAAAATTATACAATCCATTGATTTTTATGGAATATGATGGAATTATACCATTGACGTTAATAGCATCATGGTTAGATGTGCAGATAGATGAAACAGATATTGCACCGATTACGCTGACAATAGTAAATACAACTGTGGGACAAGAACTTATTGTGCGTGATGCGAACACATTTAATCTTTATAAAACAAATATCAATCTTTCAGATAGCTTTGATGATTTTATTAAATCATTAGCACCAAATGGATATAGCTTTGCTGTTACAGATACAGAACTTAGCAAAGTTTTTTGTGCAGAAACATTAATTTATAATAACTTAATTACTTATCCCGCAATTATAGAAGAAACACCAGCTTTTGCAAGTGGTGGAGAGAACTTGCAAAATATTCTTGAAGCTTTTAATTATAGTGTTTACACAGCTAAAAGTTATACAACTGATGATAATAGCACGATTGTATTCGGTGAAAATTTTAGCACATTAAGTGCAGATAACGCTGGGAATATTATCTTTAGTGCCAGTGCAGAAAAAGGTGCGATTAGTGCGAGCAAAGGCGATGGTGTAGCGACAAGTTTGGAACAAAAAATCGCACTAGCAAAAGATATTTTACTTACAGTAATTCATGGATTTAATGAAAATGAACAAGTTAATTTTATTAATTATGAAATAGCACAAGATGGGAATACTGAATATATTGTATTTTCGAATAGCATTAATGGAATTTCTGTAAATAATACAAATCAAAATTTTGCTGTTTTTGAATTTTCAAATGACAAATTGATTTATGCACAAATTTCAGTTAAAAAATATAGCAATATGTATAGCATTAATTTAATGGATGAAAGACAAGTTGCAGCACTTGCAACACAAAATGCACAAGGTTTATTGACAATTTCTTATGAAAATCATAATGACGGTGGATATATTCCAAGCTTTAATGTTCGTTATCCCAAAACATTTAGGGGGGATTAATAATGAATACAGGAAAATTGAAGAATATAATGATAATTTTGCTTGTAATTGTTAATGTTATTCTTTTTCAAAATGTAGCAGCACGCTATATAACAGAAATTAGCTCCAAAAATGAATTATACCAAAATTTAATCACGATTTTTGATGAAAGAGGAATAACTCTTGCGACAGATATTGATTTTGATATTTCATTTGATATAAATACTTATGAAGTTACAAGACGACATAGCGAAGAAGCAAAGATTGCACAGCTTTTGATAGGAGATAATTTTGAAACAAATAATGGAACTGGTGATGTGCGTTATGAAAATGAAAACTTCCAAGCAGTTTTTTTAACAGATGGGACACTTGATATAACTTATCCATTTGCAGAAACTGTGCCAAATACTATACAACAAGCAGAAAGTATCGTTGTAAAACTTATGGTTGATATGGGGCTTTTGAATAGCCAATATTCTTATACCATTTTACAGCAAGGCGACTTATATATTGCAAACATTACAAGAAATAACAATGGATACGAAGTTTTTAATTCAAATATTGAGGTTATACTAAATACAAAGGGAGATTGTAGTATTTCGGGAAAATGGTTTTTAGATGCTGATGAAATTTATGACACTAGAAACACCAACCCAAATAATATTTATGATATTTTTCTAAACGGAGCAGATAGTTTGCCTGAAATTTCACAGATTTTGGATTTTGAATTTGGATATTCATTAATTAGCAACAACACAGAGAAGACACAAATTATTCCTACATTTAAATATGTGACAGATATCGGAGTGTTTCACTTGAATGCATTAGGTCAAATGGTTTATGCAAATTAGTGTTAATTTTTTAGCGATTTGATGAATTTTTAGTTAATATTTTGTGAAAAAAATTAGAAAATTTATTTGATTTTTCAGCATATTATTGATATAATTATGATTACGAGAATATTTTCATAATCTCTAATATATATTTGGTGGATTATGCAGTTTGTTATTACAAACATAGGCAAAATATCTACTATTAAAATGCTAATTTCTTAAATAAATATAAATGCAAGATTATCTTTATTGTATAGCCTTAAAAATAATCAAATTTGAACATAAGGAGAAGGTTGACTTGACTAAATATGTCATTAATGGCGGAAAACCTCTAAATGGAGAGGTTATCATAAGTGGAGCGAAAAATGCAGCTGTAGCTATTATCCCAGCAGCATTGCTAGCAGATGGTCCTTGTAGAATAGAAAATATACCAAAAATTATAGATGTTACTCTTCAACTTCAAATTCTTCGTGAACTTGGAGCGAAAGTAAAGTTAATAAATAGCACAACTGTAGAAATCGATAGCACAAGCATTGGAAAATCTGATAATGCTTATGAACTTATGAGAAGAATTCGATCTTCTTATTACCTAATCGGTGTACTTCTTGGAAAACATAAACATGCACAAGTTGCGATGCCTGGAGGCTGTAACTTCGGCGGTGTTCGCCCGATAGACCAACATGTTAAAGGCTTTGAAGCACTAGGTGCTACTATTAGCGTTAAAAATGGATTTATTCATGCAGATGCTGAAAATGGACTTATAGGAAGCCATATCTATATGGATGTTGTGTCTGTTGGTGCTACAATTAACATTATGCTTGCTGCTGTTTTAGCTGAAGGAAATACTGTTATTGAAAACGCAGCAAAAGAACCACATATTGTTGACCTTGCAAACTTTTTAAATGCAATGGGTGCAAATGTTAAGGGCGCTGGTACTGATGTTATCAAAATTCGTGGTGTAAAATCCATGAAAGGTGGCACTTATACAATAATTCCAGACCAAATTGAAGCAGGAACTTATATGACGGCAGTAGCAGCTACTGGCGGGCAAGTGCTAATTAAAAATGTAATTCCAAAGCATTTAGAATGTATTACAGCTAAATTGCTTGAAATGGGTGTTGAAGTTTGTGAATATGATGACGCCGTGCTTGTAACTCGCACTGGAGAACTTCAAAAAACAAATGTTAAAACACTTCCATATCCAGGTTTCCCAACTGATATGCAACCTCAAATGACAACGGCACTGTGCCTTGCAAATGGTACAAGCATTATCACAGAAGGAGTTTGGGACAATAGATATCGTTATGCTGATGAGCTTAACAAAATGGGTGCTAACATCACAGTTGATGGCAAAGTAGCTATTGTTGAAGGCGTTAAAGAACTTACAGGAGCTCCTGTGCGTGCTTATGACCTTCGTGCTGGTGCAGCTATGGTTATTGCTGGGCTTGCAGCTCAAGGCACTACACACATTGAGCAAATCACAAATATCGAACGTGGATATGAAAATATCGTTGAAAAATTCTTGGCACTTGGCGCTGATATTTGCAGACTTGAAATTCCAGAGCCTAATTCACATTTAAAACAAGCTTAACTTAAATAACGATTACACATACGTATGTGTAACTAAATAAATCAATAATTGAGGGGTATTTGATAAAAAATTACGTATACCTCTCTTTTGCATATCTATAAAAAGGTTGTTATCATGAAAAAATTTAATTTTTATTGTTCTCTTGCCAGTGGTTCTAAAGGAAATTGTTCGATAATTTCATATAATGGTACTAATATTTTAATTGATATTGGTATTTCTTACAGGGCATTGACAAAAGCGTTAGATGCTTTAGGTCTTATGCCATCAGATATTGATGCATTATTAATCACTCATGAACATAGTGACCATATTAAAGGATTATCTACATTTTTAAAGAAAAATATTACAAAAGTCTATGCAAGTTTTGGCACTGCTAGTGAACTTTATCAAAAATTTGATGATACACGTGGCAAAATCACAGAATTTCACGCAGAAGATAATATTAATATCGATGATTTTTTAGTAACACCGTATTCAACCCCACACGATGGAACTCAAAGTATGGCTTTTTTGATTAAAAGTGCAACATATAAAATAGGATTTATGACAGATTTAGGCTTTGTACCTGATAGCATAAGCAAAGCATTTAAAGGCTGTAATCTCGCTATTTTAGAGAGCAATTATGATGAACAAATGCTTAAAAATGGTCCGTATCCATATCAGTTAAAACAGAGAATTTTGGGCACTATGGGACATTTATCAAATGAACAATGTGGATTATTTGCATCTTATCTTGCAAATCATGGGACGGAAATAATTGTTTTAGCTCATTTAAGCGAAAATAACAATACACCTCATAAAGCTGTAACTGCTGTTGAACACTTTTTAGATCTTGCTGGTGCAAATTTTGTTTATGGGAAAAATCTGCATGTAGCACCAGTTAAAGAAAGTTTTAATGTTATTGAACTCGTTGAGGAGAATGTAAAATATGCTTAATATAACTATAATTTCTGTTGGCAAATGCAAAGAAAAATTTTTGCTTGAAGCAGTGCGAGAATATGAAAAACGGCTGAAAGCTTATATAAAACTCGATCTTGTTGAAGTTGATGAAGTTAAATTGCCTGAAAATCCATCGCAGATATTGATAGCTAAAGCAATGAGCGAAGAAGCATCTAAAGTAATTGCAAAAATTCAAAAAGATGCCTTTGTTATTCCAATGTGCATTGAAGGGAATATAATTTCTAGCGATGAACTTGCAAAAAAAATTGGTGCATTATCTGTTGATGGAACATCAAAAATTTGCTTTATTATCGGCGGGTCTAATGGACTGTCTGATGATGTAAAAAAACTTGCTGGATTTAAACTCTCTATGTCAAAAATGACATTTCCACACCATCTAGCACGAGTGATGTTGCTAGAACAAGTATACAGAGCATTCAATATTTTAGCTGGTGGAAAATATCATAAATAATAAAAAGGGGCTGTGATGCGAATATCACAGTCCCTTATATTTAAAATTAAAGCACGATTTCACTTGCTGTGGAGAAAAAATAAATCGCAGTTTCGCTAACGGGTGTCTTATAAACTTGATTTACAGCATCACGGTAAACTTCAAGTTGCTTTGCATATTCTAATGCTTTATCATGCATAGTAGCAAAGGTAACAAAATCGGTCTTGAAGTCAATTACTACCCATTTTTCATCTTCAAGAAACATACAGTCAATAACACCTTGAACAAGAATTTGTTCATTATCACTTATGACATCAAAGTATTCATTCGCATCTTTTAAAATTGAAAATCTAAATTCACGCTGTACCTTGGGACTTTTTTTAAGCCTAGCATATAAAGGTGAATGAAAAAATCCTAAAATTTTGTGACTATCTATTGCATCTGCTTGTTTTTTAGTCAATAAACCACGATTTTTCATGTTTTCTGTTTGGATTTTAACATCATCATCGGTTTTTATACTATCAAAATTACATACTTGCATAAATAAATGATGTGCAATTCCTTTTTCTGCTGCTGTAATTGGCTTTTCTTCAGCAAAAAGGGGAACTCTAGCAGTTTTTTTATGTGGCTGATTTTCATTATCAAGTGATTGGTGTACAGGCTTAAACATTTTATTAAGTTCAGTGGCAGTGATTTTTGATGGAATATCACACATTTCACCACGTGGATATTCATAAAAATCAAGTTTTTGAGCAGTAAATGTTTGATTTTGAATGGATACACCTTGTTGTTCAGCAATTTGAACATCATTTTGATTTACAATTTCAATTTCAAAAATACTATCATCAATAGGGAAGTATGAAGGATTTACTTCGGCATATTCTCTTAATTTGCCACAAGAAACATGCTTTAAAGCACAAATACAGGTTAAATCAGCATAACTATTAATCGTTTGTAAAAAATATGGGTCCAAATAATCACTATCTGCTCGCATTGCTAATTTCTTCATGCGATTTTGCAAATTTTTATAACTTCCAATCATGATAAGCTTATCTTGTGGACGTGTTAAAGCTACATAAAGTACACGAAGTTCTTCTTCTAATGCTTGTTTTTTAAGGCTCTCAGCCACAGCAAAACGAGGGAGTGAAGAATATTCAATTTGCTTTTCATTATTTCGACATTTTGGAGCAATGCCAAGTACACTATCAATAAGTGCTGGAGATTTCATCTCGCCCATATTAAATTGTTTCGCTAAATCACAAACTAACACAATAGGGAATTCAAGCCCTTTTGATTTATGAATACTCATGATTTTAACTCCGCCCAAACTCGTGTTACGTGTGACAGAAATTGTATCCCCACGAGCGACAAGTCTGCGTAAAGCACCGACATATCGGAAAATACCCTTATAAGCACTGTTTTCAAAATTTCTAGCATGTTCAAAAAATTGCTCAAGTCGTGCAATACGCTCTGCACCATTCGGAGTTGCACCATAGAGTGCAAGCACTTGTTTTACATCATAAATTTGATAAATCAATGTGTGAACAGGGAGATTTAAGGCAAGTTTTCGGAAAAACTCTAAATCTTCAAGCAAATCTTTGCATTTTTCATCACCTAAGTTACGAGCAATTAAAACTGCATCATAAATATCTGTTTCAGGTGAATTTATGCGAAGTTTAGCAAGTTCTTGTTCTGTAAATGCATAAATTGGCGAACGCATTATTGAAATAAGTGGTATATCTTGTCGTGGATTGTCAATTACAGATAAAAAAGCTACCATGACCGAAATTTCAGGAAATGACAACAAATCATCATCTTCAGACACAACAGAAGAAATCCCTTGTGCAGATAAGGCTTCTCTAAAATACATCTGCTTTGATGTGACAGAACGCAATAAAATTGCAAAATCTGAAGCGGTGCAAGCCCTAAGCTCTCCTGTAGATTTATCAGTAACTAAAAATCCACTTTTAATCATATTTGCAATTTTTAAGGCTGTAAAGTGAGCTTCAACTCGAATTTTTTCGGGAGTTTCACTATCTTCATCAACTTCTTCGGTGTTTGACATATCAATCAAACATAGCTCAGTATTATATCGTGAATTTTCCTCATCTTTTGCACTTGATCCTAAATATAAAAATTCTTCATCAGTGTAATTTACACCGCCAAATTCTTCAGACATCAAAGCCTTAAAAATAAAATTCACAGCCGAAAGCACCTGTTTACGTGAACGGAAATTTTTTGACAGTGTGATTTTACGTGGTTCACCAGCTGTTGCCATATCAGCTTTGGCATATTTTAAATATTTTGACAGAAAAATTTTAGGATTTGCAAGTCTAAAACGATAAATACTCTGTTTTACATCACCAACCATAAAAATATTTTTTTCATCATTGGATAAAGCTGTAAACAACATATCTTGGACATCATTAGTATCTTGATATTCATCAACCATGATTTCTTCGAAATTCAATGATTTTGCAAAATCACTTTTCACAATTGTTCCATCAGGTTGAATTTGTGTAACAAGCTGAACTGCAAAATGCTCTAAATCGCCGAAGTCCAGCAAATTTTTTGCACGTTTTAATGTAGCGAAATGGTCAATTAACCTTTGTGTTACTTGAACACAGCCACGAATAAAAGGCAACATATGAGCAATATCAGATGCAATTTCATCTTCTGTAAGTGAAAAAACATCTTCAGATAACTTTTTAAGGACTTTTTTATAGTCATCTCTCGATGCTTTGATTTTATCTAAATAAGATTTATCGTCATAACCACGTACAGAACCTAGTGTCTTATGTTTAATATTTTGCAATGCTAAAACGAAATCATCCCAAGAAGAATTTACAAGTTTATCCATTAAATCGTCAAGAGTTTTTATATCGTCATGATAAGCAGGAGAATATTTTTCATAGACTTCTGGGGCATTATTCTCCATATCTTCAAGCGAAGATATAAGAGAAATTTTAGCATATTTCAGCTTACCAAGTGTAGCAGTTTTAATTATATCTGTCCATTTTGAACAATTAATATCAGTAAAATTTTGATAATCATATAACATAGAATCAAGTGTAAGTTTTGGGAAAGGGGAACTTTGAACCTTCTGATAAATATCCATAATAAGGTTATAAAGCCCTCTGTCATCACGTCCAGAAACTGAATTTTCAGCTAAAATATCAAAGTCATCACCACTTTTGCGAGTAGAAAAACAATCTTCAAGCACATCATTTAAAGCATCATCTAAAAGTGCAGAACATTCCGAAGTATCTCCTATTCTAAAATCTTGACGCAAATTAAGGTTATGTGCTTCGCTTCGGATTAGCCCCATGCAAAAAGCATGAACTGTAGTGATTTTCGCATGATATACAAGTCGAAGTTGACGAGATAATGCTGAATTTTTAGGATTATGAGATAATTTTTCTGAAATCGCACGAATTATTTTGGTACGCATTTCGCTTGCAGCAGCTTCTGTAAAAGTTACAATTAAAAATTTGCTAATATCAACATTTTCATCAATAATTCTTCGAATTACACGTTCGACTAAAACAGCTGTCTTTCCAGAGCCAGCCGCCGCAGAAATCAGCAGCGTTCCACCTCTATTATCAATTGCAGATAATTGTTCATCAGTCCAATTCGTCGCCAATTAACTCGCCTCCCATCTTATTCCAAAATTTTTCAGGCTTCATAGAAAAAAGATAACGCTTTTCCAAGTCGCCATTACTGGGGTCGTATTGACATGCTGGCATATATTTACAATATTCGCAACTATCAACTTGTTTTTTAACATAAGGATTAGCAGAAACATTGCCAGCACAAAGCTCACAACCCATGCTATAAAGTACATCATTTATATGTTTTGATAAAATACCCATTTGGATTGTCGTGCATACTGATGAAGTAGCAGCAAGTGCTCCATCACGATTTAATTTAACAGGCAAAAATCTAGCATCACCATCAATGTCTTGCTCCATTGCATCAATAATTTCCATGTTTTTAAGAATTATTCCACTTCGTTTCAGGTTTTTATCACGAGTTTTTTTAATTTCGCTGTCTGAAGTATTGCGTGAGATATTAAGCATAATTTCACGAGTTGGCACATACAACACGCCAGCAGGTATAACGCTTCGTATATTTTCGCCTAGTTTATGCTTGAAGTAATTTGTACCACTTTGTCCAGCTGCAAATAAATAAATTAATAATTGAGCAGATAAACCATGCCAAATGTCCGATAAATCAAAGGATTTCGAACCACTTTTATAGTCAACCACCTTTAAATATAAGATATCATCACTGATATACCCATCAATTCTATCAACTTTACCGACAAGTTCCATTGTAAAATTTTGGTCAATCGGCACTTCGATTTGTGGTAATTTTCGACCCATGCCAAAAGTAAGTTCGAAATCTACAGGCTGGAAAAGTGAGCTTTTAAGTTCTAAAATAACATTCTCAGCTATTTGACAAACAATGCTTGCAAGTCGTTCGATTAAAAATACAAATCGTGCACTCTTATCTTCAAAACCACCTAAAATTTCAGCGATATATGCATCGGTAATTCGTTTGCATTCATCAGTTAATACAGTTCCAGAAAATGACTCTTTATCGTCAGAATCTTGATAGAGCTTTACAATGTTTTCAAGCACATAATGAATAAAAGTCCCTGCTTCAGGGGCTGAAAACTCTCCACGAGTACGCTCTTTTGCACCTAATCCATATTCCATGAAAAATGCAAAGCGACACGAATAAAATTTATCAACACGTGTTGCTGTAAGCCTAGGTTTATCGCCGTATAGTCCACGAATTACATTTACATCAGAAATTACACCACGTTTGTAATTGGCTTTGGCATAAAGATTTTTAAATTGGTCACTGTTTTTAAAATGTTCATAAGCACTTTTTTGTGCATCAGAGTAAATGTTTTGACAGCCTGTCATAGCTAGTTCTAACGCAGTTTTCTTGCTAGATAAAGCATGTTTTTCTGTATTTTGCTCAAAGTTTTGTATATTAATATTAGTACAATGTGTAATTATTGCATCTATTATAACAGATTGTTTAAGAATGCTTTTTCCGTCATTTAGTGATAAACTCAAATAAATACTTTGCGAAGGACAGCAAAAAGCATCATAAATATACCCATTTTCAGCAATAAACAAATCTTGACCAAATTCAGCAAGCTCAATTCCAAGCCCTACTAAAAGTTCTCGGTCATCATCTGTAAGCAATCCATCATTAATATTCGCAAGAGGAAATTTGCCATCGTTCACACCCAAAATAATCAAATGAGGAACAGCATGATGACAAACACGATTAACATTTCCGACATTTACTCTATCCATAGAAACAGGAATTGTGCCAATGTCATATTTGGATAATACAAGCTTTAGAATATCAATAAATACACTTTTATCAACAGTAGCATTGCCGTGAATTTTACAAATTTCTTCTAAAGCAGTTATAAAAATATCCCAAAGAGAATTGTATTCTTCAGATAATACAAGTTGATTTGTATTCTCATAATATTCTGATACTTCGATAATTTTTTCTGGTGTGCCGATAAAACATAAAAATTCATATAAAGCACGACACATAGTTTCTGCTGTGTCAGCATTTTTAAGTGAATTATCAAGGAGAGAAAACGCATCAGTTATACTAATTCTGATGGATTCAAGTTTAGCTAAAAGTTCATCAGATTGTTCGTCAAAAGGTTTTCCATATCCGTTAGGATGGAAAGTAAATGGAACAAACCATTTTCGACCTTTTATATTCCAAGTAAGCACATAATTTTCCAGAGAATAAATATCTTCATCAGATATATTCCAAAGTCCAGTTTTAAGACAAGAGAACATATCATCATAACTATAACTTTTAGTTACAGCTGAAAGTGCAGATAAAATCATGTTGATTATAGGTTTTGATGTTATATCAGTTTTTTCACTGATATAAATAGGAATATTATATTTATGACAAATCATAGCAAACACTTCACGATATTGCCCAAAATCACGAGCAGTTACGACAATGTCATGATACTTTGCACCATTTTTAGCTGTAAGTTCTATGATTTTAGCACAAGCTTTATAACATTCATCATAAATATCACTTGCGAAATAAATATCACATGGAAGCGTATCTGTGCAAACTTCAGAATTATTCCCCATGACTATTTGAGCTAAGTTATAAAGTGGAGTTTTAACTAAATTTTCATTAAGGTCAATTACAGCATAAGGTTTATTACCAACTATTTTAAGTAATTTTTCATAAGTTTTTTGCACATTTGGCAAAAGTTCAGGTAAATTATTATCTAATGTCAAAGTAAAAGTAACAGAATTAGCTTTGTTTATAATGCTTCGGATAACTTCATACTCTATTGGTGTAAATCCTGAAAATCCATCGAAATAGACATCAGCATTATTAAAAATTGTACAACTATTAATTTTTTCAGCTAAAGACACCGTTTTTTGTCTTACATCACGAAGCTCACCATCGGTTAAAGCTTGGTATGCACCATAGATAATTGCTATATCATGGATTTTATCAGCAAAAGTTCCTTCGGCAAGGCTTGCAGAGCTTAAAAGTTCTGAAGGGTCAGTGTTATAACATAAAAGTTCATCAACTACATTACAAAGTGCATCAATCATATCAATTTTATTAAATGCACCTTGATACATTTTAAGTGTTGAATTACATGAAATCAATGCTCTACGCATGATTAATGTGCGACCGCCATCGCTTAAATAAGTGTCAGATAAACCACCAACTTCAGAAAAAACCATATTCGCAATGTGAGTAAAGGAGGTAACTTCTAAATTTTCATAAGGTACATCAGCATTTTGCATACATAATTTACGTTCATATGCGTGGGAATAAAGTTCGGGGACAATGAGTAATTGCTTACTCACTGCCCCGTTATTTTTCATTGTATCAAAAACATAAGAACTTTTCCCTGTATGAGTTTGTCCTTTGATAAAATTTATCATGGCTTTTCTCCTGTGTTTTGTGATGAAATATTAATTTTTTGTTCGTATTTCTTATTGATTTGAGCCTTAATGATTGTGTAAATAATTGCAAACACTGGTACAGCAAATAGCATACCTACGATACCAAATGAGCCACCGCCAATCATGATTGCAACGATTACCCAAATGCCAGGAAGCTCCATTGAATCGCCAACAACACGTGGATAAATTAAGTTTGAATCGATTTGTTGAAGTGCAAGTATGAAGATAATAAATATAAGTGCTTTAACAGGGTCAATCATTAAGATTAAGAAAACGCTTGGAATTGTACCTAATAGTGGTCCGAAATACGGAATAATGTTTGTAATTCCAATGATTGTACTAATTAAAGGCGCATAAGGAAGTGAAAGAAGTGTCATACCAATGAAGCATAAAATACCTAAAAGAACAGCTTCTGTAATTTGCCCTGCGATGAACTTTCTAAAAATGTTGTTGCATAATTGCACAAAGTTAATAAGCATATCAGAAATTTTAGAAGGAACATAAGCAACTAAGATTTTTTTGATTTCAACAGCAAAATTTTCTTTATTTGCAAGCATATAAATTGAAATAATAAAACCCATAAAAGCAGAAACTACAGCACCTGTAACCACAGCAGTAGAAGATAAAATATTATTCATTGCATCAGAAATAAATGATGTAAAACGGTTTCCGATTTCTGCCCAAGGAATTTGTGCGAAGGTTTGAGGGATTATATCTTGCAGATTAAACTTTATAATTAAATCAGTAAGACTGTCTTCAAGTTCTTCAAGATATCCTGGCACGCTATCAATTAAAATCCCAATACTTTGTCCAAGTTCTGGAAGAACAAGTGAAAAAATGATAATTATGGCTGTGAAAAATAAAATATACGTCAGTAGTATAGATAGATTTCGTTGGAGTTTAGGGGAAATGTTACGAAAAGCTTTTTTAAATAAGTTAATTTCAATTTTAGTCATTAATAAATTCAATACAAAAGCGATACCTAGCCCATAAAAAATTGGAGCAATAATAGCAAATGCGTTTCCAAATCCTGTTAGTATTTGCGAAAAATTCATTACAATAAGTGTAATAAAACCTACATAGGTGATAAGTAGAAGGCTATTTTTAAAAGTTGGTGTGTTTCTCATAGCGTCATACTCCTTTTAAATTATTTTTATCAGTATACAACAAAAGTTAAATGAAATATAGAATAATTTAACATATTTTATAAAAATAAACTTGCGTTTAATTAAAGTGATTTTGTTAAAAAGGGAACGGATTTTCCGTTCCCTAAATATATTAGTGGGTGTTATTAAAATTTAGCTAAAGGCATCAATAAAGCCTAAAATATCATTATAAGCTTCATATCTACATAATTCATTTAACACTTCGTGGCGACAATCACGATAAAGTTTAAATGTAACATTTTTGTTGCCAGATTTTTGATAAGCATCAAATACATTTTTAACAGCTTTTCCGAAATTTCCCATCGGGTCAAGATCGCCGGATAAAAAGAAAATCGGCAAATCTTTCGGAGTTTCGCAAAACGTCTTTTTCGTATTTGCATTGATTATCAAATTTATTAAATCATGGAAACCAGACAAGGTGAATATGAAATTACATTTTTCATCTTTTTCATAAAGTGAAATAATATCCTTATCACGAGTCAGCCAATCAAGTGTAGATTGATAAGTTTTAAAAGCTTTATTAAAACTTGTGAACACTAAATTGTTAATAAATTCACTTCTGTAAGACGAACCTTTGGCACGAATATTTGTAGTGATTAATTGAAGAAGCATAGGATAAAAAGTGCTTCCTCCGAAAGTGCCAGTTAATAATGCACCTGTTATATTATTGCCATATTTTGTAAGATAAACACGAGTGATAATAGAACCCATGCTATGACCTAACAGAAAATATGGAAGTTCTTCGCCAAAGCGTTCACGCATAATTTTTGTTAGATTATACATATCTTCGACAAGACAAATATCTCCATCTTTACGACAAAAATATCCAAAGTCTTTGGAAGCATTTGCAGTAGCACCATGTCCTAAATGGTCATGCCCACAGACAATAAAACCATTTGCACATAGAAAACGGGCAAAATCTGTGTATCTTGAAAAATATTCACACATACCATGTGAAATTTGCACTATGCCACGCACTTTTTCTTCATCTGGCCTTAATATATAATATGCAATATTATTCACACCATTTGAGCTTTTAAAAATATTTTGGGTATGTTTTATATTCATAAGACTTCATCTCTTTCGTGAAAACGCTAATATAAAAAATAACAGTAAATTAAAACTTTACAAAAACTATCTTGTGCAAAGTTTTATTTTATATTATAATTTGCATATTACTATAATAACATAAAAAGTTGTTTAGAAAAGAGAAAATGACGAAAGTTTACAAACCTTTAAAAAAGAGGAGAGTGATATAGCTTGAAAAAAATGTTTATAAAATCAATATTTTTGATATTTATGCTGTTATTGTTAACAGCTTGTGAACAAAACTTAAATACTAGAGATAGTTTAGATAGCATTGATACAGCATCTAGGCTTGATTTGGAAGAAATTAACTGTGAAGATATTTTTGGCTTGATTGGTTCAGAAAAATTTAGTATAATAAATGTATTGGGTGATGAATATAAAACCATTGCAACAAACTTTAGTGGAAGTATTGAAGAAATTGGCATAATTTACAATATGACAATTTATGATATACCAGATGCAAATGACGAAAACACATCTAAGCAAGATATACCTGTTTCTATAATATTTGAACACGATGGAACAAATATAATTAAGATAATTATAACAGCACAAGATATGGCTGCAAGCTTTCTTATGACAGATATAACAAATTTCTTTGAAGAACGTGAAATTACAGGAACAGAGCTTACACCTCTTGAAGGGACAAGCTGGAATTATAAACAAAACCATATAAGAATAATTAATACAGGTAATCTCGTTCAGCTAACTGTTGAACGAAGTGAAATACAACAAAATTAAATTTTAATATGAGGTGACTGAAATGCCAGTAATTAATGTAACAACATCAAAAGAATTAACACTAGATCAAATGGAAAAAATCAGAGTGGCAATTACAGAAGAAATTTGTAAAATTCCAGGAAAGCGTGCAAAAGCTACAATGGTGATTTTTGCAGATAAAATGCACATGTATTTCGGTGACAAAAAACATGATGCGTGTGCTTTTGTTCAAATAAGTGCTTATGGTGAAGTGGCTATGGAAAATAAAAAAGAAATCACAGAAAAAATAAGCCAACATTTAGAAGATTTAGCAGAAATTCAAAAAACAGATATCTTCCTTAATTTTTCAGAATATGCCAATTGGGGTGCTGGCGGAAGCTTAAAATAAAAGCTCTATTTATCTCGAAAAAACGCACATATTATCAATTGTTAGCATAGTATCTATATTCCAAGTTGACTTTTTCGTAAGAATAGCAAATTTCCTTGTAAATACCATTAGAAAATGGTAATATATTAGCATTGCCAGTTTACATATAATGTATATGATTTGTGCATGTGTAGGAGATGAACGTATTAATGAAAGCTACAAATTTTTTATATCAAGATGAAAAAACTTTAAATAACGAGATAACGACACAAATAGATAATTTATCTGCGACATTTCTTGTCCGAATTCATACAACAAATTTGTCACAAGATGAAGCAGTGAAGATTGCTTCAGATATAAAGAATTTATTGCCAAATAGTGCCATTATAGGCTGTTTGGTAGATAGTATTATATTTAATGCAAAAATCCATGAAGTGGGTACACATATTTCAATTATCGAATTTGAATATTCACAAGTTCAAACTAAACTTATTTCATTAAATGGTCGCTCTGCTGATATTGCAAAGGAAATAACAGAAACAACTAATGAATTTAATGCATCTATTGCATTTATCTTTGTAGGCAGTTTTTATACATATATTCACCAAATGGTAGAAGATATATCGAATAATAATAATAGCACTAAATTTGTCGGTGGTGTTTCATGCAAATTTGGTGCTGACGGCAGTATGAGTTCGTTTGTTTTTGATGAAAAAGGTGTATATAATCAAGGAATATTATTAGCACTTGTCAGCGAAGGATATTTGTTGCCATACACCAATGTAATTGTAGGAAATGGTGCAGTTGAAGGTGTTTACGAAATTACTAAAAGCGACAAGGAATCAATTTTAGAAATCGAACATACCGATGCCAAAGAATGGATAACATCATTTTTAGGTGTTGATAAAAATGAAAACTTTGAAGAAAAATTCAATAATTTGGTTTTGAAATTCCCAATGGTGATTGACGCAGAAACCAATGCAGGAAGATTTTTTAGATATGATAAAACTGATGACACAATAAAATTATATGCTTCACATTTACATGCAGGACAAAAATTCAGCATGGGGTATGCAAGCCCTGCAAAAAGCGTTGAAGAATGGTTGCCAATATGTCATGAGCTTACGCACACTCCGGCTAAAATTGCAGGAATGTATTCTTGTGTATTTAGACGAGATAGTGGGCTGAATTTTTCAGCTTGGGAGCTTACGATATTTAATAAAACGGATGTATGTGGTGCTTTTTTAGGTGGAGAAATTGGAACACGTAATGGACAAGTACAATATTTTCATGGCGCTTGTTCTTTGTTTTCAATGGGTGATAGGGAAGAATATATCGATATTGATTTACAAGTGTTTGATAATGCAAAATCAATAATATTAAATGAAACAAATCCTTATAGTTTATTGGTGCGTGAATTATGTGATACGAATATTCAGTTTTTTCAAAAAGTAAAAAAACAAGAAAATGATACAACAATTCGTATATTCCCAACAACGGGGCAAACATATCTTAAAAATATGATGGAATTTTTAGCATCTCAAATATATAATTATAAACGCAAAATTTGTTTGATATACTTTGATGATTCTGAAAATAAAACTAATGACTTAAAATATAATTTTGAAAACTCAAATTTTAGCTATGTTAAAACATTAATCGATAATAGTTTTGAACAAGATAGCTTTGATTTATATGCATACAACTCAAGAATTCTATTCTTTACGGTGAAAAATGAAGTAAGCGAAGCTGAATTTATAACAATTACAAGACAGATTTTTGAAAATTGCGATCAGAATATGGCGGTGAAAACTAAATTTGTAATTACGTCAACTGGTGTAAATGTAGAAGATTTAATACGTAATTGTGACAATAATGATGAGGTATTTAGTGCTTATGATGTTGATGTTAAAGACACAAATAGCTTAACAAAAGAATTTAAAATAGTTGCAGAGCTTTCAGAAATAATTAAACAAGATAGAATTATTCCGTATTTCCAAGGTATTTATGACAATAGAAATAACTGCTTTTATTGTTATGAAGCATTAATGCGACTTGTGGCGCTAGATGGAAGAATATTATTTCCAAGTGAATTTATGGAAGTTTCCAAGAAATATAATTTGTATTTAGAACTGAACCTATTGATGGTTTTAAAGGTACTTGATATTTTTGAACACCGAGAAGAAAAAATTACACTTAATATTTCTATGCTAGATATTTTATCAGAAAAATTCCAAACAGCTTTGTTTGATAAATTAAATAGTATGCAAAGGACGGATAATTTAATTTTTGAACTGGTAGAAACAGAGCGAATTGATGATTATGTCGAACTTCGTACATTTATCCATAAAGTTAAAAAATATGGAATTGAAGTTGCTATTGATGATTTTGGTGCAGGATATTCAAATTTTATAGAAATCGGTAACCTTGATGTTGACTATATAAAAATCAACGGTTCGCTTACAGAACTTTTAGGAACAGATGCAAGCTATAATGGAATATTAGAGAGTATATTTTATTTAAGCCGTAAAATGGAAGTAGAATTAATCGCTGAATGTGTTGAAACAGCGTCTGTACAAAAACAAATAGTTCAAAGTGGTGTAAGATTTTCGCAAGGATATTTCTTTTCAAAGCCTATGTCACTTGAAGAATTGAATATTATATCTAAAGAAAATATTCAACGAAAGAAAGAAAATTCAGAAACAAATAATAATACTCATGATTTTCTCAAATACAACCAAAAGCTTAAAAAACATACAAAATTTTTGCAACTGGGCGGGGTTATAGCATCGATAATTGCTGTTGTTTCTATAGTTTTATTTAGCAATTATAACACAAAGAATGTCGAAGATATGAATGATGCATTTTTGATAGAACATGCAACAAGCCTATCAAATACAATTTCAATCAAAATGGAAAATGCCTCAGAAGTATTGCTTCTTTTAAAAGATGCATTGACATTAAATTCACTTGAACCGAGTATGCTTAAAGAAAATTTATTTAAACTTGAAAAAAGCAGCACCTTTGACAAAATCTATTTAAGCTTCGATGGAGAAACTGCTATAGACATTGATGGAATAGAAGTCAAAATTGATTTGAAAGAAGCTATAGATGGTTATAAAAACGGTGAAACTATAATTTCAGATCCTCTTTATAATGAAGAACTTGAAGTGGGATACTTCTTTGTATCTACGCCTATCTTTGATGAAAATGGACAAAAAATTGCAGACTTATTAGGCGCATATAATCTGGATACATTCGATGAAGAATTAGACCTAAAAAGCTTTGGAGGAGAAGCATTCTTCCATTTATGCGAAGTTGATGGTACGCCACTTGTATTAAGTGGTAATTCAGATAACTTATTCCAAGGTGGAGATATGTATGACTTTATCGGAACATTCGATATGCAAAATGATCTAACCACTGAACATATCAAAGAAAGTATGGAAAATGGTGGTTCAGAACTTTTAAAATATAAAATTAATGGTGAAAATCGTTCTGCTGTTATGGTGGCAGTGCCATATACGGATTGGTGCATTGTAAGTATTGTGCTTAATGAAATTACAGTTGAGATGGTAAATGAAATTAATGATGCTACATTAGTGTTTGCAATATGTTTATTAGTTATATATTTAGGATATTTTATAATAACTCAAATTATTTCTAAAAACAATCAAAAAGATTTAATTCAAGCACTTGAAACAAGCTATTATTTAACTAATAGCTTGCAGACAAGCATCGAAACAGATTCACTTACTATGACATATAGCCGAGCAACTGCAACAGAAAAAATTGCTGATATTATTAGCAAAGCAGAAGATAAAGAACAAATTCATGCCCTTGTAGCAATAGATGTTGATAATTTTAAGCAAATTAACGACACTTATGGGCATCAAACAGGGGATTTATATTTACAAGAATTTGTAAGTGCTATTAAAACATCACTTAGACAAGGTGATATTATCGGAAGAATGGGTGGAGATGAATTTCTCTTGTTATTAAGTAATATCGAAGACAAAGAAAATGCAGCTAGTATACTTGATAGAATTTTTGATAATATTCGTAAAATTTCGATTCGTGATGTAAAACTTGATGATGTTGGCGTAAGTGCTGGTGTTGTTTTGGTGCCAGAATTTGGTACAGAGTTTGAGCTTGTGTTGGCTCTTGCAGATGCAAAGCTATATATTGCGAAAAAACTTGGCAAAAACATGTATTTATTCCATGAATAAAATTCAAAAAATTAAGTTATAATTATAATGTGATACTAAACACAAGAAAAGTATCTGAAAGACACACAAAACCCTCATAAGCTGTTACTTATGAGGGTTTAATTTACATTATTTTACACGATGAGACCATAAAATCTAAAAAAAATAAATTATCTCTTGACATTTGATTTTTAAGCTATATAATAATAATGTAACAAATAAATATCGTCCTTATCAAGAGTGGTGGAGGGAACGGCCCTGTGAAACCCAGCAACCTGCATAGCAAGGTGCTAAATCCGACGTTTCTTACGGGAGATGAGGTTTAATTCAAACTTCCGTTCGTGGAGGTTTTTTTGTTTTTATTAACTTATTTTGCGATTAAAGAAAGGAAAATTAATTATGGCAAAATTTTTATTTACATCAGAATCAGTTACTGAAGGGCATCCAGATAAAATCTGTGATCAAATTTCTGATGGTGTGTTAGATGCAATTTTAGCACAAGATCCAACAGCACGTGTTGCGTGTGAAACAACTGTAACTACAGGTTTAATTTCTGTAATGGGAGAAATCTCCACAAATTGTTATGTGGATATACCAAAAATCGCTCGTTCAGTAGTTAAAGAAATCGGATATGATCGTGCGAAATACGGGTTTGATTGTCAAACTTGTGGTGTTGTAACATCTATCGATGAGCAATCTTCAGACATAGCTATGGGTGTTGATAAAGCACTTGAAAGCCGTGAAGGAAATATGAATGATGGGCTTGATACAGGCGCAGGAGACCAAGGTATGATGTTTGGTTTTGCTTGTGACGAAACAGAAGAACTTATGCCACTTCCTATTTCACTTGCTCATAAACTTGCAAAACGTTTAACAGAAGTGCGTAAAAATGGCACACTTTCATATCTTCGCCCAGATGGTAAAACACAAGTTACTGTTGAATATGATAAAGATAGAAATCCAGTTCGTGTTGATGCTGTTGTAGTATCTACTCAACACGGTGAAGATGTAACTTTAGAAGAAATCAGAAAAGATATTATCGAATTTGTAATTTCACCTATCGTTCCTAAAAACTTATTAGATGCTGATACAAAATTCTTTGTAAACCCAACTGGCAGATTTGTTATTGGTGGTCCTCAAGGGGATTCAGGGCTTACAGGTAGAAAAATAATTGTGGACACTTATGGTGGATATTCTCGTCATGGCGGTGGTGCTTTCTCAGGGAAAGACCCAACAAAGGTTGACCGTTCAGCGGCTTACGCTTGTCGTTATGTTGCAAAAAATATTGTAAAAGCAGGACTTGCAAAAAAATGTGAAATTCAGCTTGCATATGCAATCGGTGTAGCTAAACCTATGTCTGTAATGGTAGATACTTTTGGAACAGGGAAATATGATGATAGCAAAATTGCTGACGCTGTAAACGAAGTGTTTGACCTTCGCCCTGCTGCAATTATTAAAAATCTTGATTTAAGACGTCCGATTTATAGACAACTTGCAGCTTATGGACATGTAGGTCGTGAAGATTTAGATGTTTCATGGGAAAAAACTGATAAAGTTGACGCACTTTTAGCAGCAATTAAATAAATTTGTAATTTTAAAATTTTTCTTGCAATTAATATTAACTTGTGATAGAATATATAGCAAGAATGCTATAACTATGAAAGGGGTGTAACAGTAATGAGAGAAGGTATCCATCCAAATTATCAACAAACTACAATCAAATGTGCTTGTGGCTCTGTTGTTGAAACAGGATCTACACGTGAGAATATCCGTGTTGAAATCTGCTCAAAATGTCACCCATTCTTTACAGGTAAACAAAAACTTGTAGATACAGGTGGACGTGTTGACCGATTCAAGAAACGTTTTAATCTTGATAAGTAAGAATGTAAGGGTATGACTTTTTGTCATGCCCTTTTAACATTAATGGGCTGTTTTGTATTTACAGGCAAATGAAATTGTGTAAAATCAATTTTGTGTGTAAATGCTAAATTCAGTCTTTTTTTGTTTAATTCAAACTTTTTGTCAAAAAGGGAGGCCATATTTATGAATGATACAAATTTAGATAATAAAATTGAACGTGCTGTGCTTGTTGGATTATGTGCAAATAATTTGCCAGATGAAAAAAATGCAACTAAATCAACACTTGATGAACTTGAAGCGTTGCTTGAAACAGCTGGTGGTGAATGCGTTGGCATGATATTGCAAAATAGACCTGCGCCAGACCCTAAAACATTTATTGGAGAGGGGAAAGCACTGGAAATTCGTGATTTTGCTGAAGTAAATAATGCTGACTTAGTTATCTTTGATAATCAAATTTCCCCATCTCAAATGCGAAATTTAGAAGAAATCATTGGAGTTAGTGTGCTTGATAGAAGTACGCTAATTTTAGATATTTTTGCTGGACGTGCAAAAACAAATGAAGGAAAACTTCAAGTAGAACTTGCACAATATGAATATATTTTGCCAAGATTACAAGGTTTGGGCAAAAGTATGTCAAGACTTGGTGGTGGAATTGGTACTCGTGGACCTGGGGAAAGTAAACTTGAAAGCGACAGACGACATATTAGAGCAAGAATTGATAGATTGCGTCGTGAACTTGCTGAAGTTAAAAAAGTACGTGCTGTGCAAAGGAAACAACGTGAAAAATCTCAAATTCCATTGATTTCTATTGTTGGATATACTAATGCCGGCAAATCTACGCTATTAAATACACTCACAGGTGCTGGAATTTCTGCAAATGATAGATTGTTTGACACACTTGATACAACTACGAGAAAATTCAGAATTTCTGATACACAAGAAATTTTTCTGTCAGATACAGTAGGATTTATTCAAAAATTGCCTCACCATTTAGTGGAAGCATTTAAAGCAACACTTGAAGAATTAACTTCAGCAGATATTTTACTTCATGTAACAGATGCATCAGATCCTGAATGTAGCACGCATATTAAAACAGTAAATTCTGTAATTGAAGAATTAGGTGCATCTCACATTCCTCAAATTTTAGTGCTTAACAAAGCTGATAAATGTGATGAACAGGGGCTTTATATGTTTGGAGAAAACATAGCAATATCAGCTAAATATAAAAAGAATTTAGACGGACTGCTTACAGCCATTGAACGTGCACTTAATCGTGGTAAACATAAAATTAAAATCTGTATTCCGTTTTCTGATGGACATATGCTAGAACAAATTCATAGAGATACAAGCGTTTTATCAACTGATTATTCAGAAACAGGAACAGAACTGCTTGTTATTTGCGATGAAAAAGTATATGGCAGATTAAAAGAATATATTATATCTTCGGAGGAATAAGCATATGAATCAACCATATCTTGTACCATTTTCTTATGGTGAAGATGTATTTGTAGAGCGAAAATCTGAATTTATTGGTTATATTTGGAATGTGCAAACGGAAGATGAAGCAAAAGAAAAAATTGCACAAATGCGTGTCAAACATAGAGATGCCACGCATAATACCTATGCTTATATTATAAAAGAAGGTAATATAATGCGATATTCAGACGATGGAGAACCACAAGGCACAGCAGGAATGCCAATTTTAGAAGTGCTGCGTCGAGAAGGTGTTACTGATGTTTGTTGTGTGGTAACTAGATATTTTGGTGGGATTTTATTAGGTGCTGGTGGACTTGTTCGGGCATATGCAAAAGGTGCAAAAATTGCATTAGATTCAGCTGGAATAGCGCAGATGGATAGCTTTTCTGTGCTTATGATATCACTTCCGTATAACTTACAAGGAGCTGTGCAGAATATTTTGCCAAAATATGATTGCACTATTGAAGATATTGAATATGGAGCAGATATTACGATAACTGCAATAATTCGTGAGGGCGATGAAGATGCACTTAAAGATGCATTGATGGAGCTGTCATCAGGGACGGTTTACCCTGAAATTATTGAAAGTAAATATATGGCACGAAAAATAAAATAATTTTTTTGAACAAAAAGGAGGAAAAGAGAAAATTTTGTTGTATATATATTATATGGGGAATTAATTCTTTTAAATTGAATTTTCTTCTTTAGCATTTCAAGGCAGTTAACCTGTATGCAGATATGCACATATCGTAAGGGCAATCACTTGCGGTTGTACGTTATATCAAAATGCCAGCTATCTTGCCAGAGATTTAATGAAATTATATTAAGAGGTGCTTGTATGATACGTAAAATGTTAGAGGAACGAGAACAATCACTACTTTGTGCACATGCAATGCTATCTAAAAACACAAAAGGCAGAGAAAAATCGATTAAACCTTGTGATTATCGAACGGAATTTCAGCGTGATAGAGACAGAATTTTGCATAGCAAATCTTTCAGAAGACTTAAGCATAAAACACAAGTTTTTATATCTCCAGAGGGTGACCATTATCGCACAAGGCTAACACATACATTAGAAGTTGCTCAAATCGCAAGGACTATTGCACGTTCTCTTTTATTAAATGAAGATTTAGCAGAAGCTGTTGCGCTTGGTCATGATTTAGGGCATACACCTTTTGGTCATGCTGGTGAGCGAGCATTGCAGAGTGTATGTTCAATTGGATTTCGTCATAATATGCATAGTAAACGTGTGGTTGAAGTGCTTGAAAATGATGGGATAGGACTAAATTTAACAGCTGAAGTAATTGATGGAATTGCTTGTCATACAGGAAATAAAATATCAGATACACTAGAGGGAGTTATTGTTCATTATGCAGATAGGATTGCGTATATAAATCATGATATTGATGACGCAATTCGTGCAGGAATTATTACTCGCTTTGATATCCCTAAACATTTATCAGATACATTAGGGAATGACCATGGAAGCAGAATTGATACTATGGTTAGAAAAATTATAGAGCACGGAACAGATGACGGAATTACATTAGCAGATGAATATAATAATGCGATGTTAGAACTGCGTCAATATATGTTTGATAATGTGTATACTAATCCAATTGCAAAGAGTGAAGAAGGCAAAGCTGTCGGTATTATTTGTACAATGTATGAATATTTTTACAAAAACATTGATAAATTGCCTGAAAATCACAAAAAACATTTAGAGTTTGATAGCAGAGAGCAAGTAGTTTGTGATTTCATAGCAAGTATGACCGATCGCTATGCTGTCGCACGTTATGAAATGGAGTTTATACCTAAAAACTTCACGATTTTATAAAATTATTTGAAAAAAAAGGGGAGAAAACCATGGCGTTACCACAAAGTTTCATAGAAGAACTGACAGCGAGATGTGATATAACAGAAATTGTATCACGATATGTGAAACTAACGAAAAAAGGTGGCAACTACTTTGGTTTATGCCCTTTTCACAATGAAAAAACTCCATCATTTTCTGTAGCACCAGATAAACAGATTTTTCATTGTTTTGGCTGTGCTGCTGGTGGTGGAGCAATAACTTTTATCATGCGAGTGGAAGGTTTAACTTACATTGATGCAATTTATTTCCTTGCAAATATGTATAATATGCAAGTGCCAGAAGACAATGCTGATAAAGGATTTAAGAAAAAACGTGAACGATTGCTTGAAATAAATAAAGCGGCAGCTAGGCATTTTTATAATAATTTATATACAGAAAATGGTGCAAGAGGTTTAAATTATTTTAAAAATCGTGGCTTACACAAACGCACTATGGATAATTTTGGTTTAGGCTATGCTGAAGATAGTTGGGACAAGCTTATAAATCATCTTGTATCGCTTGGGTTTTATAAAGATGAAATATTTGATGCTGGATTTACTTCTAAAGGTAAAAATGGGGGATATTATGATAGATTTCGTGGCAGGGTAATGTTTCCGATAATTGATGTTAGAGGAAATGTTGTCGCCTTTGGTGGGCGTGTACTTGATGATAGTATGCCGAAATATTTAAATTCACCAGAAACACCACTTTTTTCAAAAGGACGTAACCTTTTTGCTCTTAATCGAGCGAGAAAGACAAAATTTGATTATTTATTATTAGTTGAAGGTTATATGGATGTAATAGCACTACATAGTGTCGGATTTGATAATGCAGTAGCTTCGCTTGGAACAGCATTGACAGAAGAACAAGCAAAACTTTTATCACGCCATAAAAGCAAAATTATTATCTGTTATGATGCTGATGAAGCAGGACAAAAAGCAACAACTAGAGCAATAGATATTCTTAGTAAAACTGAGATGGAAGTTCGAGTAATTAAAATTCCAGGGGCAAAAGATCCTGATGAATTTATTAAAGAATATGGCGTGGCTGCATTTGAAAATTTAATTACAGCAGGTCAAAATCATATGGATTTTAAACTTTTATCAGCAAAAGAAAAGTTTAATCTTGAAAATGCTGATGAAAAAGTTGAATTTTTAAAACAATGTGCAAATATTATTTCAAAGCTTGATAGCGCTGTATCACGTGAAGTTTATTCAGCAAGAGCAGCAAAACTTGCAGATATTAGTATCGAAGCTATGAATATAGAAGTTAAAAAAGCATTTGTGCGCAAAATTAAAAGTCAAAACGCTAAAGAAAAAAGGCAAAACTTATCACCTGTGCGAAATGTTCAGCCGAATAGTAATGAATTAAAATATGAAAATGTTCGGTCTGCACGTGCAGAAGAAGGTATAATTGCGTTAATCTTTGCAGATAACTTATTAACTGAAGAAATCATGAAAAAACTTCAAAAAAGTGAGTTTTCTTCGCCGTTTTTGGCTAAAATATATGAATGTGCTTGTCAAATATTCCAAAATGGAAATGTAATAAACGTTATGGCGTTTGAGGAAATATTAACTATGGAACAAATGAACATGTTAGTTAAGATATTATCAAGACCTGTTCCAGAAAATTCAAGACAAAAAGCGGCACAAGATTATATTGACACAATTTTGCGTTTTAACATAGATAACAAAGGTGATTTAGAAAAAATCGCACAAATGAATAGAGAAAAAAAGGGATATGGAGGAAATAGATAAATGAGTAAGAATATTGAGGCACAAAAACAAGCTATAAAGGATATAATTGAATTAGGGCGTAAAAAAGGTAAGATAACTTACAAAGAAATGGCAGATATTTTAGGCGAAATCCACTTAGAAACGGAACATTTAGATAAAATTTATGATACACTTGAAAATATGGGTGTAGAACTTGAGGGTGAAGAATTTATTGCAAATGTTACTGATGATGGCGAAGAACAAGTTTTTGATATTGCTGCAATAGATGAAATACCACAAGAAGAAATCGAAGATCCAGCAACTATGGCAGAAGGTTTTGCGATTGATGACCCTGTTCGTATGTATCTAAAAGAAATTGGTAAAGTTGACCTTTTATCACCTGAAGATGAAATTGAACTTGCTCGCCGAATGGGTGAAGGTGATGATTATGCTAAAAAACGTCTTGCTGAAGCAAATCTTCGTCTAGTTGTAAGTATTGCTAAGCGTTATGTTGGTCGTGGTATGTTATTTTTAGATTTAATTCAAGAGGGAAATTTAGGACTTATTAAAGCTGTAGAAAAATTTGACCATACTAAAGGTTATAAATTCTCCACTTATGCTACTTGGTGGATTAGACAAGCGATTACTCGTGCGATTGCAGACCAAGCTCGTACAATCCGAATTCCTGTTCATATGGTTGAAACTATAAACAAAGTTATCCGTGTATCTCGTCAACTGCTTCAAGAGCTAGGACATGACCCACAACCAGAAGAAATCGCAGAAGAAATGAATATTCCTGTTGATCGTGTTCGTGATATATTAAAAATTGCACAAGAACCTGTATCGCTTGAAACACCTATCGGTGAAGAAGAAGATAGCCATTTAGGTGATTTTATCCCTGATGATGATGCACCAGAGCCTGCTGAAGCTGCATCATTTATGCTACTTAAAGAGCAACTTGTAGAAGTGCTTGGCACACTTACACCACGTGAAGAAAAAGTTCTTAAACTTCGTTTTGGTGTTGAAGATGGCAGAACTCGCACACTTGAAGAGGTTGGGAAAGAGTTCAATGTAACTCGTGAGCGTATTCGACAAATTGAAGCTAAAGCTCTTAGAAAATTGCGTCACCCTAGTCGCTCTAAAAAACTAAAAGACTTTTTAAACTAAAAATAAAATTAATGGACTGTCTTGAATGATAAAATCATTTGTGACAGTCCATTTTTGCTATATAAAATATTCTCTGTTAATTTTGTCTTTCGAAAATTATTGATTTAAAATGATGGTTTGCAATGGAAAATATGCTAAAAATCAAAAAGGGTGTGGCGAAAATCGTCACACCCTAGATATTTAATTCGTCACATCTTGAAGTGGTTGATATTTAATATCTAAAAGTGACATTATACGAACCAAAGACGTAATGGCTTGTTCTTTTGTATATGTGCCTTGTGGAGTAAATGTATTTGCAGACGTTCCACCCATGATACTTCTACCATCTGGTGCTTGGATTGAAGCAATTTGAAGAATAAAGTCCTTCGACCAAGAAGAAAAATGGGAATAATCTTCAAAGTGGTCAATAGATAATGCTTCTGTAGTATCAATACCGATTAAATTACACAATTCTACTAAAATTTTCGCTGCCTGTTCACGAGTCAAATCTCCATAAGGATTAAATTTACCATTTCCAATACCATCAATTATCCCTAAACTATGAGCAATGCGAATATTCTCATCTAAAGTATCAGAAAACGGTGAATAATTACTTACGTTTGGAATAGGAACATTTGCAGCTTTAAGCACACGCACAACATAAAAACAAAATTCACTACGTGTTATTGGAGTAGTTGCATAATTTAATGTCATAGAATCCAACAAAAAATAAGTATCATTAGCAGAAGTTAAATAGGGGATTGACCAATCGCTTATAGTATTTTTATATTGTTCACTTGGAAAATTTTCAATAATATTTCCGTTATGGTCAGTTACACTGCCGTCAACTCTAAATTTACCTATATCTACACTCTCGATAAGGTCTTTAGCTGATACAATTTCATTAAAATCACTATCAATTATATAATATTTATCATTTTTATTCAAAATATAACGATTTTCAGACATGCTAGATGAATGCATTCCATTTATTTTATAATATCCATCTAATAAAGTGCCATCAGATTTCAATAGTGTAGTTGTAGAAATATCTAATTCGAGGGGTTCGGTACTTTGCAAAGGGGACACATGTGATATTCCATTTTCATCTGTTAAATAAGTTGTGTCTGATGTAAATGGTGCACCATAATGAACCCATGCTATACCATATTCGTCGAAAGTTAATTCGTAAATAGGATTATAATCTAATGCAGGCTGTAAAATGACATTATACTGGTCATTTTTCAAACCATATTTTCGCAACATAATTTGTTTGCCATCTTCTAATGTATATGGCAAATCTTCAATTATTACAAAATATCCATCCCTAGTAAGTCCTATAATTTGATAAGATGTTTTAATAACAGTTTCTGTCCCATCGGATAAAACTTGAATATATGTAAGTGGGTCATCAGTTGACAATAAAAATGCATCATTTGAAATTGCAATTGATTCTTCATAAACTGTAGTAGCGTGTACAGAAGTACATTCGGTTTCATTACGAGCTAAAAAACTGTATTCAGACATATATGATATTTCATTGGCTGAATCTAAATTATCATGTAAATAAACAGGGTCGCCAAAATATTGTAAAGCAAAAGTGTGCATAGTAAATGAAGTTAGAAGTATTGCTGAAATTATTAATTTTCGCATGATTAAACCTTCCTTTCAAATTAATACTATTAAATTTTACCATATCAATTACAAATTTTCAATAAAATTTCAGTAACAAAACTGTAACAAAATGGTGACGAAAAAAGAGAAATCCATTTTAAGTATTAAATTAAATTATTAAGTTTTACATAAAAAAAGGTTTGATGAAATTTCATCAAACCTTAAATGTTAATTATTCAGCAGAAATTGCTTTTGCTTTATCTTCTTCAGTTACATCTTTTCGAGTTAGGTTAACTCTGCCTTTATCGTCGATAAGAAGAACTTTTACATAAGTCATATCGCCAACAGCAAGTACATCTTCAACTTTTTCAACTCTACGGTTTTCAAGTTTAGAAATATGAACCATACCATCTTTGCCAGGCATAAGTTCAACAAATGCGCCAACGTTTGGAAGTATACGAACAACTTTACCATAGTAAACTTCGCCAGCTTCTGGGTCTTTTGCAATCGCCATTACCATTTTACGAGCTTTTTCAGCATCAGCAGACATAACAGCTGCGATACAGATGTTGCCATCATCAGTGATGTCGATTTTAGTATTAGTTTCTGCTGTGATTTTTTGAATAACAGCGCCACCTTTGCCGATAACTTCACGGATTTTATCAGGATTAATTGAGAATTGTAACATTTTTGGAGCCCAAGCAGATACATCATCACGTGGAGTCTCGATAGCTTTTAGCATGATTTCATCTAAAATCATGTAACGTGCATCACGACACTTTCTAAATGCTTCACGAATAACTTCTGGGCTTAAACCATCAACTTTAATATCAACTTGAATTGAAGTGATACCTTTTTTAGAACCAGCAACTTTAAAGTCCATATCGCCATAGAAATCTTCTACACCTTGAATATCTGTAAATGTAGTTTCAGCACCACCATCAGTGATTAAACCACAAGAAATACCAGCAACAGGTGCTTTAAGTGGAACACCAGCATCCATAAGTGCAAGCGTAGATCCACAAACAGAACCTTGTGACGTAGAACCGTTTGAAGAAACAACTTCTGATACTACACGAATAGCATAAGGGAATTCTTCAACAGATGGAAGTACAGGGATTAATGAACGTTCTGCAAGTGCACCGTGTCCGATTTCACGACGACCAGGGCCTCTTGATGGACGAGTTTCACCAACTGAGTAAGATGGGAAGTTATAATGATGTAAGTAACGTTTTTCAGTATCATCAAAGATAGTATCAAGTTCTTGAGCATCACGCATAGTTCCAAGTGTCGCAATAGATAATACTTGAGTTTGTCCACGAGTAAATAAACCTGAACCATGTGCACGAGGAAGGACACCAACTTCAGCACCTAAAGGACGAACTTCTTCCATTCCACGTCCGTCAACACGTTTGCCTTCTGTCAGCCAACGTCTTACGATTTTCTTTTTAAGTTTGTCAAAACATTCAGAAAGCTCTCCGCCTTTGCCCTCAAGCCATTCTTCACCAACATGAGCATAGAATTCATTTAATAATGTGCCTTCACGTTCATCACGGATAGTTTTATCATCAGTATCAAGAACATGTTCCATTTTTTCTGCACAGAAATCATAAACAGTGTTCCAAATATCTTCATCAATAGTATGTTCTTCATAAGAAAATTTAGGTTTACCGATTTGGCTTTGAATATCTTTAATAAATGCACAAAGTTTTTTAATTTCTTCGTGAGCAACCATTAAAGCATCAAACATAACATCTTCAGGAACTTCGTTAGCGCCAGCTTCAATCATAACGATTTTATGCTCTGTAGCTGCAACTGTAACATCCATATCACTAGCATCACGTTGTGCACGAGTAGGGTTTAGTACAGGTTTTCCATCAACTAAACCTACAGCCAGTGAACCAACTGTGTGGTCAAAAGGAATGTCAGAAATTGCAACAGCGATAGATGCACCAATCATTGATACGATATCAGGGGCATTATCTCCATCATTTCCCATGATTGTACAAACAATAGCAACATCATTTCTCATATCTTTTGGGAAAAGTGGACGCATAGGACGGTCGATACAACGAGAAGCTAGAATAGCAGCTTCAGAAGGTCTACCTTCACGACGCATAAAGCTTCCAGGGATACGACCTACAGCATAAAGACGCTCTTCCACGTCAACTGATAAAGGGAAAAAGTCAATTCCATCACGTGGACGTGCTGACGCTGTCGCAGTAACTAGTACCACTGTGTCACCGTATTTAACTAGACAAGAGCCATTTGCAAGCCCTGCAAGTTTGCCAGTTTCAACTGTTAATGTTCTTCCGCAAAGAGTAGTTTCAAATATTTTGTGATTTGGGAATTGTACATGATTTACCATATTTTTGTCCTCCATAATTTGGTTTTGAGGGACATATCGTTTAGCACTTGAAACACAGCTTTAAAAAATTAAGCCTGTCTTTCAACTGCTAAAAAGGACATGTCCACATAATTTTAATTCAAAATTTCATCATATAATTAATTGCCTTTTGGCAATTAAACTATATTTTGTGCTAGAAAACCACAAAATATACATATACAGTGTATTTTGTGGGGTTAAAGATTTAACGGGTGTGACATAAATTAAAAAATCACGTCACACCCGAATTAGATAAGTCTAATATCTTTGATTACTTTCTGATACCTAGTTTAGCGATAAGAGCACGGTAACGCTCTACATCTTTAGCTGTTAGGTAGTTAAGAAGTTTTCTTCTTTTACCAACCATTTTTAAAAGTCCACGACGAGAGTGGTTATCTTTGTGATGTACTTTTAAGTGTTCTGTAAGTTGGTTGATGCGTTCTGTTAAAATTGCAACTTGAACTTCTGGAGAACCTGTATCAGTTCCGTGAGTTCTGTTGTTTTCGATAACAGTGTTTTTTTGGTCTTTTCTAATCATTTTGTTCACCTCATAGATTTTTTTGTTCCTTATAGCCTAGTAAAGGTCGGGTGAACTGCTTTTTATATTAAAGCCGTTAATGCCGAAACTGAGCTATAGGTAACATAATTACCGATATATTGTAACATAATGATTTTGAATTGTAAAGAAATTATTTGAAAGTTATAAAAAAATTATTTATTATTTAATATGTAAGAGAATGGAAAATACAACTTTAGTTGATTGTACACATAGGAAAAAGAAAGAAATGCAATGTAAAGACAATGCTCTTGCAAAAATATATAGAAAACCACAGAAAAACGTCGATTTTTGCAAGTTAAATATCAAAATGTGCAAGTGTGTGCAAAAGGTATAAAAAATGTTAAAAAAAAGACAATAATATGTATAAAATGCTAATTGCAAAAATTGTATACAATTGTTAAAATCGTAGATGTTGGTTGACAAAAGAATTTAAAAAAAATTAACAATTAACTAACAAACTTAATATCGCTTTAAAATATATGAAGTGACGATGCAAAAGTGTTGTCTGGTTTCATATATTTTTTTTGCATTTTTGCGTAATTTAGCTGAAACTATAATTAAAAAGATATGTGTGTTATAAGTGTGTGTTTATATCATCAAAATTTATAGTATTTTTGCTTATAATTCTGAAACAATTTAAGAAAAATCTATTGTAATATCTAGGTTTTACATATATAATTAGTTTGATTATGCTTAGCTCTAATTAAGGGCTATCTAAAAAAGAAAGGTTGGAAATTGAAAATGACAAACGGAAGAATTGTAAACTTTTCAGCAGGCCCATCTATGCTTCCTGAAAGTGTTTTAAGAAAAGCGGCAGAACAAATGTTAAACTATGAGGGCAGTGGTATGTCCGTTATGGAAATGAGCCACCGTTCACCTGTATATGATGCAATCATTGTTGAAACTCAAAGATTACTTCGTGAAGTAATGAGCATTCCTGATAACTATAAAGTATTATTTATGCAAGGTGGCGGAACTATGCAGTTCTCTGCTGTTCCAATGAACCTTATGAAAAATGGCGTTGCAGATTATGCTTTAACTGGTAACTTCTCTGAAAACGCTTATAAAGAAGCTAAAAAATTCGGTACTATCAATGTAGCTTGTTCAACTAAAGAAGAAAACTACGCTCGTATTCCATCACAAGATGAAATCAAAATTTCTGATAATGCTGATTATTTCTATATCTGTGATAACAACACTATCTACGGTACTGAATGGAAATATGTTCCTGAAACTGGCAACACTCCTCTAGTATCTGATATGTCATCAAACATTTTATCAAAACCTATTGATGTATCAAAATACGGTGTTATCTATGCTGGTGCTCAAAAAAATATGGGACCTGCTGGTGTAACTGTTGTTATCGTTCGTGAAGACCTATTAGGTAACTACAAAGAAAACAGCCCAGTTCTACTTGATTACAAACTAATGGCTGATAAAGATTCTATGTATAACACACCTGCAACTTACGGTATCTACATCTTAAAACTTGTTTTAGAGTGGATTCGTGACGAAATCGGTGGCGTTGAAAAAATGCAAGTTATCAACGAGCGTAAAGCTGCGATATTATATGATTACCTAAAAACTTCTAAAATGTTTAAAGGTACAGCTGTAGACGGAAGTGGTTCTACTATGAACGTAACTTTCAGAACTGGTGATGATGAACTTGATGCTAAATTCATCAAAGCTGCAAAAGAAGCTGGCATGACAAACCTTAAAGGTCACCGTGTTGTTGGTGGTATGCGTGCATCTATGTACAACGCTATGCCAGAAGCTGGTGTTCAAAAACTTGTTGACTTTATGGCAGCATTTGAAAAAGAAAACGCATAGGAGAAAACGAATATGCAAAGAATTAAATTATTTAATAAAATTTCCGAAAAAGGTCTTAGCCTTTTAGATAAAAATGTATATGAAACTTCAGATAGTTTCGAAGAATATGAAGGCGCTTTAGTAAGAAGTGCAAAACTTCATGACACAGTGTTCCCTAGCACATTAAAATGCATCGCTCGTGCTGGTGCTGGTGTTAACAACGTGCCTATCGCAAAACTTGCTGAAGCTGGCGTAGTTGTATTTAACACTCCTGGTGCAAATGCTAATGCAGTTAAAGAACTTGTTATTTGTTCTCTTTTAATGTCATCTCGTCGTATCGTTGATGGTATTGCTTGGGCAAAAACACTTAAAGGTCAAGGCGATGATATTACACCTCAAGTAGAAGCTGGTAAATCTTCATATGTAGGCCCTGAAATTGAAGGCAAAAAACTAGGTGTTATCGGTCTTGGTGCTATTGGTGTTATGGTTGCAAATGCTGCAGCTGGTCTTGGTATGGAAGTATTAGGATATGACCCTTATCTTTCAGTTGATGTGGCTTGGAAAATGGGACAAGGCACTAAAAACGCAAAAGATGTAAAAGAAATTTTTGCTACTTGTGATTATATCACAATGCACGTGCCAGCAACTGCTGATACTCGTGATATGATTAATGCTGAAAGCATTGCTACTATGAAAGATGGCGTTAGAATTATGAACTTCTCTCGTGGAGAGCTTGTAAATGATGATGCTATCGTTGAAGCATTAGCTTCTGGCAAAGTTGCTCGTTATGTAACTGACTTCCCTAATGAAAAACTACTTGCAGCTGAAAATGTAATTCCACTTCCTCACTTAGGGGCATCTACTCCTGAAAGCGAAGAAAACTGTGCAAGAATGGCAGCTATTCAAGTTTCAGATTACTTAGAAAATGGTAACATTAAAAACTCTGTAAACTTCCCAGCTGTTGCTATGCCTCGCTCAACTGACTACAGAATTTGTATTATTAACAACAATGGTGCAAATATCTTAGGCAAAGCTGCTACAATTTTAGAAGAAAAAGGTATCGCTGCTGACGGTATGGTTAACCGTACTCGTGATAACGTATCTTATTCTATCATTGATGTGAAAACTAGCCCATCTGATGATGTAATTGCTGCTATTTCAGCTATTGAAAGCGTAATTTCTGTTAGAGTTATTGGTTAATTTAAAATCATAAAATAAAGAAAGCTTAGACTGCTTAACCAGTCTGAGCTTTTTTTAATACTAAAAACTATCTATCAGACTTATATCAATTAATAGTTGAATTTCAAACTGAAAAAGCTTATAATATAGGCAATAAAGACAGAAAGAAGTGGATGTATATGGTAAATATTATCAATTCTGCAGGAATTTTAGGTATAGATGGATATTTAGTTCGAGTTGAATGTGATAAATCAGCAGGTCTTCCACGATTTGATATAGTAGGATTGCCTGATGCAGCAGTTAAAGAGTCTACAGATAGAGTTAGAACAGCTATAAAAAACTGTAATTTACCATTTCCATCTGCTAGAATTACAGTTAATTTATCCCCAGCTGATGTAAGAAAAGAAGGCTCGGTTTATGATTTGCCGATTTTGACAGGGCTTATTTGTAGTGAAATTATGCCAAGTATTGATTTAACACATAAAGCCTTTATTGGCGAACTTTCATTAGATGGCAATATACGGCCAATCAAAGGCGCACTTTCGATGGCGATTGCACTATCTAACAGTGGGATAGATGAACTTTATTTGCCACTTGAAAATTATGCAGAAGCTGTGCTTTGTAAAAGTGAAAACATGAAAATCTATGCTGTAAATCATGTGAATGAGATGATTTTGCATTTAACAGGCAAAAAACTGCTAGAACCTCCGAAAGTATTAAGCGACAATGATTATTCTTCACATTTGCTTGATTTTTGTCATGTAGCAGGGCAACAAAATGCAAAACGTGCTTTAGAAATTTCAGCTGCTGGTAGCCATAATGTATTATTATCTGGCAGTCCTGGCTCTGGGAAGAGTATGATGGCAAAAAGAATTTCATCGATTTTACCTCCGATGACAACGGAAGAACATTTAGAAGTTATAAGAATTTATTCTGCTTTGGGATTAGGAAATGAAGCAGCGAAGCACAACGAGCGACCATTTCGTTCGCCACATCATACAGTTTCTGTGCAAAGTTTAGCAGGAGGAAGTGGAGCTGGAAAGTTGCCACGCCCTGGAGAAATTTCTCTTTCACATAATGGTGTATTATTTTTAGATGAATTTCCAGAATTTCAAAAATCGGCATTAGAAATACTGCGTCAACCTATTGAAGACGGAAAAGTTACGATTTCTCGTGTTGCTGGAAAAATAACTTATCCTAGCAGATTTATGTTGGTTTGTGCTATGAATCCATGTAAATGTGGGTGGTATGGATATGAAAAATGTACTTGTAGCAAAGAAATGATTATAAAATATCGTTCTCGCATTTCAGGGCCAATACTAGATAGGATTGACCTTTGTGTAGATGTTCAACCTGTGAAATATGAAGAAATTTCAAAAAATACGAATAATGAAACTTCGGCATCAATACGTGATAGGGTACTTGAAGCTCGAGAAAGACAACTTTCACGGTTTAAAGATACAGATATGCTTGCAAATGCATTTATAACACCAGCATTCATGAGAAAATTATGTAAAACAGATGATGATGCAGAAAAATTCCTTGAAAATGCATTTAAATCATTAGGGCTTACAGCGAGAAGCTATGATAGAGTGCTTAGAGTTTCGCTGACCATTGCAGATCTTGATAAAAGTGATATTATCAAAGTTCATCATGTTGCAGAAGCCATTTCATATAGAAAATTTGACAGAATGCCATAAGCTTCTTGCAAGTATAAAAACATGTTAATTTACAATTTATACACAATGTAATAAGGCGTTGTGGATAACCCTGTGGAAATTGTGCAAAACTATAGATATAATAGTAATCTTGTGAAATAAATATTCTAATACTGTTTGTAATCAAAATGTAACCTTGTGGAATTGTAAAGTAAAATTGGTGATTTATGGTTGAAAAATTGTAAATGAATTGATATAATAGTCACAGGTTATAATAAAAATTCAAGTTTGCATGGAGGTATATATGCAAAATTATACAATATCTCAAGAATATCTATTATGTGCTTTAAATGATGAAGGAAAATTTCCTGCATTTAATAAACACGCTCCAGCATGTTTTGTTTCAAGCTGTATTGTCGAATTAATGATACATGGATGTGTTGAAATAAGTAAAGAAGCGGTTATCACGGTTACAGATAAAAAAATCTCTAAAAGTCATGGGCATTTAAAATCACTTCATGATGTGCTCTGTGAAAAATCACCGATAAGTGTATCAGAATTAGCAAAAGAATATGTGTTGCACTTTAAAGATGAAAAATATAATGAACTTCTTAAAGGTGTAGGTAATTCACTTGTTAAAATGTCAAGTGCTGAAGCGCCAGATACAACTTTATCAAATAGAGGAATTGTATTTAAACCAAATAGAATTGCTACAGAATTTGTGCTTGATTATTTGCGTTCAGATTTATTAATGCTTGATGTTTTTACAAAAAATTCATCAGCACTGCTGATGTTACTTAAAGATGCTGATATGCTTAAAACATATTTTGCAAAAATAGAAATGGATAGCCTTGAAAAGACTGTTGATTCAATGATATCAGCTGTGATTGAAACTGAATTTTCTAAAATCATTAAGATAGTTAAAATACTAGATGAAGAAATAATGAAAATAGCAACAATATAAAATAGCAACTAAGGGCGAACGAATATGTTCGCCCTATTGATTTTTTATAAGATTTAGCGTATAATATAATGATAATTAAAATAGATATATAATGAATAATGCTTTATAATTATATCTTAAAATAAAGGTAGGTTGTATATGAAAAACCTTGTGGTTTTGTTTGGTGGCGTGTCTACCGAACACGAAGTGTCTAGAGTGTCAGCGACATCGATTCTAAAAAACTTAGATAAAGACAAATATAATATTTTCCCTATAGGAATTACAAAAGATGGAAGATGGCTTTTGTATAGACAAAATAGCTATGATGAAATTCCAAATGGAAACTGGGAAAATGATGATAAAAACAGAAGATGCATAATAAATCCAGATAGAAGTATCGGTGGTATTACAGTTTTCAATGGAGAACTGACTGAGCATATTAAAATAGATTGCATTTTCCCTGTTTTGCATGGATTAAATGGCGAAGATGGAACAGTTCAAGGGCTTTTTGAAATAGCAAATATTCCTTATGTTGGCTGTGATGTTCCTTCTTCTGCAAATTCAATGGATAAAAGCATTACAAAAATTATTGTAAATGAGCTAACAGATGTTAAACAAGCAGATTTTTATTTAGCATTAAAATACAGCTACGAACAAGATAAACAAAAAGTTATAAACGATGCAGATAATACACTTGGTAGTTATCCTGTGTTTGTAAAACCTTGTTCAAGCGGTTCCTCCGTTGGTGTGCATAAAGTTAGAAACAAAGAAGAGTTAGATGAAGCGTTAGCTGATGCTTTTAAGTATGACAGCAAAGTTTTGGTTGAACAATTCATTGACGGCCGTGAAGTGGAAATTGCTGTTCGTGGTAATGAACAAGTTGAATGTTCTGTAGTTGGTGAAATTGCACCGACACAAGAATTTTATTCATATGATGCAAAATACAATGACAACAGTTCAGAACTTTATATTCCGGCTAGAATATCCCAAAAAGCGATTGAACAAGTCGCAGATAATGCAATTAAAATATACAAAGCACTAGGTTGCTCTGGGCTTTCTCGTGTGGACTTTTTCTGCACAAAAGATGAACAAATCATCTTTAATGAAATCAATACATTGCCAGGGTTTACATCAATTAGCATGTATCCTAAATTATTTGCACATATAGGACTTGAGTATTCTGATTTGCTTGATGAACTTATAAATTTAGCTATCCAAAAATCGGAGGATAAAGCGTGAAAAATGCGAAAATAGGAGTTTTTGATTCGGGATTAGGTGGGCTTACAGCAGTAAAACAACTTCAAAAACTTATGCCTTATGAGGATATTGTATATTTTGGTGATACTGGTAGAGTGCCTTATGGTACACGTTCAGAAAAAACTATAATATCTTATGCTATGCAAGATATGGCATTTTTAAAATCACATGACCTTAAAGCGATAGTTGTAGCCTGTGGCACAGTAAGCTCTGTGGCACTGCCAGCTATAACACAAAATGAAACATTGCCTGTAATCGGTGTGGTTGAGCCTACTTCAAAAACTGCATTAAATACTACGAAAAATGGTAAAATCGGAGTAATCGGCACGAGTGGAACAATTAAAAGTGCTTCTTATGAAAAAGCGATAAATAAATTTTGTTCTGCAACTAAAGTTTATGGAAAAGCTTGTCCACTATTTGTGCCGCTTGTAGAAAATGGCAGATTTAATAAACATGATGAAGTTACGAAAATTGTAGTTCGTGAATATTTAGAAGAATTTTTAGCAAAAGAAGTGGACACCTTGATTTTAGGATGTACACATTATCCATTGCTTTCGGATATTATCTCTGATTTCTTTGATGGAAAAGTTCAACTTATTGATAGTGGCGCTGCCGCTGCTACAGATTTATATAATATACTTACACAAAAAGATATGCTTAAAACAACAGGTGTGCCACAAACATCTTTTTATGTATCTGATAGCCCTGAAACATTTGGGCAATATGGAAGCATCTTTTTAGGACAAAATATTGATAAAGAAGTTACACAAATAGATATAAGCAAATATTAAATTTAATCACATATATAATACAGGGCGTACTTGCCCATAGCATTAATAAAGGAGAAAACAATTGAAAAAAGATGTACTAATTTCAATTAAAAGCACACAAGCATTTGAAGATTTAGAAGAAGATGAAATAGAACTTGTGACATCAGGTAGATTTTATCGAGCAAATGGAAAATATTTTGTGACTTATGAAGAAACAGAGCTTACAGGGCTACTTGGCACTCGAACTACACTGAAAATTTCCGATGATGAGGTGATTTTAAGTCGTACTGGTGCTTCGGTTTCCCAAATGCATTTTATACCACAAAAACGCCACGTAGGTATGTATCCAACAGAAGCAGGATTGCTATCAATTTCCACATATACCAATAATATTGATACAAATATTGATGACAATGGTGGAAAAATTATAATAGACTATACAATAGAGGTTGATCATAAGCTTGCAGGAATAAATCATTTTGAGCTTATGGTAACTGAAAAATAATCTTTTAAATCTGAAAGGAATGAATATAACATGAATTTTATTGAAAACGCAGCAAAACAAGCAGCTGAAATCGTTAGAAAAGCATATAAAACAGCAATTGAACAAGGAAAACTTAAAGAAGTACCACTTGAAAATATTCCAGTAGAAGTGCCGAAAGATACATCTTTTGGTGATTATTCATCTTCTATCGCCATGCAAACAGCAAAATTGCAAGGTAAATCACCTCGTGATATTGGTACAGCTTTAACAGAATGTATGGAGCTTGAAGGAAGTTATTTCGATAGCGTTTCCATCATGGGTGCTGGATTTATTAACTTCACACTTGGAAAAGCGTGGTTTTCTGAAGTTATCACTGGTATTTTAGATAAAAAAGAAAACTATGGTAAAATAACAGCAGATAAAAAAGAAAAAATCATGGTTGAATTTGTATCAGCAAACCCAACAGGCCCTATGCATATGGGGAATGCACGTGGGGGTGTTTTGGGAGATTGTCTAGCTGAGATTTTATCTTGGGCAGGACATGAGGTAAGCCGTGAATTTTTGATTAATGACGCAGGAAATCAAGTAGAAAAATTTGCACAAAGCCTTGAAGCACGTTACATTCAGTATTTTGAAGGTGATAATGCAATAGAATTCCCAGAAGATGGTTATCATGGTGATGATATTAAAACGCTAGCAGCACTTATTGCTGAAATAAAAGGCCCTGTTTATTTAAATATGGGTGAAAAAGAGCGTAGAGCTGAAATGATTGAATTTGGTCTTGTTAAAAACATTGAAAAAATGAAAAAAGACCTTGCAAAATATAAAATTAATTATGATGTATGGTTTTCTGAAAGCACATTACACGATAGTGGCGAAGTTGAAAACACAGTTCGTGAACTTACAGCAAACGGCAAAACTTATGAAAAAGATGGAGCTATTTGGCTGAAAAGCACAGATTTTGGCTGTGAAAAAGATGATGTATTAATGCGTGCAAATGGTTTTTACACTTATTTTGCAGCTGATATAGCTTATCATAAAAATAAGCTTGCCACTCGTGGATTTGACAGAGCAATTAACATTTGGGGTGCAGACCATCATGGTCATGTGGCTAGAATTAAATCAGCACTTGATGCTATTGGCTTAAATGGTACTGATAGACTTGAAATTATACTTATGCAACTTGTTCGCCTTATGCAAGATGGAGAAGTTGTTCGTATGTCAAAACGTACGGGTAAATCAATTACACTAAGTGACTTATTAGAAGAAATTCCAGTTGATGCAGCAAGATTTTTCTTTAACTCACGTGAAGCTAATACTCACCTGGAATTTGACCTTGATTTGGCTGTTCGTGAAGACAGTGAAAACCCTGTTTATTATGCTCAATATGCACATGCACGTGTGCAAAGCATACTTAGAAAACTTGCTGAAGCAGGAATTGATACAGCAATTAGTGGCGATGTGGATATGTCATCGCTTACTTCGGCTGAAGAAATTGGACTTATCAAAGGTTTATCAAAATTGCCAGAAGAAATTCGTCTAGGTGCACGTGATAGAGACCCTTCAAGAATAAATAAATTTGCAGTTAGCCTTGCAGCTGACTTCCATAAATTCTACAACGCACACAGAATTTTAGAGGCTGAAAGTGATGTGCAAAAAGCTCGTATTGCTTTATGCTTGGCAGTTGGAACAACTATGAAAAATGTGCTTTCAATCATTGGAGTAACAGCACCTGACAAAATGTAACACATACAAGTAAATGTTTACTTGTGGAATTTTAATAAAAAAGTGAAAAGGCACAATTTCTAAGGAAATAGGAGCATAAAATGAAAAAAATATTAAATACAGCGATATGTCTTAGTATATCAGCAATTGCACTTAGTATGTCAGTTGGTGCGATGTCAGCTCCGGTTGGAGGCGTTGAAGTTGCTGGAGATGATGATAAAAAAGTGATTTCAACAAAAGAGCTTCCGTTTAATGATGTAGTAGAGCTTGTGGATGAACTTGGATATTATACAGCAGATGACTCGATTTACGAATTATATCTTGCAAAACTTCTTGCAGAAAATCCAAATGAATATTATCAGCTTATGAATGACATTGTGTCATCGCATGATGATAAATCAATGTTTTTATCACCGGCTCAATATACATCAGGTTTTTCAACAGACAACACCTTTAAAGGGATTGGAATTGCATTTACAAGAGCACCAAACGGATTATTGGTTCGTGAAGTTATAACAGGTTCGCCAGCTAAAGAAGCGGGAATTAAGCTCGGCGATGTGATTACACAAATAAATGGAATTGCGACACTTCCATTATCCACAGAAGGTGCAAAATCTGCACTGACAGCAGATTCAGATGAAGAAATTGTAATTACTGTACAGCGTGGAGAAGAACGACTAAAGTTCACATTTGCACGTGGTGAAATTGATGCAAGTAGCGTGGTTTATGACCAAATTGGCGACCAAATTATGTATATTAAAATCAATTCTTTCGGCAGTGATACATATGATGAATTTAAAAAACAATGGGATATAGTTGAAGAAGAAGACCTTGCTGTTATTTTAGATTTGCGTGGAAACCCAGGGGGAGACCTTGCTGTAACAGCTGAAATTATTGATGATATGATAGAAGATAAAAATAAAACTTTTATGACACTTGATAAACGTGATGATTATTCTGGTGATGATGTTTATAAAACTTCTGGAACTGGTTATGAAGCAAAAGAGCTTGTTATTTTAGTTGATGATGATTCGGCATCAGCTTCTGAAGTGGTTGCAGGGGCATTAGATGGACTTGAGTTAGCTACTTTAATAGGTGAAAAAACTTATGGAAAAGGCACGGGTCAATATCATATTGAAGTTGGTGGAGGAATGCTTGTAATTACAGGTATGAAAATTGAACTTCCAAAGCATGGTTTTTATGATGGAGATGGAATTATTCCTGATGTTGAAGTGAAAAATGAAAATATTAAATTTGCATTGCCAGAACTTACACCTATTGATTTAACAACAGAACTTTATTTAAGCAACGTATCCGATAAAACAAAGGCATTAGAAGAACGATTAGTTTTACTTGGATATATGGATTATGCAGATAAAACTTTCACACAAGAAACAATAACAGCTATAAACGAAGTGCAAAGAGCATATAACCTAGCTGAAAAACCTTATGCAACACAAGAAACACTTCGAGTAATCAATAATTTAATTGAAAATTCGATAGGAAAAGTTTATTATGTTGATAATCAATTAAACAAAGCTATTGAAACTATAAATAATCTTTTAGGAGATGATAATAATGACACCGCTGCCTGACAGTTTGTCGGAAATATTTATCGATAACAATAATTTAACTACAAATAAAATAACGGCTGTATCAGTTGAAATTTATAATGAAAAGCATATTTTAGAACTTAAAGAAAAGTTTGGTATGTTTGCTATTGGCTTAAATCTTTCGTTGCCACAAAAAGATGAACAAGAAGAAAGTTTTGTTCCAATGGAAAAATTGATTTCTCAATATAAAAAACGGATTAAAAGCTTGGATATCGCTGATGAAATCGAATTTATAACTATAATGCAGCCATTTGATTTTGCAAAAACTCGTGCAGCAGTAATTGCAATTAATGATGCACTGGGCATAAATGCTATCGTTAAACTACACGTTTTTGAAGAAAATCGCATGAAAGATAGCACGGATTTGCTTGCGGCTATTTCTACACTTGAACATATGGGAATAGGGACTTTTATTCTTGAAAGTGATGATATCCATGTATTATCAGATGCAACTGAATATATAGCACCTTATGTAAAATCTACAATCTGCGTTAAAACTACAAAGGAGCAAATATTAGTAAAAGGTGCAAAACTCTATAATACAGAAATGTTTTGTGTACCAGATTTTAATGATATTAAAAATTTTGAACATAAACTTTCAAGGTTTAAAGGATTTCACAATGTTCCTTTTGATGAAGATGAAGAAAGTTTGCCTTGCTCTGATGGGAAGGACATACATTTCGTTTATCCTGATACAGATATTTCAGACGAAATCGAATGTACTTCTCGATTTGCTGAAGATGTTTTAGAAGCAGAAGATTTGCAAGCAGGAGCTCTAAAAATTTCGATTACAGAAGAAGAAGAGCTACATATATTTGACGAGTTTCAATATATGATTACAAGACCAGTATGTCTTGTTGCATATGATGATGAACTTTTAGAACGTGCAATTCGTGTATTCAATGGACGTGTAATTTATGATGCAACTTGGGAAGTATCTCAAAGCTTTTTAAAATATTTAGAGCATAAATATGGAATTATTATATTATAAATGAGAATAAAAAATAAATTCTAGGGAAAGTTATAAATCATAGGAACTTTTTGTATATATTATAAGTCTAATAAAAAGGACGTGATTTACCTTGAAAAAAGTTATTTCCCTAATTTTGTTTCTATTTGTGCTTACAAGTTGTAGTGAAAAACCTATAGTTAATGTCGATTTACCCACACTTTGGACAGAAGTAAGTGAGGATTATTCTGACAGGTTAGGCTCTTATGAGCTGATTAGTGCAACGCTTCTTGAAACGCTTTATTCACTTTCAAGTGAAGAAGTTAAGCAATATGCTGGAATTGTGCCATCAGTTTCTGTTCAAGCACACGAATTTTTATTTGTAGAAGCAGTGAACGGAAAAGCTGAAACAGTTAAAACAGCGATTGAAGATAGGGCAAAGGTGCTAGATAGTCAGTGGCAAGGATATTTGCCAGAACAACATGAACTTGTAAAAAACTATACGCTTATTGAAAATGGTAATTATTTCTTTTTTATCATTCATGAGAATAAGCAAGATGCAATAGATATAATTAATAGCAAATTTGCAAATGGATAACTTTTATAATATTTGTCGGACGAGGTGCATTTTCATGTTTTCGTCCGATTATCTCTTTTTGAAAGGAGAATTGCAATGGTATTTAGTAGTTTAATGTTCATTTTCGTGTATTTACCTGTTGTACTTGCAATTTATTTTTTAACACCATTGAAACTGCGAAATTTATTTTTGTTGTTTGCAAACTTAATATTTTACGCATGGGGTGAACCAATTTATGTTATAATCATGATTTTGTCTATATTTATTGATTATACACATGGCTATTTGGTTGAAAAATATCGACATAATGATAGATTAGCTCGATTTTTCGTTGGTTCATCAGTGGTTTTCAACTTAGGTATTTTATTTATCTTTAAATACTTAGATTTTGTACTTATAAATTTATCTTCGATTTTCCCAAATTTACAAGCCACAGTATCAGGTGCATTACAAAGTTTAAGTGAAAATGTTCCTATATTAGATAGCATTATGGGGACAGGCTCGCTTGCACTTCCTATAGGTATTTCATTCTATACTTTCCAAACAATGAGTTATACTATTGATGTTTATAGAAATGATGCACCAATGCAAAAGAATTTAATTACTTTTGGTACTTATGTTACACTTTTTCCACAGCTTATTGCAGGTCCGATTGTAAAATATAAAGAAGTTGCGACAGAATTAGATAACAGGAAAGAAACAATGGATGGCTTTGCGTGGGGCGTTAAAATGTTCATTGTGGGTCTTTGTAAAAAAGTATTGCTTGCAAATAATATTGGACTTTTATGGGATACGATTAAGGTTATGCCTTATGACAGCTTGCCAATGGCGACAGCGTGGCTTGGTGCAATAGCTTTTACTTTTCAAATTTATTTTGATTTTTCAGGTTATTCGGATATGGCATTAGGACTTGGCAAAATGTTTGGATTTACATTCCTTAAAAACTTTAACTATCCATATACATCAAAAAGTATTACAGAATTTTGGAGAAGATGGCATATTTCTCTGTCATCTTGGTTTCGTGAATATGTATATATTCCTCTGGGAGGAAACCGAAAAGGCAAATTGCGAACGTATATAAATATTATTGCTGTATGGTTTTTGACAGGGGTTTGGCATGGTGCTGAATGGAATTTTATTATTTGGGGAGCTTATTTTGCATGTATTTTAGTGCTTGAAAAAGCTTTTGTGTTAGAATGGCTTAAAAAAGCACCAAGCATAGTTTGCCATATTTATACTATGTTTTTAGTTATAGTTAGTTGGGCGATTTTCGCTGTTGAAGGCAGTTTTTCTGAGATATTACCTTATTTATCTGCTATGTTTGGTGGAACTGGATTAATCGCAAACACAGACTTTTTATACTATTTGTTAAATTTCGGCATTGTGATTATTGTTTGTATAATTGCATCAACTCCATTTGTTAGTAATTCAGTGAAAAAAACACCAGAAAAAGTCTTTAAGCCACTGAGTGTGATTTTGATGTTTATAGCACTTTTTGTATGTACAGCCTATTTAGTAGACAGCACGTATAACCCATTTTTATATTTTAGATTTTAGGAGGCAATTGCATGGAAAAGACATATAATAAAATAATCGTGATTGGTTTTGCAATATTTTTAAGTGCTTTTTTCGTGCTTAATATTGCTATTGCGGATAAAGAATTTTCTCAGAATGAAAATCGTTTCCTTGCAAGTTTTCCAGAATTTTCGTGGGAAGAATTATTTAATGGAGAATTTACAGCAGATTTTGAAACATATTTTACAGACCAATTTGTGTTTCGTGATAGCTTTGTTGAACTTAAAGCAACGTGTGAGAGTTTGCTGGCTAAAAAAGAAAGTAATGGAATTTATAAAACATCACATGATATGTTGCTTGAACGTTTTGAAGTAGCAGACACTGAAAGGGCAGAGTTAAATATCAACGCAGTTGAAACTTTTGCACAAAATGCCACTGTGCCAGTTTATTTATCATTAATTCCGACCTCAACATATATTTATAAAGAAAATTTGCCAATGTTTGCTCCGAATGACGATCAATTAGAATGGTATAATTATTTTGATAGCAAACTTGAGACAGCGAATATGGTAAATACATTCGATGCTTTGTATGATAATCGAGACCAATATATTTATTACAGAACAGACCATCACTGGACAAGTCTTGGTGCATATTATGGATACTTTGGAGTAATTAGTCAAATGGGGCTTGTGCCAATTGAAATAAAGGATTATACTGAAAAGGTAGTATCTGATGATTTTAATGGAACATACTTTTCAACATCAGGTGTAAGAGATATAACACCTGACAGTTTAAGCACTTATATTCCACAAGATAATATTGAAATGTTGACACTTGACACAGGCACAGCAGAGGTTGGAATGTTATATGATGACAGTTTTCTTGATGAAAAAGATAAATATAGCTATTATTTAGGTGGAAATCAAGCTCTGAATATAATAAAATCACAGAATGACGGTGGGAAATTACTTTTAATTCGTGATAGCTATTCAAATTGCCAAGTTCCATTTTTAGCTCAAAATTTTTCTGAAATTCATATGGTGGATTTGCGATATATGAAACAGAATATGCATGATTATATCGAGGAAAATGATATTGATACAGTGCTTATTCAATATAATATGGCAAATTTTGTTGAAGATGTGAATGTTTCACTGCTTGGTATTAGTTAGTAATGCTACACATGCCTGAGATAAAATTAATGTGAAATTAATAAATAAAATATGATAATCATTCTATATGTTTACAGAATGATAAAATAGCAAATTTAGATTTTAAAAGAATTAGAGGATATTCACAAAAGTGAAGGAAGGGTATAATATGAAATTTATAGAAACAAAAATATATACATCAGCGTTTGGTATTGAGCCAGTATGCGGAAGACTGCTTAATATTGGTATTGAAGGATTTGTGATTGAAGATTCAGAGGACTTTGCAGCATTTTTAGATGACACTGAAATTTATTGGGATTACGTTGATGAAGATTTAAAAGCAGCGAAAGCATCTTCGGAAACAAATGTAACCGTATATATTCCAGATGATTTAGAAGGATTGCAAACAATAAATCAAATTAGAAATTCTATGGATGAACTTCATGCAGGAGATACAGAAAATTTATTTGGTAAATTAAATGTTGTAACAGGCGATAGCATAGCAGAAGCTGACTGGGAAAACAATTGGAAACAATATTTTAAACCATTTGCAGTAGGGGATAAATTTATAATTAAGCCATCTTGGGAAGTTTATGACACACCTACAGATAGAATGATATTAGAAATTGATCCAGCATCTAGTTTTGGGACAGGTAGCCATGATACAACAAAACTTTGTATATGTCAGCTTGAAAAAGTAGTTAAAGGCAAAGAAAAACTACTTGATATGGGTTGTGGCAGTGGTATATTATCTGTTGCAGCATCTATGTTAGGAGCTTCGGAAATTGTAGCAGTTGATATTGATAGAAATGCTGTTAAAACAACATTTGAAAATGCAGAGAAAAATAATGTAAGTTTAACAGGGTTTGATGGGAATGTTCTTTTTGATGAAGAACTTTATCAAAAAATCGGTAAAGATTATGATATAATTGTTGCAAATATTGTAGCTGATATTATAATCGAAATGACGGATATGTTTAAAGAAAAATTAAAAGATGACGGTATTTTAATCACATCTGGCATAATTGATATGCGTCGTGATGAAGTTAAAACAGCATTATTAGACGCAGGCTTTAAACTTTTATTAGAACAAGATAGCGCAGATTGGGTTGCTTTTACTTTTAAGAAATAACATAAAAACAGAAAATTAACATTTACTTGTAAATTAACTATAGACAATTTACAAAAATTTTGATAAAATGTCGTAATGAGAGGTTTTGCCTATGTCAAGATTTTTTACAGATAAACCACAAGACGGACAGATAATTATTGTTGGTGAAGATGCTGTACATATAAAAAAATCACTGAGAATGCAAGTAGGAGATGAAATTTTTGCTTGTGATGGTGATGGACAAGATTATATCTGCAAAATAGCGGGGATTGATAAAGATGAAATCGCCTTAAATGTTATAGAGCAGATGCAAAATATAGCTGAAGCATCAATTGATACAACACTTTTTATGGCTTATCCAAAAGGCGATAAAATGGATTTGATTTGTCAAAAATGTACAGAACTTGGAATTACACGTATAGTTCCATTTGTAGCAAAAAGGTCTGTTGCTCGTCCTCGTGACAATGGAGCAGATAAAAAAATTATAAGATTTAATAAAATTTGTCAAGAAGCTGCAAAGCAATCAGGTAGGGGAAAAGTGCCTGAAGTTTTATCTGTCTTGACGTTTGAACAAGCAGTTCAATCTGCTAAAGAATATGATTTAGCTGTTATGTTATATGAAAATGAAGATAAAACATCACTGAAAACCATACTTAACGAAAATAAATTCAGTAGCATAGCTTTTATGGTGGGGCCAGAAGGCGGATTTGATTCATCAGAAGTTGAAATAGCTTTAGAAAATGGATTTTTTAGTGCTACACTAGGTAAAAGAATATTGCGTTGTGAAACTGCGCCGATTGTCGCTCTTTCTGCAATAATGTTCCATACCGATAATATATAAAAAATAATGGAGTGAAAGAAAATTGGATATTAACAAACTTAATGACCGTAATGAACAGATAAGTAATAGAATTTTAATAGTATTTACGATAGCCTTTGTATATGTTGCATTTTTAATGTTTTTAGATAATTTATTATCAGTTGCAACTACGTTTTTAGCAGGAATTCAAACAACACAAGCTGCCATGATAATTTCGATTGTTGTTTTAGCATTGGGAATATTTTTAAAAGCAAATAAAAAACTTGAAAATCGTGCATTTTCGCCTGAACTCATTATAGGTTTTGGTGCAATAAGCGCACTTGCTATGGCGGCGATATACACAAATATTCTTGAATTCCAAACAATTATAGCATATTTATATGCTATAGCACCTATAACAGCAGTTTTACACATGGTATATTATCTATATCATAGAGAATTTTTTGTAATTGGGATTTTGGGAGTTTGTGGAATTTCTGGTGTTTGGGTTCAAACTGTTGAACAATTTACAGCGAATAAAATATTAGTTGCTATGGGAATTGCTGTTGCAACTATCGTGATTACTACTATTATTGGTATGACTTCGTTCAAAAAATGCAAAATTATGGGCAAAACATCACCGTTTAAATCACAAAAGGGAACAATAATGCCTGTTACAATGCTTGTTACATTAGCAAGTATTTTAGGAGCATACTTCATGGTTGATGGTTATGCTATGGTAGTGATGTTTGCACTTATTGGGCTCTTATTTATGACAGCTGTTTATTATACAATTAAACTTTTTTAAAAATACATAAATAATTATTTAATTTTACAAATATAGAAAATGGGGCTGTGGTGAAATCTTGTGTTTTATCACAGCCATACTTTTATAAGAATATGCTTTTAAATGAAATAGGAGGAACATTGTGAAAATATTTCGTGGTATATTATTGGGCGTATTGCTCGGCGTGGTTGCACTTTATTTAAGATATAATGCAGTGACTTTATTTGGAGATGCTCAAAAAGTTGAAACACCGCTTGAAGGTGCTATAGCAGTTATGGATAATATGGAACAAGGAATGGTAGGCTCTGAGCTTGTATATGAAAATTCTGTAGATGTTGATGATTTATTCTTATCTATTGAAGCGATTAGCCCATATATGGTGAATGCGAAATTTAATTTTAATAACTATTTATATAAAGTAGAGCTTGAAAGCAATATTTTAGACGATCAAATTGAATCAATTGAAGAAGCAGAACGATTAGCCAAGCTTATAGCGCCTGATAGCATGAGTATAATGGAAAAACTAGAAGCAATTCATGACTATATAGTTATAGGGTCTAAATATGATGTTGTGGCAGCGGCACAAGAAGATGTTGACGATGTTAGCCTTTCAGTTACTGGAATCATTGATAATAAAACGGCTGTTTGCGCAGGATATGCTAGAACGTTTATGACAATGTGCCGTGCTGTTGGAATTGATATGGTTTATATTTCTGATGTAGAAATGAATCATGGTTGGAATGCACTGGAGTATTACGGGGATATTTATTATGTGGATACAACTTTTAATGACCCAGTGCCAGATAAATCCGGCAGAGCTTTACGTACCTATTTTATGGTTTCAGAAGAAGAATTATCAAAAACGCATACTTGGGATAAGTATTTCTATAATAATTTATTATCAGAATATTTCCATGAAGATTATGAATATATCCAACGACTTACAGATATTGGAGCGATTACCACGGAAATAACTAATGAAAACGCAAATCAACCAGTAAGCTTTGATACAATTTCTAATACGCTTAAAAAGTTAGATGTTTCTCATGACACAGAAGAACAAAGTGATGAAACATATGATTTAAATGTATTGAATGGAAAAGATAGTTACACAACACATGAAATTTTAACATTTTTAGATTTGCCAATAGAAGGCGAGGAGCAAGTTGCAACTAATGGTTTTTTTGCTAGAATTATTTATCAAAATATGATTTAAATTTATTTTGAAAAAATAATAAAAAAGTGTTGACAAACATAGAATATACTGATATAATAAATCTTGCACTGGTGAATGACTGCATTGTTTTGCAGTTCCGGAGCATGTGTTAAATGTGTTTTGTTGTCACTTGTTGTAAAAAATGGCGGTATAGCTTAGTTGGCTAGAGCGTTCGGTTCATACCCGAAAGGTCGTAGGTTCAAGTCCTACTACCGCTACCATAAGGCCCATTGGTCAAGCGGTTAAGACACCGCCCTTTCACGGCGGTAACGGGG
>CAYJKB010000007.1:60986-62746 GCA_964370625.1 uncultured Oscillospiraceae bacterium | reverse complement strand
TATAACAATGCCAATATCAATTGCTGAAATACTCATTTAATTGTCCCCCTTGAGGTTATTTTTTTAAGAAGTCTTCTTTATGTTATTAGAATATCATGTTTGTTGACAAAAGGGAAATACTGTAATATAATGTATTTATTAAAAATATTAATAAACTATTAACTCAGCATAATCAATTTTGTACATATATTACAAAAGCAAGGGGGATAATATGGATTTACGACATTTAAAGATATTCATAGCAGTTGCAGAATATGGTAGCACGACAATTGCAGCACAAAAACTATTTATCTCTCAACCATCTGTAAGTCTTGCAATCACTGAGCTTGAAAGCTACTATAAGCTTCCTTTTTTTGATAGAGTGAACAGAAAATTAATATTAAATGACAATGGTACAGTTATGCTAAAGGAAGCTTTACATATCTTAAATCATTTTACAAGGCTTGAAGAAAACATCTTTAATGAAAGATATAAAAACATAATCCAAATTGGTTTTAGTGCTGGAATGGATTATCTGTTACCTACATACTCTACATACTTTCACGAATGTTATCCAACAAAACAATTTAGTGTTGTTACAGGCAGTTCACAAACAATTTATGAAAAACTAATTGCAAAACAGATTGATATTGCTGTTCTCGTAAATAAATCAGCATGGAAAGATGTGGTTACAAGCGAATTGTGGCAAGATAACTATGTATTCTTTTGTGCGAATAACCATCCTTTATTGCTTAATCAAAATCTTGAATTTAAAGAATTTGTGAATTATCCATTTTTACTTCGTGAAAAAGGGTGTGGATGTAGAGATAGATTTGATGAAATTTGTATACAACACAAACTGCGAATTACTCCGACATGGGAAAGTAATTATTTAAAAATGATTATCAAAGAAATAGAAAATTCGCATAGCATTTCGCTTGCCCCATTTATTGAAATTAAAGAATATATTAAAAGTGGCAAACTTGCTGTTTTGCCAATCAGTAATGTCAATCTTTTAAGAGAAGTTAGCCTTGCTTATCTTGATGACAAAAATAGAACCGAACAAGAAGCAGACTTTATCAACCTATGTTTAAATACATCGAAAAATTTAGCAGAAGAACAATTCTTCGAAAAATAATTTAATCAAAAAGTAGGAGTTACGAAATTCGTAACTCCTACTTTATCATATTAGCTATAGATTTTATAGCTTTTATACGACTTTCAAAAAAGCTCTTATATGCTGTGCAATAATAGTTTTTTGTGTATATATCATTTTGGATAACTCTATCTCGTCTGCACCCATTTCGGCAAATGTTGACAAACTCGCACTCTCTGCACTCTTGTGGCAAGTTAAATGATTGTGATACAAACTGTCTAGCTTTATCAGAGTTATGTATTTCAGACAACTTATGTGTATGTATATTTCCAAGTTTCCATTCATCTAACACATAGAAATCGCAAGGATAAACGCTTCCATCGCCCTCAACAACAAATTGAATAGAGCATACTCCATTCATAGAACATGCATGTGAATTTTGTCCCATAGTCATACGAACAAGATTATCAAAATACCGAATACTGATATAATTATTTTTTTTAAAATCACTTTCCCATAAATCAAACAATGTGATTAAAAAATCGCTATATGCCTTGTTATTAAGGTGATATACTTCGTTTCCTCTTTCATTTTGCAATGGTTCTAAACAAGGAATGAATTGTATCCATTTAAAATTATTTTTTTTAAAAAAGTTATAATTTTTAATTATAGAGCGTGCATTTTG
>CAYJKB010000007.1:47130-60886 GCA_964370625.1 uncultured Oscillospiraceae bacterium | reverse complement strand
TAAAATTATTTTTTTTAAAAAAGTTATAATTTTTAATTATAGAGCGTGCATTTTGTCCAGTAATTACGGATAAAATATTGTAATCAACCTTATATTTATCAAACATAGCCACTGTTTGCATAATTTTATTAAATGTATCTTTACCATCATTAAATTTCCGATTTTTATTATGTAGGGCTGATACACCATCTAATGATAATCCTACTAAAAAGTTATTTTTTTCAAAAAACTTAGCCCATTCAGTTGTGATAAGTGTGCCATTTGTTTGGATTGTATTGTGAATTTTTATATTTTTTGTATTATACTTTTGTTGTAGTGCTACCACTTTTTCAAAAAAATCTAATCCTCTTAAAGTGGGTTCACCACCTTGATATGCAAATGTACATGAAGTTTTAGCATACTCTAACGCCTGTTTTATCACTTGTTCTATAGTCTGCTCGCTTATCATTCCTTCAAAATAAGTTTGCCTATTTTGTGCGACATCATGATAAAAGCAATAATCACAATTCATATTGCAAGCTGACGAAGCTGGTTTAATCAATATATTAACGTGTTCCATAACATACACTTCTTTCAAATTTACTATTATCAGCATTCTGTAAATAGTATGATATTGATATTTTAACATATATTTATTAAAAAACAAAGATTAAGATTTATTTTGAGTTATACTTTTTTCTTATTTAACTATTATATATCACTATAGTTTTCTTAAACATTTAACCTTTAATTATTATTAAATTTATGCTAAAATAATTGCAAACAGTAATTATTTTACTTTGATTTAAGTACCTTTTTCTCGTTCCTTCAGCAACAACCGAAAAAGATGTACACATTATATCATAAATAGATTAGATGGGTAAACTGATGAAATTCACTGTATTTATGATATAATAACAATAATAACACTAGCAATAATAACAACAAATACTTCTATAGGGGCGATTATTATCAAACAACAAATTTCACTAATAAAGTTATTCTATCACACATTTATAATAAGTGCATTTACCTTTGGTGGTGGATATGTAATTGTGCCATTACTAAAGCAAAGGTTTTCCGAACAGCTTTCCCTTATATCCGAAGAAGAAATTATGGATTTAATCGCAATTGGGCAATCTATCCCAGGACCTATTGCAGTAAATTCTTCTATATTAATCGGATTTAAACTGCGTGGTGTTTTAGGTGCATTTCTATCAGCTCTAGGAACTGTACTTCCTCCACTTATTATAATTTCTGTAATTGCTGTCTTTTATGATGCTTTTCGTAGCAATCCATTAGTGGATAAAGCTATGCTTGGTATGCGTGCTGGAATTACTACTATTATAGTTAAAGTAGTTTTTGGGCTTATCAAAGATATTATAAAACTGCGAAACTACTTTTATATTTTAATTATGATTTTTGCATTTATCTGTGTAGCTGTGCTTTCGCTGAATATTGTATATGTGCTTATGACGTGTATTGTGCTAAATGTGTTTTATGCAATTTATCAAGACAAAAAGGTAGGTGCATAATATGTATTTAGATATATTTGTAACTTTTATGCAAATTGGAATTTTGAGCATCGGTGGTGGATATGCTGCACTTCCTATAATTGAAGACATAGTTGTCACCGAAAATAACTGGATTACACTATCAGAATTTGCAGATATTATTACTATCGCTGAAATGACCCCAGGGCCTATTGCAATTAATGCTGCGACATTTGTAGGTACTAAACTTTATGGTGTTACCGGTGCGATAGTCGCAACTTTAGGTTTTATCACACCGTGCTTTATAATAGCAATTATATTATCTGTGCTTTATAATAAATATAGTCAAATGGGTATTGTGAAAAAAGTACTAATTGGCGTGCGTCCTGCTGTAGCATCATTTATCGCAAGTGCTGGTATTTCAATTATGTCACTTGCTTTTATAGATAACTCTTATTCACTTGGTATTAATTTTCACTCAGTTATCATTTTCTTAATATGTGGAACTTTGCTTGTTGTAAAAAAGCTATCACCCATGCTTATTATAGTTATCAGTGGTATTTTAGGACTTCTTTTTTATAGTTTTTAGCTATTCTAAACTTCTTCGCTGTCTGTCTTGCTGTAGCACCAGTTTCAATTATGTATTTCGCACATTCGATTGCTCTTTCAAAAGGCTCACCTTTCATAAAAATCCCCCTTTTTCTCATAGTCTATTCTATGAAATAAAAAGGGGGATTATGTTTTTTATATGTCTTTAATGATTAATTAAGATTACATTTTGGTTTATACCTATGTCAGATAATAGTTTTAAATAAAAATTAGTTTTTTTCATTGCAAAACTTATATAAACCATCAACCATAGTCATTCACCCTACGTAATCTTATTCCTCCCACACCATCCAAGGTGCAGTTTTATTTTGTATATGCCATTCTAATGCGCCTTTATCTCGCTGAGTATCCATACACTGCCAATAATCAAAATGCTTATAAAATCCAAGTTTATTTTCTTTTGTTATTTGTTCAAGAGGGTCTCTTTCAAAAATTGTAGTATCGCCCTTAATATATTTAAAGATTTCAGGTGATACTACCATAAATCCAGCATTTATCCAGTTACTGTCTTCTATAGCTTTTTCTCTAAAACCGACAACAATATTTTTTGTTTCATCAAGGTCTAAAATGCCATATCTACCACTAGGTCTAACAGTAGTAAGTGTTACAATATTCTCGCTTTTTTTATGTAAATCAAGTAACGTGTTTAAATCCACATTACTAACACCATCACCATATGTCAGCATAAATTTCTCATCTCCGACATATTTTTCTATACGCTTAATTCTTCCACCTGTTTGAGTATGAAGTCCCGTATCAACCACTGTTACTTTCCACGGCTCCGAATAATTGTTGTGTATCGTGATTTCACCACCACTTGTAAAATCAAATGTGACATCACTGCCATATAAGTAATAGTTTGCAAAATATTCTTTAATCATATTGCCTTTATAACCACAACAAATGATGAAATCATTAAATCCATAATGAGAATAATATTTCATAATATGCCACAAAATCGGTTTTTCACCTATTTCAATCATAGGTTTTGGACGCAAATGACTTTCTTCAGAGATTCTTGTTCCAAGTCCACCTGCTAAAATTACAACTTTCAAATTTAGCACAACCTTTACTTTTTAATATTTCCTGAGTTATAAATTTAAATAATATTTTGAATTTATACAATATAAGTAATATTATACCTCATATTGTAAATAGCTGTCAACTTATGTTATAAGATACATTCAAAACTCTCTATTTTTATAACATAATCCCCCTTTAAATCTCATAGGTGATTCTATGAAAAACAAAGGGGGACTATGTATTTAGGTGATAATATTTTATGTCAATCTATCTTATTATTAAAGTACACTACCTCTATTTGTTCGGAAATAGTGTCTATCTTCACGAACTTTTTTAAGTACATCATAACCTAATTGATATAGAATATGTGCCATATCTAAAATACACCAATCTTCAATCAATAATCCATCTTCTAAACGCCAGAAATTAAAATCACGAGCTTCTATACGTTTATTAGATGCTGGTAATCCCAAAATTTGGTCTCCAGAATGGGTAAAGAAAATACTAGGATATCCACCTGATACAATATAATTGTTTTCAGCAAATCTTGCAAAATGGTTACAACCATTAATATCTGTCATAGCAATTTGCCAAGGTAATTCATGAATAAATTGCCAACCATCAATACCTTTTCCTGTCCCAATACAATCAGGTCCATACCAAATCATATCATCATGCCAATACTTACGCATAGGATTTACTGTATGTTCATCTGGAATAATAGTTTTTTCCATTTTATGCATTCCACCAGCTAAACCTTTAAACAGCATATTTTCTACAACTTCCAAACTTTTTTTACTCAGTTCAGCGTCATCTTTTCCTAAAATAACACCATCATTTGTAGAAGGTCCTGGAATTACAATTTCTGGACCAATCGCTGGCAAAAATTTATATCCTGCTTGTGACAATAATGACATTAAATCAAAAATCATTTTAGAATCAATGATTTTACCATCTCGAATTTCAAATATTTCAGCAAAACGTACCCATGTACAAAGTTTAGTTGCTGGAATTCCTAAAAATGGTTCTACAAAATTTCCAACCATATTTCCGCCAGTGGCTACCCATTCTTTACCTTCAAATTCTCCAGCGAATAAAAAGTGAATATGTTTATCTGCATTTGGAAAAGATGTTTTATAGGGTTTGTAATAGCCTTCAGCAATATCTTTTATACCATATAGGCTATCTATTGGATGAAATCCATGATAACTTGCGTCTGTATGCCAATATTTTTTTAAATAATCATCTACTGTATCTTTTCTTACATGTCTAAATTCACGTAGACAAGAATAAATCATTTCTTTATTTTTAATACGATTTTCAACCATTAATTCTGTATTTTGCATATAGCAAACTCCTTTTATTTTAGTTGTATAGTTTTGTTAATAACTGAACTGCGTTCAATTATATCCATTGTAAAAGTCTTTTGATATTGAATATTTCTTGATTCAATTAATAATTCTAAGATTTCTATTGTACCTTTAATCATTTCTTCAAATGGATGCACCATAGTTGTTATATCATAGTGTTTAAACTGACTTACAACTGTGTTATCCATTCCCATTATTGAAACATCTTTTGGTACATTAAGTCCAAATTCCATTTGTGCTACATCAATAGTTGCTGCTGCCATCATATCTTCGCAACAATAGATTGCATCTGGTTTACATTTTTTAAATATATTTCTACTTGCTATAAGTGCTGATTCATATGAATAATCACCATGTTCTATAGCTAATATTTCTGCTCCTCGTTCTAATGCACGTTCAGCAAATGCTTGAACTCTTTCCTTTTCACGAGATACGTTATTATGTCCTGAAATTGCAGCTAATTTATGATGTCCTTTATCAATTAAATAATCTGCCGCTTTACGACCTATTACTCTGTTATCGCAATAAATACAGCTAATTTCAGCTCCTTTAACCCAACGATTAAATGATATAATTGGAACTTCAACACTTGTAATACTTGTGATAATATCTAAAGTTGCTGGTGATGTTATAATAAGTCCATCAACTTTAAATCTATAAACATCTGCTACAATATCATCTATATTATCTTTTGATGGGTCAACTGTTAAAACCAATACATGGCGTCCAGTTTTACGTATTTCATCTATAAGACATGTCACAACTTTGGAATAAAATAATCCTAATTGTTGACCTATTAAAAGTGCAATTATATTAGTTTTATTTCCATTTAACCCACGCACTAATGCACTTGTGCCAAAATAACCAAGTTCACTTGCCGCAGCCAACACCGTTTCTCTTGTGCTTTCTTTTATTTTTCCATCCCATTTAGGATTAAATACTCTTGAAGCTGTGGATACAGATACCTTTGCAAGTCTTGCAATGTCTTCAACTGTAGCACGTTTTTTATTTTGTGATGTCATAATTATCCCTCACTTAAATTTAGATAAAATAGCTTTTATAAAGAAAATATCAGTATATTTTCACTTATTCTTACTTCTATTTTAAACTATTCAATGAATGATGTAAAGAGTTGTAATTATGCTTATCTTTGAACGCTACCACGATTTGTTCTGAAATAATGTCTATCTTCACGAACTTTTTGTATAACATCATATCCGATTTGTTTTAATATATCTGCAATATCTAAAATGCACCAATCTTCTGCAATCAACCCATCTTCAACTCTCCAGAAATTAAAATCACGTACAGTTATTTCTTTGTTAGATGCTGGAAGTCCAAAGAGTTTATCCCCAGTATGTGTACAATATATGCTAGGATATCCCCCTGATGCCACATAATTATTTTCATATATACGAGCAAAGTGATTACCGTGATTGATATTGCTCATAGTCAATTGCCAAGGTAATTCATGTACATATTCAAAGCCATAAATGCCTTTACCTGTACCAATGCAATCAGGGCCATACCAAAGCATATCTTCATGCCAATATTGACGCATTTTTCCTAAAGTGCGTTCATCTGGAATAATGCTTTTTTCCATTTTATGCAGCCCATCTGTAAGCCCTGTGCGACACATTGTTTCTGTTAAAATTTCGCTTTTTTTGCTTAATTCAGGATCTGATTCACCTAAAATAATTCCATCATTTGTTGCAGGTCCTGGAATTACAATTTCTGGACCTATAGCTGGAAGAAATTTATATCCCACTTGATTTAAAAGTGACATTAAATCATAAATCATTTTAGATTGAACGATTTTGCCATCTTTCATTTGGAAAAATTCAGCAAAACGTACCCATGTACATAATTTATTCGAAGGTATATCACAAAAATCATTCATAAAGTTTGCAACAATATTCCCTCCTGTTACAACCCATTCTTTATCATCAAATTCTCCAGCAAATAAAAAATGCATATGTTTTTTAGCATCAGGAAATGCTGTTAAAAATGGCTTATAATATTTATCTCCAATTTCTTTACGTCCATAAAGAGAATTTATAGGGTGAAAACCATGATATTCTGCATCTTCATGCCAAAATTCTTCCATATATCCATCAACATCACTAGGTTTCAGGCACGTGAATTTTTTCATACAATTAAATATATGTTGTTTATTAGCAATCCTATTTTTATACATAATTTCTAAATTATTCATCTTAAACCTCCACTAATTTAATCTTAATTTTAAGGCATAATACTAGGTAACCAAGTTGATAATGCTGGTATACAAACCACCAATGTAAGCCCTATCAACATCGCCACAATCCAAGGCCAGATATTCCGTACAATATCATCGAATGGAGTTTGTGAAATCTGGGCGGCTACAAATAGGTTTGCACCAAGCGGTGGTGTAAGCAGTCCTACACAAGCATTGATTGAAAACATAACTGCAAAGTGTAATGGGTCGATACCATATTGAACTGCTACATTTAGCAGAATTGGGCTTAAAATAACATTTATAGCTGCACCATCTAAGAAAGTTCCAAGGAATATAATAAGTAAATTTAACACTAATAAAATCAACCATTTTGAATCTATATGTTCTAAGAAGAAATTCGCCAATCTAGTTGGTAATTCTTCTAATGCTAATATACGCCCAAATCCAGATGACACTGCTAAGATAAACATAATTGTTGCTGTTGTAATACAGGCACTTTTAAGCATTTCAGGCAAATCTTTTACTTTTAATTTATCCTTTGGCTTTAAAAATCCGAAGAACAAACCATATACAGCAGCAACAATTGCAGCTTCTGTAGGTGTAAATGCACCACTATAAATACCACCTAATATAATTACTGGCATCATAAGTGCCGGAATATTTCTAATAAGAACAGCAAATTTTTCTTTAAAACTATAACCTGTTTCGCTATATATATTGTGCTTTTTACCATAAATATAAGAGTAAACCAAAAAACAGCTACTTACTAAAATTCCAGGAAGAATTGAAGATACAAATAAATCTGAAACTGATAAACTATTGATTGAACCAAATACGATTAATGCCATTGATGGTGGAATCATTGTTCCACAACAGCCAGCTGCTGCAATTAATGCTGCAGCTGCACCTTTGCTCATGCCAGCTTTATGTAATTCAGGTAATGCTATAAGTCCAATTGCTACAACTGTAGCATAAACTGAACCTGAAATAGCTCCAAATGCCATACAAGATAGCACTGTCACCATCAATACGCCACCTTTAACTCGTCCAACCCAAACTTTTGCTACGTCGAAAAGACCACCAGAAATACCAGCTTTAGCCATAATAACTCCACCTAAGCAATAAAACGGAACTGAAGTTAATACAAATGAGTTTGGGCTGTTTGCCATTGCTCTTATAAAATAACTTAATGAAATAATATCACTATGGGCAATGCTTGCAATTACTGATAATGCTATAGCAAGCCCAATAGGTACTGAGAGTATAGCTAAAATCAAAAATACAGAAAATAGAATTGCAACTGACATTTAGCTCACCTCATCTTTCTTAAGTACAATAACTTTTAATACTATTGCTTGAATAGAACGAATAATTACATTTACAAAACAAACTGGCATTGAGAAATATAATATCCAAACTGGGAAATTCGGAATAGTTACTGCCATTTGCCCTTGTTCTTTCAATAATTCAACAATTCGCATTGCTTCAGGCATACAAAGCACAGCAAAGAGAATAAAACAAATATAACTTAGAATATCTAAACCTATTTGTGCTTTAGGTGGTAAAATAGCTTTTAAAAAAGTAATTCGAATATGGTCGTCAGAGCGAATGGCATAACTTACTGTTAAAAACACTACCCACACGAATAGATAAAGAATTAATTCTTCTGTCCACACAAAAGGCGAAATCGGTAAATAACGGCAGGTTATTTGCACTGCTCCCAATGCTAGCATAGCAACTAAAAATACAGAAGCAATTGCCGTTTCTATATTTTTATCTATCCACAAAAGTATGTTTTTCATTTAATCCTCCGTTCTTATGTATCAATTATTAATTTCTGAAATAATCTAAAATTTCTTGTCCACAAAGTTCTGCTACTAAAGCTTCTGTTGAATCAATAAATAATGGTTTGATTTCATCAAATGCTGCCGCTTCCATTTCTGGGATATAAACTAAACTACCTTCTGCTGTCATTGTTTCTAGTTGTGCTAAAATTTCTGCATCTAAATTTGCAACTGCATCCCATTGTGCATTACAAGCAATTTCCATACCTTCATCAAATACTACTTTTTGTTCTGCATCTAAACTATCATAGAAACTTTGAGATGCAATTGGGATTGGTAGATAAATGTTATGGCCTGTGAATGTACCATATTTTAATACATCTGAAAAAGTTTGAATAGCTGTTACACGATTTGAGAATAATCCATCAACTGTACCTTGTTGTAAACCTGTGTAAAGTTCGCCCCATGCCATAGAAGTTGGTGTTGCACCTAATGCTTCTAATTCTGCAATATTAATTGGATTTTCAGCTGAACGAATTTTTAAATTAGCCCAAGCTTCTAAATCAGGAACTGGCTTTGTAGTTGTCCAAATGCTTTGCATTGTTCCACCAAAATATCCCACTGGTAAAATTCCTGTGTTTTTTTCAATTACTAAATCAATTAAATAGTCCCCTTTTTCGCCTAAAAGAGTTTCTCTTGCATTTTCTAAGCTATCAAAAAGATAGTTTGCATTAAATACATAATATTCTGAAATTGTTGGAGCAAGGTTGCTTGCTGCAACTGATGTTAAATCAAATTCACCAAATTGAATACCTTCGATTAAATCACGATCTGAACTAGATAGCTGACCATTAGGGAAAATATCAACTGTCATATTAAGTCCTGATGCTTCAACATGCTCTTTAAAAGCAAGAAATCCAATATGCACTGGGTCTGTTTCTGCCAAAGCATGTGGAATACGAATTTCTACAGCTTCATGAGCTGACGTTGTATCATTTCCCGCACTATCAGCTGTGTCATCAGGTTCATCTGAGCTGCCACAACCTGCTGTAAATGCAACAAGTGTTAATAATGATAAGCCCACTGTTAATAATTTTGATAACTTTTTCATAAAATACATCCTCCATAAAATTGTTTTATCATTTAACCAATGACCATGTTGTCATTTTAGCAGAGAAAATACTGTTTGTCAATATATCTCAAATAATTTAATTTATACACACTGTAAATAATATACGTTTAAAATTGTCATTTGTGCACAATTATCTTGATTTTTTGTATTATTTTTGACATATCTAATATTTTACAAATTTATTTTTATATACTTTTTTATAATGACAACTTTGTCATTATGTGTCTTTTTTCAAATTTTGATAATATATTTAGAAATTTTGTTCATTTTTCTATTATCCGTTTTATTGTTTCCATATAGTTACAATGCATTCTAAAACAAAACAGACCTTGCATCGATAGATTTTCATCTAATCATTACAAAGTCTGTTATTATTATATTCTTATTTAAGCTGCATTTTCGATTTTTGCAAAATCATCACTTTTTATTTGGTAGATTATATTTTAAAATACCTCTCTTAAAAATACCAAAGCGACAGGTTTTCACCTGTCGCTTAATATCGTTCAATTAGCTGAACTTTTTCTTTTTAGCACGAGCTGCCTCTGACTTTTTGCGGCGCTTTACACTAGGGCTCTCGTAGTGTTCTCTCTTACGAAGCTCGGAAAGCACGCCCGCTTTTGCACAAGATCTTTTAAATCTTCTAAGTGCAGAATCTAAAGACTCGTTATCCTTGATGCGGACTTCTGACATTGTTTTCCCTCCCTCCGCTGCACCCTCAAAATCCCGGTGCTTATAGGATACGATAATACAAAACCGTAAATCTATTATATACTTTTTCTGAAATTTTGTCAACCGTATTTTAGCAATTTATAAAAATAATAGTGTTAACTTATAAATTGCACTTTACTTTTAGCAAGGTTTAACAACAATATTTACGATACGGTTTTTTATCACAATAGTTTTAACTACATTCATACCGTCAAGTGCAGCTTTAACTTTGTTATCTGCTAATGCTGTGTCAAGTGCTTGTTTATCATCACAATCAACAGGCAGGCTGATTGTAGATTTTACTTTACCGTTGATTTGAACGGCGATTTCAATGCTACTCTCACGAGTTTTAGCCTCGTCAAAAACTGGCCAAGCTGAAAGTGATAATAGGCTATCATTACCTGTAATGCTCCAAAGTTCTTCTGCAATATGTGGAGCAAAAGGACAAAGCAGAGTTATTAGCGTGTTATATTCAGCACGATTAACACCATTTTCATAGAAAGTATTAACCAGTGCCATAAGTGTTGCTATAGCTGTGTTAAATTTCAGTGTTTCAATATCATCTGAAACTTTTTTTATTGTTTTATGCATAGTTGACATATTCTTTTCAGAATATTCATCACCATCACGCACTTTTTCACATAATGCCCAAACACGGTCTAGGAAACGTTTACAGCCTTTAATAGAGCTAGATGACCAAGGAGCAGCTTTTTCAAAGTCACCGATAAACATTTCATAAAGACGCATTGTATCTGCACCATATTCATCAACAATTTCATCAGGGTTTACGACATTACCACGACTTTTTGACATTTTTTCGCCATTTTCGCCCAAAATCATACCATGGCTTGTACGTTTCATGTAAGGCTCTGCAGTAGGCACAACACCGATATCAAATAAGAATTTGTGCCAAAAACGTGAATATAATAAGTGAAGTGTAGTATGTTCCATACCACCATTATACCAATCAATCGGAGAGAAATATTCTAACGCTTCTTTTGATGCTAGTTCTTCGTTGTTAGTTGGGTCACAATAACGCAAGAAATACCATGATGAACCAGCCCATTGTGGCATTGTATCAGTTTCACGTTGTGCCTCGCCACCACAAGTAGGACACGTTGTATTCACCCATGAAGTAAGTTTTGCAAGTGGTGAGTTTCCGTCCTCTGTTTGCTCATAGTCTTCGATTTCAGGAAGCGTAAGAGGTAGAGAGCTTTCTGGAAGTGCTACATATCCACATTTATCACAATGGACAATAGGAATAGGCTCACCCCAGTAACGTTGACGTGAGAATACCCAGTCACGAAGTTTATAGTTAACTTTAGGTGTACCTACACCTTTTTCAGCTAAAAATTCTGTTATTTTAACTTTAGCATCAGCTACTTCTAATCCATTTAGGAAATCAGAATTTACCATAATTCCAGTTTCAGTGTCAACATAAGCCTCTTTTGTTACATCGCCACCAGCTACAACTTCGATAATTGGAAGTTCAAATTTTTTCGCAAAATCAAAGTCACGTTCATCATGCCCTGGAACTGCCATGATAGCACCTGTACCATAAGACATTAAAACATAGTCTGATACGAAAATCGGAATTTCTGTATTATTTACAGGGTTAATAGCACGAACACCTTCGATTTTAACCCCTGTTTTTTCTTTTACAAGTTCAGTACGTTCAAAATCTGATTTGTGCATAGCTTCATCTTTATATGCAAGCACATCAGAGATATTTGTGATTTTATCTGCCCATTTAGCAACATAAGGATGTTCTGGTGAGATAACCATATAAGTTGCACCAAATAGCGTATCAGGACGAGTAGTGTAAATTCTTAGCATATCGCCTTCTGTAGTTGTGAAATCAACTTCAGCACCAGTAGAACGGCCTATCCAGTTTTTTTGTTGAGTTTTAACACGTTCAACATAGTCAACTGTGTCAAGGTCTGTGATTAGACGTTCTGCATATTCTGTGATTTTAAGCATCCACTGTGTTTTCTCTCGACGAACAACTTCACTTCCACAACGTTCACAACCACCTGCAACAACTTCTTCATTTGCAAGTACACATTTACAAGAAGTACAAAAATTTACAGCCATATTGCTTTTATAAGCTAGCCCTTTTTCAAAAAGTTTAAGGAATATCCATTGTGTCCATTTATAATACTCTGGGTCAGTTGTGTTAACTTCACGTGACCAGTCAAAAGATAATCCTAAGCTTTTAAGCTGTGATTTAAAACGTGCAATGTTTTGTTTTGTAACTTCTGCTGGGTGAACTTTATTTTTAATCGCAAAGTTTTCAGTTGGCAGACCAAATGCATCCCATCCCATTGGATAAAGTACATTTTTGCCTTCCATACGTTTTTTACGTGACACTATATCAAGTGCTGTATATGAACGTGGATGACCTACATGAAGTCCTGCTCCTGATGGATATGGAAATTCTACAAGAGCATAGAATTTTTCTTTACTTTTGTCAAGTTTTACTTCGAATGCTTTATCTTCATCCCATTTATCTTGCCATTTTTTCTCTAATTTTTTATATTCGTATCTCACGCTTTGTGTTACTCCTCTCGATTATATATTTTCAATATCTACACGTCTAGCATCGCCCCATAATTTTTCAAGTCCATAAAACTCACGTGACTCTTTATGGAATACATGCACAACCATAAATCCATAGTCAAGAAGTATCCAACTCGCTGTGCTATAACCTTCTGTATGGTTTGCTAAAAGACCTGTTGCTTCTTTGATTTTAAATTCAACATTTTCAGCTAGTGCTTTAACTTGTGGTGCTGAATTACCTGTACAGATAACGAAACAATCAGCAAGTGCTGTATCTAATGTTGTAATATCAAGCACTGTAATTTCGTCACCTTTTTTTTCGTCTAAAGCAGCTATCGCTGTTTTCAATATGTTTTTTTCGTTAGTATCTATACTCATTTATAAGTTTCCTTTCAAATTGTGTTACTCTGTTTGTGTTTCGGGATCTGCTGATGCTTCTGGGTCTGCCACCACTGGAGGAACATGCACTTCTGGTTCTTCCTCTACTGGTGGCTCTTCTACAGTAGGAGGAACTACCACAATAGGTGGTTGTTCTACTTCAGGCTCATTTAGCGATGGGTCAACTACTACAGGAGGGTCTACAAGCGGTGGGTCTGTTTCACCTGTTTCACCATCTTCAGTTTGCTCTTGGTCTGTAGGTGGTTGTTCAGTGTCAGTAGGCTGTTCAGTTTCGCCTTCTCCCTCGCCTGTTTGGTCTTGGTCTGGGTCAGTTTCTGTGTCGCCTGTTCCCTCTGGGTCGGTAGTTTCTACTTCGCCCTCTGGGTCAGTTTCGGTATCATCAGGCGTTTCGCTGTCTTCTGGCTCTGGCTCTGGCTCTGGTTCTGGGTCTGGTTCTGGTTTACTCCACTGAACTTTTGACGCACTTGCAATATCTAAATCTG
>CAYJKB010000007.1:27316-47030 GCA_964370625.1 uncultured Oscillospiraceae bacterium | reverse complement strand
TCTGGTTCTGGTTTACTCCACTGAACTTTTGACGCACTTGCAATATCTAAATCTGTGATATCATCTTCAAATGGGTTAAAATGCTCATTAATTAGGTCAATAGTTTTGTTTTCATATAGTCCCCAATAAGAATCACCATTTGATGCATCAAGGAAATACCCTGGAATTAAGTGCATTTGGAAATCTGCAAAATCAATCTTCATAGCTTCTAAGCCTACCCATAACATTTCAGCTACTTCCATGTCTGTTTCTACATTAGCAAAAACAGCATCAACAATATCATTCATGTTAAAAAGCCCTGTTGGAGATAATATTTGATTTACAAGTTCTGTTAAGAATTTTTGTTGTTCTTCAACACGTTCAACATCGCCACCTGCATATCCTGTGCCGTCATTATTTATTCTAAAACGCAGGAAATGTACAGTTTGTTCGCCATTTAACGTTTGAAGTCCAGGTTGTAAGTCAATGTGTAAATCCTGTGTCGGGTCATCATATTTCATGCGGCGTGGCACATCATATTCAATTCCACCCATAGCATCAACTATTTCAGCGATACCTTCAAAGTTTACAACTAAATATTTATCAATCGGTATACCAATCATTTGGTGAAGCTCGGAAATCGTGCCATCTACACCATTGTTGTAAGCTCCATTAATTTTTGGCACACTTCTATTTACATTAGATAATGTATCACGAGGCACATTTAATATATTGATTTTTCCATTCGCAACATCAAAAGATACTACCATAATAGCATCAGTTCTGTATTCATCTTCATCTGTCGCTGCTACTAAAAATGTAAAATAATCTTCTTTTCTATCTCCATCAATTACGTATAAAGGGTCTCCCGTTTCTTGATCCACCACCGTTGGTGGGTCTACTACATTTCCATCGTTATCTAATCCTGGGCTTGCTATTTCCGGCGGTTTAATGTATGAAAACAACCACGCTATCGCTGTTATTATAACTGCTATCATAACAAGAAGTGATAACATCGTCACTTTGAAATTTCTTGTTCGCTTTATCTTTTTTACTTGTTCTTTGGTTTTTCCTGCATATTTATCTTTTTTTGCAGTGGGTTTGCTTTTGTCTTTTGCTCCTGCTATTGTTTTATTTGGATTTCCACCGAAAAATTTCATTTAATTCCTCCGACTTTGTGTATATAAAACTTTAAAAAGTTAAATCTTGTTATATAAAAAATTAAGTGCTTCTACTGAGTTTTTATGTATTAATTTTCTACGTGCAATTAAATCAGTAAGTGACATTTCAAAACAAAACAACATAGCTTCATTTAAATCAGAGAAAGCAAGTTCACGAATTTTTTCAACTCCATCAAAATCACGATTTTCTTCTATATAATCTGCAAGATATAGAATTTTGTCAAGCAATGTCATATCAGGCTTTCCTGTTGTGTGACAAAATACAGCATTATATATTTCATCGCTTATTTTAAATCGTGCACGAGCTGTTGCCGCTGCTGTTTTACCATGTAATAATTTAGGCTCTATTTTTTCAATGTTATCGACTATTATATCGTATTTTCGACATAATTTCAACTGTTCTTCCATAGATAATTTTTTTGTTATATCATGAAGTAATGCACATAGTGATGCCGCTTCTTCATCTGCACCCCATTTTTTAGCCAGTGCAACTGCTGCTTTTTCACATCCTAATGTATGCTTTAGCCTATACCCTGAAAGGTATTCTAATATTTCTGCTCTCATTTTTTCGTCCATCATCATCGCTCCTATTCATAATCTGCTTAATTCTCAATCAAAAGCTTTGATTTTACCTCATTATGTTCGAAATCACAAAATGTAGTTAATGCATTTTTTACCCTCTAGCACCATCTGCAATAATTTCAAAATTCGCTTTAACGTAATCAATTCCAGAATAAATAGTAATCAATGTCATTATAAGGGCTGCCATATCATTTATAGTTATATCTTGATACACTGCAATATCTGCAAAGTTTGACATCATAACAACAATAGATAAAATTTGAATAACTGTTTTAACTTTTCCTGTAATTGCAGCTGCCATAACTTTTCCTTTACTAATGGCAACAACTCTAAGTGATGTTACAATAAATTCACGTGCTAAAATTATAAATGCAAAAACACCCGACATCTTTCCAAGTTCCACAAAAATAATAATAGCAGCTGTTACTAAAAGTTTGTCTGCAAGAGGATCAACAAACTTTCCAAAGTCTGTAATTTGATTATACTTTCTTGCTATATATCCATCTAAAAAATCCGTTACACTCGCAAGAATAAATAAAACTAATGCTATTTCTTTTTGCCCTACATATAAGAAATACATAAAAAATGGAACTAATGCTATTCTCATTAAAGTAATTTTATTCGCTAATGTCATTTTTCACCTCTACTCTACAGTACCAAGTAAATCTGTACCATCATAATCTTCAATATACACTTGTACAAAATCACCAACTGTTATTTTATATTCGCTATCAAAGCATACTCGTCCATCAATATCGGGTGAATGGCTGTAAGTACGTCCATAATATTCATCATATTCTTCGTCATATCCTTCACAAAGCACTGTGAAAGTTTTTCCTGCTAAACTATCATTATATGCATCCATGACACGAGATTGAATTTCTTCAGCAATTTGCACACGTTTATCACGAATATGCTCTTCAACTTGATTTGGCATGTCATATGCTTCGCTTCCTTCTTCACGAGAAAACGGAAAAATACCTACACGTTCAATTTTTGTATCACGAAGGAATGTGCAAAGTTCTGTAAATTCTTCTTCAGTTTCCCCAGGCATACCAGCAATTAAGCTTGTGCGAAGAACTAGATTTGGAATTTTTTCACGAAGTTTAGCAAATAAGCCTGTTAAATAATCTTTATCACCACGTCTATTCATTCTCTTAATCATTGATGAGCTTACATGTTGAATTGGAATATCAAGATAATTTAAAATCTTATCTTGTTTCGCTATTGTGTCAATCAATGTATCATCGATTTCATCTGGATATAAATAATGAAGTCTAATCCATTTAAAATCAAGTTCACATAGCTCATCACATAGTTCCGAAAGTCTTCTTTTTCCATAAAGGTCTGTGCCATAACGTGTTATATCTTGCGCTATGATAATAAGTTCTTTAACTCCCATTTTAGAAAGTTCACGTGCTTCTGCTAATATATCTTCCATTGTTCGGCTTCTATATTTTCCACGAAGTGATGGAATTACACAATATGCACAATGATTATCACAACCTTCTGCAATTTTCAAATATGCATAATGTGCAGGTGTAGAAATAATTCTTTCATCTATAGCATGGTTTTTATTAATATCTCCAAATTTGCTGAATTTTTTTCCTTGTAAAACATGCTCAACTGCTTCTACAATATCAGTATAGCTTCCTGTGCCTAATATTGCATCAACTTCTGGAATATCTTTCATAAATTCTTCTTTGTATCGTTCTGTAAGGCAACCTGTCACCACTATTGCACGAACTTTACCTTGTTTTTTAAGATTAACTACTTCAAAGATGTTTTCTATCGCTTCTTGCTTTGCAGATTCAATAAATCCACATGTGTTAATTATAGCAATATCAGCTTTTTCAATATCTTCTACTATATTCATATTTGCATTTGTAACTCTGTGTAACATATGTTCACTATCAACAAGATTTTTTGCACAGCCAAGCGAAATTAATCCTATATTAATATTCATCAATATTTTCCTCCAACATTTGTGTATATATAGCAAAAATTTCTGCTATTTCAGCGCCACTATATCCTCTGCGAAATAGCATTGCTTTTGCCTTTTCATTTTGCTTGTAATCCGAAACATCACCATGCAATTTAGAATTTAGCAACTTTATAAGCTTATCATATGGAATTTCTATAGCTTTTATCGCTTCTTCTGCAATTTGTTTATTAATTCCACGTATATAAAGCTCATTTTTAATACGATATGCTCCATATCCTTTGTTTTGATACGTTCTAACAAATGCATTAGCATAAGCTACATCATCTAATGCCCGAAGCAGCTTCATTCTTTCTAATACATAAGCTATAATTTCTGGTTGAAATTCTTTTTTTAAAAGCTTATCCTCTAACATTTTTTCAGAATGCATACTGCGAGATAACACTCCCACAGCATAATGCATAGCTTTTTTATAATGTTCTTCTGTCATCTAATATTAGTCCTCTTAGCCTTAGTCCTCTAAATCGTCAAGAACATCATCAGAAAAATCATCTGCATCAATTGATACTGATTTTTTCGCTTTTGCAGCAGCCCCTGCTGTAGATTGTACAGCTTTTTTAGGTGCTGATGCTGCTTTTTCTTCTGTTTCATTTTTCTTAGCAGTTCTAATTGCGTCCATTATATCTTTTTCTAATTGTACTGCGATTTCAGGATTATTTTTCATGAACAATTTAGCATTATCACGGCCTTGTCCAAGTCGCATTTCGCCCATAGAAAACCAAGCGCCACTACGCTGAACAAATCCATGTGCTAAACCTATATCAATAAGTTCACCTGTTTTTGAAATGCCTTCACCATACATAATATCAAATTCAGCTTCACGAAACGGAGGTGCCATTTTATTTTTAACAACTTTTACAAGTGTATGATTTCCAAGCAGTGTTCCGCCATCTTTTATAATTTCTTTACGTCTAACATCAAGTCTTACACTAGCATAGAATTTAAGCGCACGTCCACCTGTTGTAACTTCTGGGCTACCATACATAACACCAACTTTTTCACGAATTTGGTTTATGAAAATTGCAACACAATTTGATTTTGAAATTGCCCCTGCAAGTTTTCTTAATGCTTGTGACATAAGTCGTGCATGTAAACCTACAAAACTATCGCCCATTTCTCCTTCAATTTCAGCTCGTGGAGTTAGCGCTGCTACAGAGTCAATAACAATCATATCTATCGCACCACTTCGAACTAATGCTTCTGCAATTTCAAGCCCTTGCTCACCTGTATCAGGCTGAGAAACTAAAAGGCTATCTATGTCAACACCAAGTGCTTTTGCATAAACAGGGTCTAACGCATGTTCTGCATCTATAAACGCAGCTTCGCCACCCGCTTTTTGTGCTTCAGCAATAGCATGAAGTGCTACAGTTGTTTTACCAGATGATTCAGGTCCATAAACTTCAATAATACGTCCTCTTGGAAATCCACCTATCCCAAGTGCAACATCTAGTGATAATGAGCCTGTTGAAATCGCTGATACATTTAATGCATTATTATCCCCAAGTCTCATTATAGAGCCTTTTCCAAAACTCTTTTCTACAGCTGCAAGTGCAGTTTCTAATGCCTCACGTCTTTTGTCTGGGTCACTTTGAGGTTTAACCCCTATCTTAGATGGTTTTTTTTCTGCCATTTTATCTATTTCCTTTCCTTGTACTGTGCACAAACTATTCGTTGCACACCAGTTAAATCTTCTATTATATTAATTTCTGTATATCCTTCATTATATAATATATCTGCCACATCAAGATGTTGACCTTTGCCAACTTCAAACATTATATATCCATTATCATTTAAGTTTTTCTTAAAATTTTTACTTATAGCACGATAGAAATTCAATCCATCCTGCCCTCCATCAAGTGCTAAATGCGGTTCAAATTCTTTGACACTTTTATCAAGTATTAACACTTCATCCGATGGTATATACGGCGGATTTGCAATTATCATATCAAGTTTGCCAAATCTTGTAGTATCTTCTAGCAGCACATCCCCATAAGCCACAATATGTCTTGCACCAAGCGATGCTGTTCTGCTATTTTTTCTTGCAACTTCTAATGCTCCTTCAGATACGTCTACTGAAATCGCCCTTGACCCTTTTATATGTTTTGCAAGAATTATCCCGATACATCCTGTGCCACAGCATAAATCAAGTATTTTTGGTGATAACATCTCATCTGCTTTTTTAAGTGCATATTCAACTAAACTTTCTGTGTCTGCCCTTGGGATTAACACATCAGGTGTCACCTTAAATGTCATATCATAAAAGTCCCATTCACCTAAAATATAAGCTAGTGGTTCTCCATCTAAATGTCTTTGTACAAGGTTCATCGCTTTTGATACTTCTTCATCAAACACATAAGTGTATGCCCAGTTTGTTATATCATCCTTGTTTCTTCCTGTTGAAAATGCACAAAGCTCTCTTGCGCACAAAGTTGGTGACGGTATATCATTTTTTGCAAAAATACTTTTTATTTCTAAATATAAATCATTTACCGTTTTTGTCATCTATTTCCCCCCAAAGTATTACCATTTATCAGCATTATCATTTTCTGGTATTACTCTATTTAATGCTTCTATAGCAACTTCCATCATGCTGTCATCAGGTTCAAAAGTTGTAAGATTTTGAAGCCAAATCCCTGGTGCCCTTAGTGTTCTTGTCAGTGCATTGTCATGTCTTCCGACAAATCTATTGATTTCATAACTTATACCAACAACAATCGGCAACAATGCAATTCTAAGCAACATTCTAACCCACGGATTAGTCCATGTTACTACTGAAAAAACAAGAATACTAATTATCATAACTACAAATAAAAAACTTGTTCCACATCTTGGATGTTGTCTTGGGCAAGCTTTAACATTTTCTACTGTTAATTCTTTTCCACTTTCATAGCAATGTATTGCTTTATGTTCTGCTCCATGATATTGAAAAGTTCTTTTAATATCTGGCAATTTTGACACAAAGTACATATAAGCCAAAAATATAACTATACGTATAGCGCCTTCTATTAAATTTCTAATAATAGAATGCATTTCAACACTTCCTAATACTTCTGCAAGAAGTGTTGGAAGTAAGATAAATAGCCCAACAGGTAAAATTATTCCCAAAGCAGTAGCTATTCCCATCAATATTTTTTCCAGTTTTTCTGAGCTAAATTTTGTAGCAAGCCATTTTTCAAATTTAGTAGGTTCTGTATCATCCTCTATAAATTGAGCCGAAAAATTAATTGCTTCAATTCCATCTTTCATAGCACCAAATAAATTTACAGCCCCTCTTACAATAGGCAATCCAAAAAACATATTTTTTTCTGATAGTGGTCTTGCATTTTTCTCTACAATTTCAAGCTCACCGTCAGGACGTCTTACAACTGTTGCACTTTTATAAGGCCCTTTCATGACAATACCCTCAAGTATTGCCTGTCCACCAATAGTAGTTTTTTTTATCATTATTTTATATAAACTCTCTTTCTAAATCATCTCATTGCCATGAGCTTCAGGAGTTGGCAACGTGATTGAGACTTCTGTTCCTTCGCCTTCTCGACTTGCGATATCAAGGCTTCCTCCATGCATTTTGACAATTTCTTCAGTAACAGCAAGCCCAATACCACTTCCACGTTGCTTAGAACTGCCTTTATAGAATTTTTCTTTAACAAACGGAAGTTCTTTTTCAGGAATGCCCACGCCATAATCTCGAACTTTAACAATTACAGCTTTCCCCGTATTTGTAATAGAAATATCTATTTTTTTATCACTGTTTCCATATTTTGCAGCATTATCAATAATGTTTAAAAACACTTGCTTTAATCGGTGTTTATCTCCGTTAATAAAGAAATCTTGTTCACCTTTTACAAAATTCAAACCTTGTTCACCTGTTTTAATTAGATTTGAATACATGAATATTGCTTCATATAATTCTTCTGATACATCAAAAACTCCAACATCAAGCTTCATACGCCCACTTTCGATTTTAGCAAAATCAAGCAGCTCTTCAACCATTGTTGTAAGTCTGCGACTTTCTTTTTGAATTATATTAAGCCCTAGCGATACTTCTTCTTTATCTTCAAAGCCACCTGTTATAAGCGTTTCACTCCAGCCACCTATAGAAGTTAGTGGTGTGCGAAGTTCATGCGATACAGATGATATAAAATCATTTTTCATGCGTTCTGCACGCAAAATTTCATCAGACATGTAGTTAATCGTGTCGCAAAGTTCACCTATTTCATCATCATGAATTTTATGAAGTCGCATTCCATATCTGCCCTCTGCAATACCTTTTGCGATTATATTGATTTTAAGCACAGGTTCTACAATTGATTTTATGAAATATCTATTTGATAGATATACAAGAGCAAAGAATATCAAACAAATAATTGTTGTTGCCACTATTGTAATTACAATTTGCCTTTCAACCACTGCAAGACTTGTAACATAACGCACAGCTCCAATAATATCTCCATTTGAATAATAAAGTGGACTTGTAACTGACATAACTCGCTCATCAGATAATCCATCCACGCCGATAAATTCTGATAACCTATTGTTTAAAAAGCTATCGTCAACATCATTTGTTCCAGGAATAAGCCCTGCACTAAGTCCTGACGAGGACACTAAAATTCTGCCGAATTGATCTATAATTTGAACTTCTACTTTGTCTTTTTCTTTAAAATCAGTTACATATGCATCAGCATTAACATAGAATTGTTCATAACTTGTATTTATATAATTGTTAAAAAAGTTTGCTGTTGTCGCAGTTCTGTTTACTATGTTCTCACGCACGCTTGAATAGTAATAGTTCATAGATGCTGCACCGACAGAAATAACAAGTGTCAACAAAATTATAACAACCATACTAAGGCTATTTCGCATCCAGCGACCTTTAATGCCACCTTTTCTGCGTTTTACTACAACTTCTATATCCGTATTATCTTTTTTATCTTTACCAAACATTAATTACCCCTCCCAAATATATCCAAAACCTCGCACTGTGGCTAAGTATTTTGGATTTGCAGGGTCATCCTCTATTTTTATTCTAAGTCTTCTAATATTAACATCTACAATTTTAAGCTCTCCAGAATAATCTTTACCCCAAACCAGACTTAAAATTTCTTCTCTATTCATGGCTTTACTTGGGTTTTCCATGAAATTTTTAATAATAGAATATTCCACTTGTGTAAGATCTACTTTTGCTCCATTTTTGCGAAGTTCACGGCTTCTTAAGTCAAGCTTAAATACATCACTTGTAATAACTTCTTCATCGCTAAAACTTTTTCCACCCACTCGGCGATAAAGTGCTTCTACCCTTGCCGTAAGTTCTGCCACAGAAAATGGTTTTGTTACATAATCATCAGCACCTGTCATAAGTCCTGTGATTTTATCAGTTTCTTGAACTCTTGCTGTAAGCATTATTACCCCACCAGAATACCCCAAGGCACGAAGCCTTCTACAAACTTCATAGCCATCAATTCCTGGCAACATAACATCTAAAATAGCTATCGCAATATCTGTATTTTGTTCATATACTTCAAGCGCTTTTTCACCGCTATCAGCTTGCACCACTTCATATCCTGCACGCTTTAAATTTATTACAACAAAACTTCTAATATTTTCTTCATCTTCAAGAATAAGGACTTTACGTTTCATTCAGTTTACTCCCTATATTTCAAATTTAATACATAAAACTTGTTTGCAACATTGAAAAATTAGCTGCAATTTCTCCATCACTCATCGCAAATGGATTATTTTGTGCTTCTGTTGGAATTACAGCTGTATAAGTTACAGTTTCTGTAGCTCCTAATGGGAAATGTCCAGGTCTTGTTGACATATACACTTTGTCATCACCTGTAAATGCATATATTTCAGCTATCGGTATATTTTCACCGTTTTCATTATAAACTTCAAAACTTGTATAAATTTGCATACCATCTCGTCGTCTTATAGCTGTAACATTTTCTTTCCAAACTTCTGGCACAACTATTTGCCATTCTTCACTTGTATTTTGATACGTTGTAAATGTTCTTTCGGAAGACCCATCAAGCTCATATTCATACCATTCAATATAATATAATATTTCGCCTTCTGTAACATTTTCATAGCCCGGCATAATAATAAGCTTCGGAATTTCATATATATTATTTCCGTTTTTGTCAGCAGAAACAACTGAAATACTTCGATATGTGTTCGATGAAGAATCATCGCCTTTATCAAGTGTAATGTTTATAAAAGTGCTATTTGGAATAGCCAATACATCTGTTATAAGTCCCGTTCTATCTTTAACACGACTTTCCACATATACAGCTTGTGTTGTTGTTGTAACATGTCCATAATGTATATCAAACACACTTTCAGCTTCTTCTGATAATGCCACTTCACCAAGCATTTTTAATTCTGTGCCATCAAAATCAAAAATTCTTGCACGCAATTTTCCTGATGCTGTATCTGATACAATGGTTACAATTTCATCTATACCATCAGCATCAAGATCTGTATAAGTAAAATCCATATATTCTGTGTTTGCTAAGGTTTTTACTGTTCCGTTCTCTGTAAAAGATGCTACAGTCATCCCTTTTGTGCCACCTATTCCAAGTTCCCAGCACAAAATTATTCCACGTCCACCATTTGCATAAAATTTAGGATAATGCACAGAATCAATTTCTGTTCCATCCCCTGTTATAGTTCCCATTTCAACATATTCGCCATTCATTTGCTTGTGCAAATATATTGTAAATTCGCCAAGTGTTGGTGATTTTCTAAAAAATGAAATCGCTTCTTCCGTTCCATCGCTATCAATATCTATAAGTTGAACAGGGTTTCTGTGTTGCCCTGACACTGGCGATGCATACGCCACATCTTCAACCAATATTTGATCTAACATTTGTGATAATTCTAAATAATCATTAGGTGGCTTTGGTGCTTGTAATAATTCATCACCAGATTGAAACATACAACCTTGCAGAAATAGACAAAACAACAAAAGCAAGCCTGCCCTATATTTTCTCATATATTTACTCCTTATGTAAAAACAACATATCTATACATTTTCATTGTATCACATTTTTCACATTACAACAACAAATTTACACCTTTTATTTAATAATATTCTGTAAATTTATTATTTTTTCATTTATTGCAATATGCCAAACTTTATTATGTGACTTTTCGTGATGATTTTGTCTAATAACAAGGATAATTTCAACTTATGATTAATCTGTTTATTTTCTATATTGTACAAAGTGTTAGCAGAATTTTGGTTAATATTAATAGTTTATAGGGTTGATTTAAGGAAAAAAATGGTGTATAATTACAAACAAGTAATGTTATAAACATTTTTTGGTAAATTTTTATTGATATTACTTACAAAGTGCATTATACCCAATTTAAAATTGAATTTAAGGAGAGTGGAAAACATGGGGACATATCCAGTAAACAAACTTCGTAACATATGCCTCTTAGGGCATGGCGGTGATGGTAAGACATCATTAGTTGAAAGTATGCTTTTTATGACAAACGCAACAGACCGTTTAGGTAAAATCCCAGAGGGTAACACAGTGTGTGACTTTGATCCTGAAGAAATTAAGAGAAAAATCTCTATTTCCTCTGCCGTAGCTCCCGTAGAATTTTTAGATTGCAAAATTAATTTCATTGACACTCCAGGCTATTTTGACTTTGTGGGCGAAGTAAATCAAGCACTTCGTGTAGTCGAAGCAGGTGTTATCGTAGTAACTGCTAAAAGTGGCCCTGGTGTAGGTACTGAAAAAGCATGGAAAGCTCTTGCTAATAATTATATGCCAAGAATGTTTTATGTTTCAAAGATTGATGAAGATAATGCTGATTATTACACAACTTTACACAAACTGCAAAAACAATTTGGTGTTTCTGTGTGTCCAGTAGTTGTGCCTATTATAGAAGACGAAAAAGAAACTGGTGTAGTTGATGTTGTTATTCGTAAAGCTTATAAGATGGATGGAAATCGCCGTATTGAAGTTCCAATGCCTAGTGATATGGTTGACAAAGTTGACCAACATAGAGCACATCTTTGCGAAAACGTAGCAGAGCTTTCCGAAGAACTTATGGAACGTTATTTTGCTGGCGAAGAATTTTCTGATGATGAACTTATCGCTGGTATTTCTCAAGGTGTTAAATCATTACTTATTTCCCCTGTATTTTGTGGCAGTGCTTATACAGGTATAGGTACTTATGCTACACTTAAAGGTATTTGTGATTTCATGCCTTCTCCTGATGAGTCACCTGTTGAAGTTTGTGAAGACGAAAAAGGTGAACTAATCGAAATCGCTTGTAATCCTAATGGCTCTGCTTGTGCATTAGTATTTAAAACTACAACTGACCAATATGGCAGAATTTCTTATTTCAAAGTGTTGTCAGGTAGCATTAAAGCTGATACATCTCTACAAAATAAACGTATTGATGGCGCTGAGAGAATTGGCAAAATCTATACTTTACGTGGCAAAAAAACAACAGAAGTTCCTGAAATCACTTGTGGTGATATTGGGGCTGTTGCAAAATTATTAAGCACAAAAACTGGTGATACTTTATCTGCTGTTGTTCGTGCTGTATCTGTAGACGGAGTTGAATTCCCTGAACCTTGTTATACAAGAGCTATTGCACCTACTGTTAAAGGTGGAGAGGAAAAAATTTCAGCTGGTTTACATAAACTCGCTGATGAAGACCGCACTTTTGTAAGTGAAATTAATTCAGAAACTGGTCAACATATTATTTCAGGTATGGGTGATATTCATCTTGATGTAATTTGTTCTAAACTTAAAAATAAATTCGGTGTAGATGTTGCCCTTTCTGCCCCTAAAGTTCCTTATCGTGAAAAAATCCGTAAAAAAGTTACTGTTGAAGGTAAACATAAAAAACAATCTGGTGGACATGGTCAATACGGACATGTAAAAATGGAATTCGAACCATATTCAGATGGTGAATTTTCGTTTGAAGAACGCATCTTTGGTGGTAGCGTTCCTAAAAACTATCATCCAGCAGTTGAAAAAGGCATTCGTGAAGCTATGGAACATGGTGTGCTAGCTGGTTATCCTATGGTAGGGCTTCGTGCTACTTTATTTGATGGCTCATATCATGATGTTGATAGCAATGAATTATCATTTAAAATGGCAGCAAAACTTGCTTATAAATCAGGTATAGCTCAGGCAAATCCTGTAATTATGGAACCTATTAGCTCAATTAAAGTTACAGTTCCAGAGCATTATATGGGTGATGTAATCGGTGATATTAACAAACGTCGTGGACGTGTAATGGGTATGGACCCTTGTGACGAGGGACAAATAATTAATGCTGAAATTCCTATGGCTGAAATTTCAGATTATGCTATCTCACTTCGTTCTATGACACAAGGCAGAGCAAGTTTCGTTTCAAAATTTGAACGTTACGATGACGCTCCTCCTAACATTCAGCAACAAGTTATTGATACTTCTGAACATATTCATCATCATGAGTAAATAAATTTAGAGGGTATGACCGATTGGTCATACCCTCTTTAAAGTTGTTTTTTACGGTGCTGGGATTGCATTAAGCCCAAGTTCAATCCATTTATTTGTTTCACCAGAGGCTCCTGCCCATTTTCCCTTCGCTAATGCCACTTCACCCGTTCCAAGATTTATGTGCAAGCCAAGATTTGCTACTTGTGCAAGCTTAGACTCTGCAAATGTAAACTCAGTTTGGTACCAAGTGCTTATTTTATCTAAATGTGTTGCTTTGCCACCATTTATCGAAGCGTATACACTATCGGCATACTGCTGAAGTTGGTCTGGTGTTAATACAACGGCAGCTATGTCATCATCTCCTACTTTGTCATTAAACACAGAAACTCTATCCTTGCTAGTATTATTTCTTATGATTAGTGACCCTCTAGTGACACTACCTCCTGACTCTGTTCCTGTTACCCAAATCAGTTCAATAAATCCATTTCTAGGTATATTAAGAGTTGGGTCAATTGATGCAAATGTCAAAGCATCTATAATTATTGATGCTGCTTGTAAGTCGCTTGATTCTCTTGCTCGGTCTACGTATTTTAAAAACTGAGGTGCTAATACAGCTGATAGCGTAGCAATAATCGCTATTACAATGATTAATTCAATCAGCGTAAATCCTTTATTATTATTTTTATGCGCTTTCATATTTTCAAATCCCTTTTTGCAATAATTTACAGACAAAACCATTCTCTGTCAACTTATTTTAGCATATATATACAATTATTTCAAGTGGTATATTTCTACATTCTATCACTTGTTTCGTTTTCAATGATAATTATAAAATGAAAAAAAGGAAGGATTTTAAATCCCTCCTTTAATATTATACTATTTTAGTGAATCCCATGTCATCTTCAACAGTTCCCCATTGAATACCTGTCATTGTATCATAAACTTTTTGTGTAAGTTGTCCGATTTTGAAATCATTAATAGTTATAACATCGTCTTTATATCGAAGCTCGCCAACAGGTGAAATAACTGCAGCAGTACCTGTTCCAAATACTTCTTCAAGCGTTCCATCATGCCCTGCTTTCATAATATCATCAATCAATAAAGGTGTCTCACATACTTCAATTCCCCACTTGCGAGCAAGGTCAATAACTGACATACGAGTAACCCCAGGAAGTACAGTGCCCACTGTTGGAGCTGTGTATAATTTACCTGATATTTTGAAGAATACATTCATAGAGCCTACTTCTTCAACATACTTTCTCTCATTACCATCAAGCCATAAAACTTGAGCATATCCTAATTCTTGAGCTTTAACTTGTGCCTTAATAGATGCAGCATAGTTACCCCCACATTTAACAAAGCCTGTTCCACCTTTTGAAGTACGAACATATTCATCTTCAACATAAATTTTAATTGGATTTACTCCAGCTGCATAATAAGCACCTACAGGAGAACCAATTATAATAAATTGATAGTTTGATGCAGGTTTAACACCTAAATGTGGTTCTGTTGCAATTACAAAAGGACGTAAATATAAAGAAGTTTCAAAAGTATAAGGAACCCAGCGTTCTTCTACTTCAACAAATTCTGTTACAGCTTGTACAAAATCTTCTACAGGAATTGTAGGAATACACATACGTTCATGAGTTGAAATCATACGTTCTGCATTTTTTTCTGGACGGAAAAGACGAATTTTTCCATCTTTAGGCGAACGATATGCTTTTAAACCTTCGAAAGATTCTTGTGCATAATGAAAGACCATTGCAGCAGGAGATAGGCTTATATTTTGGTAAGGAATAATTCTTGCATCATGCCAGCCTTTTCCTTCAGTATAATCCATAATAAACATATGGTCTGTAAAAATTTTTCCGAAACCTAATTCATTATCTGGCGTTAATGATTTTGGGTTATCTGTAAGACTTTTTTTGATTGTCAACAAAATAAATCACTCTTTTCTGTTTTATATATTCTTTATATTTTACTAAATTTTTTAATATTTTTCAATAGGTTTGACATTATTTACATAAAGTTTTTATTTGATATTTTATAAATAATTGAAAAAGCTTGAAATACATGGTAATATAATCATAAAGAAAGGAACTGATAATAATGATTAAAAAATATTTAAGTATTTTCATCGTTTTTATGCTATTAATTAACTTATACCCTGCCGAAGCAGAAGAAAACATTATAGCTTTATCTATAAATGATGAAATACTTGACATAAGCCCAAGCACTATGCCGAGATTTATCGATGTTGCCGTTTATGTTCCTTATACATTAATTCCACAATATTTTGATATAAATGCTGCTTATAATTCTGATATGGGCATACTTGTTTTATATGAAAATGCAAATCTTCTTACATTTAATTTAAAAGAACATACAGTATTTGATGATGGAGGCCAAAGTTATTCTCCAACTGCTCAAAAAATTGGTAATACTGTCTATGTTCCTTTAAATGTTGTTAGTGAAGTTTTTGATTTATATTATTCTTATTTAACTTCTGTTGTTCCACTTGTTAGAATGTCTGAAACAAAACCTAGTTTATCCGATAGTGTGTTTTTAAGCATTGCTACACCTATAGTTGAAACTAAAATTTATGAATATAACAATCAGGGGCAAGACACTTATATTCCTCCATCGCCTGTAACACCCCCAACCGATGAGGTTACGGATAATGATGAACCTGAGGAAGATTTTGCAAATACAGTAAAGATTACATTTGATGCACCTTTTTCTTCTTTTACATCCGAAATATTAGATTATTTAGAAAGTTATAATATAAATGCTACATTTTTCGTTGATGTAACTACCGTAGAACAAAACGAAGAATTAATTCGGAGAATTATAGGTTCTGGTCATAGCATTGGTGCTCTTGTAACTGATGCTGAAAACATTATTCAAAATATAGACGATATAAACACTGCACTTTATGACACCATAAGTTATAAAACTAGATTAGTTCGCATTTCAGATGGTAGCGAAGATAAGCTCACACAAGAAGTTTTAGAACAATTAATTCAAGGTGGATATAGATTATGGGATTATTCTGTTAATGCCAACGAAGGTGTATCCTCTGTTTCTACGGTAAACAATAATATTGAACGTGTATTATCTCGCAAAAATGCAGATGTTGCTATAAAATTATCGCATTTACCTCATACTTTAAGTGTACTTGATAATGCAGTTGATTTTTGCAGAGAATATCAAATTGATATGGATAAAATTTATTTATCAACTGAACCAATAAATTTTTATAATGAATTAAGATAAGAAAGAGGTTGATTTTAATGGATAAGCACAAGATAAAAACTAGCCGTAGGGTAATCAAACTATTTAAAAATCGAGCATTGTTAATTGGACTATTAATTTTTCTACAAGTGCTATTTCTTTTTGCTTTTGTTTGGAGTTTTAGCGAATACTTCATTGTTCTATATATTCTTGCGATGCTTTTATCATCAATTTTAACTATAGCTTTATTATATGATAGAAGAACTAATCCAGCTTATAAAATTTCATTAATTGTTGCTTTGTTTTCTGTCCCTGTTTTAGGTGCTGTTATCTTTTTAATCTACACTATGGATAGACGACGAATTCGTTCAACGAAATCTATTGCAGAATATCAAAAATTATTCCCCGAGTTTTTACCAGACGACAGCGAATTTATCTCTAAAATAGCTGAAACTGACAAAAGTGTATTGCCACAACTTAAATATATTTCGCATACAGCCCATTATCCAATTTATGAAGATACTCAAACACAATATTTTCCACTTGGCGAGCTAATGTTTGAATCCTTAAAGAATGATTTAAGAAGTGCTGAACGTTTTATTTTCATGGAATATTTTATCATTGAAGAAGGTAAAATGTGGGGTGAAATACTAGAAATTTTAGTAGAAAAGGTGAAACAAGGTGTCGATGTTAGAGTTATGTATGATGACATCGGCTGTGTACAAACATTGCCTACAAGATACTTTAAGTATTTGCGTTCATTAGGTATTAAATGCCATGTCTTTAACAGATTTAACCCTGTTGTATCTATGGTTCATAACCATCGAGATCATAGAAAAATCACTGTAATTGATGGACATACAGCTTATACAGGTGGAATAAACCTTGCTGATGAATACATTAATGATTATGTAAAGCATGGGCATTGGAAAGATGTAGCTGTTCGTTTATATGGTAAAGCTACGTGGAGTTTTACAGTAATGTTTCTATCTTTATGGTGTCCCCTTACTAAAACTAAAGAAGATTTTGAAAAATACAAACCAGAGCAAAGATTTTATGATACATTTAAAAGTGATGGATATGTTCAACCCTTTGATGATGTACCGATTGATGATGAAATTGTCGGCGAAAATGTTTATTTAAATATGATAAATAGGGCTGAAAATTATGTTTATATTTGCTCTCCTTATTTCATTGTAGATAATGAGACAATTTCAGCACTTTGTACTGCTGCCAAAAGTGGAGTTGATGTTAGAATAATTACTCCACACCTTGGGGATAAATGGTATGTTCATGCTATGACACGTTCTTATTATAGTGTATTAGTCGAAAATGGTGTAAAAGTTTATGAATACACTGATGGGTTTATTCATGCGAAAAGTATGGTTTGTGATGATAAACTTGCTGTAATTGGTACTATAAACTTTGATTTTAGAAGTTTGTATCTAACTTTCGAATGTGCCACTTTATTATATAAAACAAACACCGTAACTGACATTTATAATGACTTTTTGAAAACTGTAAAAATTTCTCAACTTATGACAAAAGAAATTATAGCTAGTATGCCTTGGTATAAAAAAGTTGGTGCTGTAATTTTCTCAATTTTTGCACCGTTAATGTAATTATTCAATTCTAAAATAATATTGAGATATATTGCCAAAGGTGATATACTATAAAAAAACATTTTATCGGAGGAACTTATGGATTTCGTAAAACCGTTTATCCGTTTTGGGCTTTACCCTCTCATGTCTGCTGTAAAAGGTAATAAAGTTCGCAAATACATGGAAGAATTTCGCAAAAATGATAGTTTAAGTCATGAAAAATTAAGTGAAATGCAAAAACAAAAATTAATTGATTTATTACTTCATTGCATTAAAAATGTTGAAGCTTACAAAGAATTTGCTTATTTAGAAGATGAGATTTTTCAAAATCCTTACACAGCTCTTGAAAAATTTCCAGTGCTTACAAAAGATGATTTCAAAGCAAATACTGATGCTTATATTTCAAAAACTGCAAAAAAAGAAGATTTGATTTTAAATACTACTGGTGGTTCTACAGGAAATCCAACTCATTTTTATATGGATAGATTTACAGTTGAACATTATGAAGCATCTCGTTTTCGTGGTCTTTCATGGTGGGGAATTATGCCAGAAAGCCGAAGTGTTATGTTTTGGGCAAATCAACTAGAGCTTAGTAAATCTCAAAGCAAATCTTATTATTCTAAAGAAAAATATCTTAAAAACCGTACAATTATTTCAGCTTATAAATTAGAGCCTGCTAAAATGTCTGAATATGTTGAACAGATTAATAAATATAAGCCTGAATATCTTTATGGTTATTCTAGTGCATTATCGCTTTTTGCAAAACTTATGAAAGAACAAAATTTAAAACTTTCTATCAAACTTAAAGCTATCGTTTCAACAACTGAAGCATTAACTGCTGAAAATGAAGCTATTTTAAAAGAAGTTTTTGAATGTAAAGTCGTTAATGAATATGGTGCACGAGATGCTGGAATTTTAGGTATGCGATGTCCTAGTGAAAATATGCATGTGCCAATGGAAAATGCACATATTGAAATTGTTGATGTTAAAACTCATGCACCTATTGCAAAGGGACAAACTGGTAAAATCCTTGTAACTGACCTTAATAACTATGTTCAACCTCGTTTACGTTATGATTTAGGTGATACAGGTGCATTAAACACTGATGACTTTATTTGTTCTTGTCAAAGACATTCTATAACACTTAAAAAAATCAGTGGTAGAACTGCTGATATATTTGTAACTGTAGATGGTGTTTTGGTTTATGGTGATGCGTTTAATACAATTATGAAAAAGATGCCTGAAGTTAATTCTTTTCAAGTTCGTCAATCATCACCTGATAAAATTCATGTAAAACTTGTAAGCTCAACAAAGCAAATGCCCGAAGCTTTTAATGGACAATACAAAATCATGCAAGATTTATTTCCTAAAACAGAAATCACAACAGAGCTTGTTGATGCCATTCCTCTTTCTTCTTCTGGCAAGCATCGTTATGCTATAAGAGAATTTGATTTATAAAAAATATGGGGGTGTCGCAAATGATTTTCATCATTTGCGACACCCCTAAAACAAATCAGGATTTTTTTAATTTTTTAGCATTTTTATTGATTTTAGCTATTTGAAATTGAAATAAATAGCTTAATGCGACAGCCTCTTTTTTATTTACTTTTTAACCTGCTAGCTTTACCTTTGGCACAAATATCATTAAGTGACAATATATCTGAACAAGGCTGTGACGAAATT
>CAYJKB010000007.1:13240-27216 GCA_964370625.1 uncultured Oscillospiraceae bacterium | reverse complement strand
AAATTATTATTTCTTATAACCACATTTATGACATAAACCATTTTCATCTAAAGCAATACCACATAACGGACATCTATCGATATCATTTTTGGTTTCAAAATCAGCAGATGCTGCATTTACACCACTTGTAAATGTGATTTTTGCAATATTAAGCTTATCTTTTAGTAAATCATATACTATTTTAATCATACCTTCAACAGTCATAGTTTCTTTTGTAACTACTAGTCTGCAATCTGGATAAGCTGTTGCAAGCTCTGTTTTAAAAGCTGGCCCCTTCATTTGGTTTTGAGGAATACCATCTTTTACACCTGTTTCTTCATAAACTTTAAGAATTGCTGGTAAAAGTGGGTCATCTTCTCTTAAAATCAGTGCATGGTCAAAGTTTTTAAGCAAATCCCATGCTGTTTTTTGAATTTCATTACATGGGAATACCATGTTTACACCCATATTCACAGTATCTTCAACTTCAAGAGTTAAAATACCTGTGTGTCCATGTAAGTAAGAAGCCTCACCTTTAAAGCCGTAAAATCTGTGTGCATATTGGAGGTCTAATTTTGCTATACTACGCATAATATTCATTCCTTTCAATATTTGATTTTTGTTAGCTCTGCTAGTTTTTTCGCCAGTTGTTATCTTGATTTGATTATATTCTTTATTGGTATAGATGTCAAACATTTTTTGCCTGTTTTTGTATTTTTTAGCTAAATCATGCTTATTAAATATCTATTTTTTGTCTATTGTATCAAATAAAATGAGCTCACAGCAATTTTGTAAGCTCATTTTATTTATTTTCGATTATATTATCCCAATATTTTTTTGCCAGTTGTTCCGTTTTGTTGTTTCCATAGTTGTAATATTTTATATTCGCAATTTCTGTTGGCAGATATTGTTGTTTGACATATGAATTTTCATAGCTATGAGGATATTTATATGTAATCCCACGTCCAAGTTTTGATGCACCACCATAATGTGCATCCTTTAAATGTGCTGGTATATCAAAATTTTTGCCAGCCTCAATATCAGCCATCGCCATATCAATTGCCATAATCGCAGAATTTGATTTCGGTGCAGTTGCAAGCAAAATCGTAGCTTCGGCAAGTGGTATCCTCGCCTCTGGCATACCTAATCTATGTGCAGAATCCACACAAGCATTTACAATAGCAGCTGCTTGTGGATAAGCTAATCCAATATCCTCTGATGCAATAACCAGAAGTCTGCGACATGCACTAATCATATCGCCACCTGATAATATTCTTGCAAGGTAATGAATAGCAGCATCAGGGTCAGACCCACGGATAGATTTTTGAAATGCTGATAGCACATCATAATGCATATCGCCATCTTTATCATATCTCATAGCAGATTTTCCACAAATAACCTCAGCATCATCGAGTGATATTTCACTATCTTTAGCAGAAACACATAAAAGCTCTACTGCATTGAGAGCTTTTCGAATATCCCCACCACAACTTTGGGCGATAAATTCACATAATTCATCAGATGGTTTGATTTTTTCATCTGAACACAACAAAAAACCCCTAGCTACTGCAATTTTTGTATCAGCAGGGGAAATCGGGCGAAATTCAAATACTGTAGAACGGCTTAAAATCGCATTATACACATAAAAATATGGATTTTCTGTAGTCGATGCAATAAGCGTGACTGAACCGTTTTCAATAAATTCAAGCAGTGATTGTTGTTGCTTTTTATTGAAATATTGAATTTCATCAAGATATAAAAGTACACCTTTTGGTGCAAGTAGTGTACCTGTTTCAGATGTTATTTCACGAATATCAGACAGCGATGCTGTAGTAGCATTTAATCGCACAAGCTTTCTGTTCGATTGCTGTGCGATTATATTTGCTACTGTAGTTTTTCCGACACCAGATGGGCCGTAAAATATCATATTAGGAATATCGCCAGTGCTTGTGACACGGCGAAGTACACTACCCTCACCTAAAATATGTTCCTGACCTACAACATCGTCAAAGGTTATAGGACGTATTTTATCGGCAAGAGGTTTATACATAGATTAATAAAGCGGGTGTCTGTCACAGATTTCTGATACACCTTTTTTGATGAATTCAGCTTTTGCTTCAAAATCAGTTGCAGCTAGGTAGATATAATCTGCGATAGCTTCCATTTCAGCTTCTTTAAATCCACGTGATGTAACAGCAGGAGTACCAAGACGGATACCACTTGTTACAAATGGGCTTTCAGGGTCGTTTGGAATTGTGTTTTTATTAGCTGTGATATAAACTTCATCAAGGCGAATTTGTAATTCTTTACCTGTGATTTTAGCTTTTCTTAAATCAACTAGCATTAAGTGGTTATCAGTACCACCTGATACAAGATCAAGGCCTTTACCCATTAAAGCGTTTGCAAGTGCTTGTGAGTTTGCAAGAACTTGTTTTTGATATGTTTTAAATTCTGGTTTTAATGCTTCACCGAAACAAACAGCTTTAGCTGCGATAACGTGCATTAGTGGGCCACCTTGTGTACCAGGGAAGATAGCTTTATTGAATTTTTTTGCTAAGTCTTCATTGTTAGTTAAAATAACGCCACCACGAGGACCTCTTAGAGTTTTATGTGTTGTAGTAGTTACAACATCAGCGTATTCTAGTGGATTCATGTGTTCACCAGCAGCTACAAGACCTGCAATGTGAGCCATGTCAACGAATAGATATGCGCCAACTTCTTTTGCAATTTCAGAGAATTTAGCAAAATCTAAAGCACGAGGATAAGCAGATGCACCAGCAATAATCATTTTTGGTTTGCACTCTTTTGCTTGTGCACGTAGTTTATCATAATCGATTTGATGCGTTACATCGTCAACACTGTAAGGAACAATATTATACAAAATACCAGATTGGTTTACAGGGCTACCATGTGTTAAATGTCCACCGTGAGCAAGGCTCATACCTAGAACTGTGTCACCAGGGTTGCAAAGAGCTTGATATACAGCCATATTTGCTTGAGCACCTGAGTGAGGTTGTACGTTAGCGTATTTTGCACCGAAAAGTTTACAAACTCTATCAATGGCAATGTTTTCAGCAACGTCAACACATTCGCAACCGCCGTAATAACGTTTGCCTGGGTATCCTTCAGCATATTTGTTAGTTAAAACTGTGCCCATAGCCATCATAACAGCAGGGCTTACGATGTTTTCTGATGCAATAAGTTCGATATTTCTAACTTGTCTTGCATACTCAGCTTCAATAGCTTGACCAATTTCATTGTCGAAGCTTTTGATAAATTCCATGTTTTCTTTAATCATCATGAACCTCCATATAATTTAGATATAAAATAATAATTAACCGAGATATATTATATCATTTTATATAGAAAAACACAAGTAAAAAATTACGTTGTAAATATGTACAAATTGTATTATTTTTTTGCCATATCAAAGATTTGTACAAGTGTTACACGCTGTCATATTTAATTTATATAGAATTCACTTTTTTAATTTTAAGTTGTTACGACACGTGTTTTATGATACAATATATTTAACAAAAAATCATTCTTTAAAGAGGACTTTATCATGAAAAAAATCAAATGGAAAGGTGGTGCTTTAATTGCTCCACTTCCACCAACCCTTGTGTCTTGTGGCACTATGGAAGCTCCAAATGCTATCACTATAGCGTGGACAGGAATTACTAATACAATCCCACCGAAAACATATATATCTGTTCGCCCTTCAAGATATTCTTATGACCTAATAAAAGAGCATAATTTTTTTGCAATTAATCTTACAAGTGCTGATATGATTTCTGCTGTAGATTATTGTGGTGTACGTTCTGGCAGAGATGAAAATAAGCTTGAAAAAACAGGGCTTAGTGTTATCGCCTGTGAGGATACTGGCTGTCCTATTATTGAAGACAGTCCACTTTCACTTGTTTGTAAACTTACAGAAATAGTTCCTCTCGGTTCGCATGATATGTTTTTGGCTGATATTCTATCAGTCTATGTAGGTGAGCGTTTTATTGACAAAGCAAATGCCTTACATCTTGACAAGGCAAATCTTGTGGCATTTTCTCATGGAGCTTATTATAAATTGGGTGATAAACTTGGTACCTTTGGATTTTCTGTAAAAAAAGTAAAAAACAGGAGAAGAAATACTAAATCTTCTGCAAACAAAAAAAGCAAATGATACTATAATTTTAACAAATTCAGACAACTAATCTAATGACATTTTAGGACATTTATGATATAATTATATTAATAAAAATAAATCGCTTTGAGGTGAAGTCATGCAACGTTTAACTCAAATTTATACTACCAAATTAGAGTTTTTAACTTTCTTGGAGAACTCTGATTTTGATTTAAATACGCTATGTGTAGTTAAAATTTTTACATCTTCTTTATCTGAAGATGAAATTTCTGTTGTCGCAAAAGATATCAAAGAATCATTGCCTTCAAGCACTATAATAGGTTCTACTTCTTGTATATCTGTTGTTATGCACGGCGAACAACATGACTTTTCTACACTTGTTATAATAGAAACTTATGACCATCTTCAGCTTAATGTGCATACTTTTAGTTACCTTAATAAAACTGCAAAAGAGCTTGCACAGGAAATATGCACAACTTATGAAGGCGAAACCTCTTTAATACATACTATTTTTTCAGACCCTTATGCAGATATACATGATTTTACAGAACATGTAAACCATATTTCGCCGAAATTAAGTCTTGCCGGTGGTGTAGCTGGAGACCTTTCAAATTTAGGAAGGCATGGCTATGTTTTTACAGAAGATGGTGCTATAAATCATGGAATTTTGACTTTTTGCCATACTGGCTCTGGGTGTCATAGCTTTTCTCATACATCTACATCAATGCAATCTATAAGTGAAGTTTATCAAATAACCAAAATGAATGGCTCTATTATTGAAGAAATCGAAAACACAAAGGGCATAGATTGGATTTGTGACTTTTTAAATTTAACAAATGAAAAAACTGTTTCTGACGACCTTATGTCTTACACAGAGACAGATTGGAAATCTATTGCACAATCTGATTATCTTTCTCATTTTCCTATTCTGATTGAGCAAGATAATTCATGTTACATAAGCGGAAGATATACTCAGTATTTATCTGATATAGGCGAGCTTTCGCTTTATTATTCAAAACTGCCTACTTCAACAAAATTTCGCATTGGATATTTAAATCCTGATAGCACTGTATATGATAGTTATAAATTATGTGAAAAAATAATTGATACTCCAGCTGAAAGTATGTTTGTATATACTTGTCTTTTCAGAAAATTACAATTACAAAACTGCGCAAAATGGGAGCTTCGACCTTTCGAGAAATATAATGTATGTGGAATATTTATGATGGGAGAAATTTCTAATGTCGATGGCAAAAATGTATTTTTCAATGGTGCTGCCGTTTTTACAACTTTAGCAGAACAGGATAAATATATGTTGCCAAATATCACAGCTCTCGAAAATGTTAGTTTGCTTCGAGATGATATTTCTTTTGTGCAAAAAGCAAAAGATACTGGCAAAAGCCTTTTAAAGCAGCAAAACAAGAATATTATTGATAAAATCAATGCTGTTAATAATCAAAACAAGGATTCTATCGAAAAACTCTTCCTTGATTCCACTACACAGTTGCCGACTTTTTATCAATTTGAAACTGATAAAAGCAAACTTAACTTGACAAAAATCTGCCTTGCCGAAAATATAACTGCTGATACAATTATTGCTACTAGTGGCATAGAAGAATATAACAATCTTATTCGAGAGATGCTTGGTGTTACAGCTGATAATTTTGAAAAAACTGCACAAATAACTTTCCCTTCGTATTTATTTAACTATAAGACTTTTATTCTTGCATGTGATGATAGTATTTCTGATGATGATTTTATTGGATATATGAAAGATTTGCATGAAAAATTCGAATACTATACTAAGAATGATTTAAGTGTAACTGCTGTTTCTCGTTTTATTGTAGTTACTAATCAACAAGATTTAGTTGATGTTGCTATTAATGCACTTTCTGTAAACAAAGATTTGCAGGACAACTTTATTATATGTAACGGTGACACAAAAATTGTTGAATCATCTGAAAATGATATTTATGCAATAAATTTATTAAGCGGTGCTATCGCAAACAATTCTGTAATACCTTTTTATCAAGGCATCTACAATAATAGGACTAATAAAATAGATAAATACGAGGCTTTAATGCGTATTATCGACCAAGACGGAAAAGTTATTTCACCTTTCTTTTTCATGGAAGCTTCCAAAACCTATAAATTCTATCATCGCATCAGTCGTATGATGATTGATAAAGCACTCACTGATTTTGAAAATCGCTCTGAAACATTGTCTATTAATGTATCGCTTTATGATATTGAATCTTCTCAATTTAGAAGTTGGCTTGTTAAGCGACTTAAAAAACATACTAATCCATCAGGTATTGTAATTGAATTTGTTGAAACCGAAAATTATCAAAACCTTGATTTATTATTTGAATTTATAACAAGTGTACGTGCTTTAGGAGCTCAAATTGCTGTTGATGACTTTGGTTCTGGTTATTCTACTTTTTCAACTATCGTGGCGCTAAAACCTGATTATATTAAAATCGATGGTAGCATTGTCTCTAAAATTGTAGACAACCATAATAATTCCATTATATTGAAATCTATTGTTAATTTATCTAATCAGATGAACACGCAAACCATAGCAGAATTTGTCGAAAACGCCGAAATCCAACAAACATTATTAGGTTTTGATGTTGATTACTCACAAGGATACTACTTTTCAAAACCAATGTCTTTTGCTGACACCTTTGAAATTAAATAATTTTTTGTAACTTATTTGCCCTTTAAAGCAGTATTTTAACACATTTTGATGTTATTGTTTCACTTTTTTGATTTTTTGTAAAACAATTTGTCTTTTTTGATAAAAAAATACTTGCTTATTTTGGAATAATATGGTAAATTATAAACAGAGGAAACTCTAATTAACATGAAAGCGGGAATACAACATGGAAAACAGAATCAAAGTTCTTATTGCTGACGACGATAAAGAATTTCGTACTGAACTTGTTGAAGCATTGTCCAGCGACAAAGCTCTTGAAGTTATTGCTTGTCTAGATAATGGGGCTGAACTTATTGACAAAGTTACAGCTTATTTGCCCGATGTCGTAATTGCAGATGCTATTTTACCAAAAGTAGATGGAATTACAGCAATTTCCCGAATTAATTCGCTGAGTTTAATTCGAAAACCGACAATTTTTGTATTGTCATCATTTCAAAGTGTTGAACTTACTTCTGAATGTACAAGCCTTGGGGTTAATTATTTTATTATGAAACCTCTTGATATTTCTGCACTTGTAGATCGTATTAAAAGAAGTACAGGAGCTAAAAAAGGTTTTTTCGCACAACCTACTATTACTCATAAAATTCTTGATTCACAACTTGAAATGGAGCTTTTGGTAACTAATATTATTCATGAAATTGGTGTACCGGCTCATATTAAAGGTTATCAATATTTAAGAGATTCTATCATGATGTCAATAAATGATATGGAAGCAATTAATGCGATAACTAAAATTTTATATCCATCTGTTGCGAAGAAATTTAAAACTACTCCGTCACGTGTTGAACGTGCTATACGTCATGCGATTGAAGTTGCATGGGATAGGGGCGATGTTGAAACACTTCAAAATTTCTTTGGATATACAGTTTCAAACACAAAAGGAAAACCAACTAATTCAGAATTTATTTCCATGATTGCAGACCGTTTGCGTTTGCAACTTAAAATCGGATAATTCGAATACAGAGGCTAATGATATATTTTGGGATAATAAGATTTTTATCTTGTTTGTTGCAACCCACCTTATATCAATTAGCCTTATTTTAATTTTTGCTCTTATCTATTTTTTCTGTAATATTACATAGAAAAACTCTTATATATCTGTTTAAAAGTTATAAAATCACATTTACACAAGAGATAAAGTTATACATAATGTTAAAGCTTTTTCAAATTTGATTTATTTTCTTGATTTTTTTCATATTTGTGATAAAATTAACATATAGTAATCGAGTGCAACTTAGTACAAATAATGTCAAGATTTTTATAAGTGCTAAGAAAAAAAGTATTATAAATAAAGGAGTTTTAAATTATGCCATTAATTAATCCAAAAGAAATGTTCGAAAAAGCCTACAAAGGTGGATATGCAATTGGTGCTTTCAATGTTAACAACATGGAAATCGTTCAAGGTATCACTGAAGCTGCAAAAGAAGTAAACGCTCCACTTATTCTTCAAGTGTCTGCTGGTGCTAGAAAATATGCTAACCATACTTACCTTGTAAAATTAGTTGAAGCTGCTTTAATCGAAACTGATTTACCAATCGCTCTTCATTTAGACCATGGTGCTGATTTCGAAATTTGTAAATCATGTATCGACGGTGGATTTACTTCAGTTATGATTGATGGTTCACATCACTCTTTTGAAGATAACATTGCTTTAACTAAAAAAGTTGTTGAATATGCTCATGCTCGTGGCGTAGCTGTTGAAGGTGAACTAGGACAACTTGCAGGTGTTGAAGATGATGTAAATGTTGCTGAACACCAATACACTGACCCATCTCAAGTACAAGAATTCGTAGAAAAAACTGGTGTTGATTCACTAGCTATAGCTATAGGTACTTCTCATGGTGCATTTAAATTCAAACCTGGCCAACAACCTCAACTTCGTTTTGACATCTTAGAAGAAGTGTCAAGAAGACTTCCAGGTTTCCCAATCGTTCTTCATGGTGCATCTTCAGTTATCCCTGAATTTGTTCAAAAAGTTAACCAATACGGTGGTGCTATGCCTGATGCTATTGGTATTCCTGAAGAAATGCTTAGAGAAGCTGCTAAACTTTCTGTATGTAAAATCAATATCGACTCTGACCTTCGTCTTGCTATGACAGCATCAATTCGTGAGCACTTTGCTACTCACCCAGGTGATTTTGACCCTCGTCAATATCTATCACCAGCTCGTCAAGCTATTAAAGATATGGTTAAACGTAAAATTACAACTGTTCTTGGTTGTGAAGGCAAAGCGTAAATTAAATAATAAAGAGGCTGTGATGAAATGAAAATTTTCGTCACAGCCTTTTTGTCTTTATTGTATTAATATTTCTGACATAAAACAATTGTATCTATTCGATTATTTCAAATTGACCTTTTTTCTCAACTTGACCTTTTGGTTCAGATTTAGAGTATCCCAAAGCCATAAGTCCAAACACAAGATGATTTTTAGGAATATTAACTTTATCTAACAGTGCACGAATTTCTTCTGTATCACAAGTGCCTTGCATTTGATTTATCCAAACAGAACCAATCCCCATGCTATGCGCTGCAAGTGCTATATTTTGCATAGCACACGCATTATCTTCTTTATTCCATTTGCTATCTCTTTCATTTGTTGGAATTATAATGGCTGGCGTGCCAAAGAAGCTATAGTTTTCTCTGCCACAAGCTTTTCCAGTTGCAACTTCAAACTCATGTATTAAATCTTTGTTTAAAATCGCTGTGAATTTCCATGTTTGTTTATTCATACCACTTGGTGCATATCTTGCTGCTGTGATTAGTGTTTCAATATCTTCTTTTGACACAGGTTTATCCGAAAAATCTCTAACACTTCTTCTAGTTAAAATATTCTTCAAAACCTCATTAGTAAAATTATTCATCATGCCCTCTCCTTGTTTTATTTATTTTGAATGTCTAAATTACGCAAAAGTGGCGCTATACCTCTAAACGTAAATGCTCGATTAGGATATTTTTCATTAAACGCACGTCTTGTAAGCCCATTTATATCTTTTACACAAAGGGTATTAATTAAATCTTGTTTGAATTTAGGATTTTTGGTAAATTGTATATCTTTATTCATTGGACATATGTTTGAACAAATATCACAACCCCAAATTAATGATGACTTTTTAATAAGCAAAGTTTCTTCTTCTGTTAAATTTCCACCTTTTTGAGTTATCGCAGATAGACATTTGCTTTCATCAATTTTTCCGTTATTGATTGCTTTATTAGGGCACAATTTTTGACATTTCATACAATGAATACATGTTTTTTTGTTTTCATAAGTGGAATTTAGGGCTAAATCTGTAATAACTGTTCCTATAAACACATAACTTCCATAGTTTTTGTCAATTATCAATCCATTATCCCCTAAAATACCACATCCTGATAAATAAGCTCCATAAACTTCTGGTATCGGAGATGCGTCACATAATACTTTAAAATTACTATTTTTATATTGCTCGGCAATTTTTAAGCATATACTGTTTAAAGATTGTGATACAACATCATGATAGTCACTTCCCCTTGCGTATAGCGAAATATTTCCATCACTTTGACCATTATAATACGGAAACAATGCAAAAATTATAGATTTTATATCAGGCATCAAGTTATTTGCTTTATCAATTTGTTCTGATGTCATAACTTTTATTAAATCATTAAATTGACATATGCCAACTGCTGATATATAGCTATTGTCTTTAAAATAATCTAATATTTGTATCATCAATTCAATCCTTTATAATATTTTAAGATATACTAAGCTCATGCTCTAATGTGGCTTTATCACTGTTATGTCTAAGATTGTACACAAGAAGCACAACAAAGAAAATTGCAAAAGTTACACTTTCTGCAAGTGGAACACTTATCCAAACTCCATTTATCCCAAAATGGTTAGGTAACACATTTAAGAATGTTGCAACCAATATAATTCCTCTAAGCATTGCAAGCAATCCTGATACTATAGAATATTCGATTGATTGGAAGTAATACATAAGCACTGTATTTAATCCCATTATTGCGAAAGTTGAATAGAAAATATGTAGAGCTTCTACACCATTTTCTAGCACGCTTGGGTCATCAATAAAGAAAGATATAATTTGTGGGGCAAAAATCCAAATTAATACACTGCCACTAATTCCTAAAATTAAGGCTGTTAACATCGCTATTCTGTTAGCTTGTTTTAATAATGTATAATGTTTTTGAGCGTATCGACGTGAAATCATCGGTTGTGCCGCTTGTGCTGTCCCAGAAAATAGGTTTTTACCTATAAAGGCTATATTTGATATTACCGAAAATATAGCAACACCATCAGACCCAGCTAAACGCATAAGTGATAAGTTAATCAATAGCGTAACTACCCCTGTGGAAAGCTCTAAAATACTTGCACTAACGCCATTTGCAAACATTTTAAATAATATTTTAAATTTAAAGAAATTCCGTTTAAATGTAAGTTTATTTTCCTTTAAAATAAAATGGAAAACAAGCACACAAATACTGACAATCGGACCTATCGCTGTTGCAAGCCCTGCTCCGAAGATACCTAAATTTAATAGAATTACAAAAACATAATCCAGGAAAATATTTGTAAAATTGCCAGCTAGACCTGCTATCATAGCAAGCCTTGGATTTCCATCACAGCGAATTACAATAGTAAGCACGCAAGAGAGCATATTAAATAATGTGCCCCCACCGACAGGCAACATATAACTACGAGCAAGGTCTATTATTGTTGCATCTGCACCTAGAAAAAGTAATATCTCATCTAAAAACACATAAAATAAAATCGTAATAACAGTGCCTGATATTAAAGTTGTTGCTATGCTAAGTGTGAAAGTTCTATCAGCATTGTCATAATCACGTAACCCTTGAAAAATCGCACATGTTACAGCTGTACCAACACCAATCATCATGCCAAATGCAGAAAAAACCGTAAATATCGGCAATGAAATATTAAGTGCTGCAAGTCCATCTTTGCCGACACCAATAGAGACAAAAAACACATCAGCAAAACAATAAAGAGAATACATAACCATACTTAGTGTTGTCGGTATAAAATAATGGAAATACTGTGTATATATACCTTTTGAAATAAAAGGTTTTACAGCCATAGATATTCCTCCTTGTAACACAATTTCACTGTGTTTTACTATAATCTTAGATTAGCATATTTCACATAATTATTCAATAAATATTGTTGAAAAATGTCATGAAATATATGCTGTTCTTATTTTTTTCATAATAATTCTTATAAAATTTAGATGTTAAAAATTTATCAACCAATTTTTTCTTAATTTTGGATATTTTTTGTTTAATTTAGGATAAGTTTTTAAGTATATCATTGACTTTTTTTGTGTAAGTTGTTAAAATTAGTTTATATTGAATTTAGGAAGGAACCGAAAAAATGAATGTATGGCACGATATAGACCAAAACGAAGTTAAACCAGAAGAGTTTATGGCAGTAATTGAAATCCCAGCTGGAAGCAAGAAAAAATATGAGCTTGAAAAAAGCACAGGTATCTTAAAACTTGACCGTGTTCTTTATACTTCAACTCACTACCCTGCAAACTATGGATTTATTCCACTTACTTATGCGGACGATAGTGACCCACTTGACGTATTAGTATTATGTTCTGAAACATTAGACCCTATGATAATGGTTAAATGTTATCCTATCGGCGTTATCCGTATGGTTGACGAAGATGAATGTGATGATAAAATTATTGCAATCCCAGTAAATGATCCAACTTGGAATTTTTACAATGATATTGCTCATATTCCACCACATACAGGAAATGAAATAGCTCACTTCTTTGAAGTTTATAAAAGCCTTGAAAATAAACAAACAGCAACAAGCGAGGTTTTAGGCCCTGCTGAAGCTCAAGAAATCATTCGTCAAACTATGGAGCGTTATCAAATCCACTTTCGTGGAAAAAGAGATGTAAGCGGACTTGAAGCTAAAAAAGTAGTTTCTAAAGTTCCTAAAATTACTGAAATCAAGAAAGAAAAAGAAAAAGTTGTAAACGAGCAATAATTTTAAAAGAGGTATTCTATTATGTATGACGTTAAAAACTTTGCTGATAGTGATAATGTAAATGTGCTTGAACAAAATGGACCTTTTGTTGTGCTTGAACACATAAGTGATAAAAGTGTTACACCCTATAATGCTGCTGCAGCTTTTTATGCTGAAAAAATGAATGTACGTAAACGTCAAGTTCTTTGTGAACTAAGCGTTTCTGCTGTTACTGTACAAGCTGGTGCTATGCAATGGATGGCAGGTGACGTAAGTGCTAATACTGGCATCAAAGGTGCTGGAGATCTTATCGGAAAAATGTTTCGTGGTGCAGCTTCTGGCGAAGGTGCTATTAAACCTGAGTACACAGGTACAGGTTCTCTAGTATTAGAACCTACATACAAACACCTATTCTTGCTTGATACTAATGACTGGGGCGGTAATGTTGTTGTAGATGATGGTATGTTCTTGGCTTGTGAATCAAAACTTGAACAAAAAATCGTTGCACGTTCTAATCTTTCTTCAGCTGTTTTAGGTGGCGAAGGTTTATTCAATCTTTCATTTAGAGGTTCTGGAATTGTTTGTCTTGAATCAAACTTCCCTCGTACAGAACTTATCGAAATTACTCTTCAAAATGATACACTTAAAGTTGATGGTAACTTTGCTGTTGCTTGGAGTGGCTCACTTGACTTCACCGTTGAGCGTTCTGGTAAATCACTTATTGGCTCTGCTGCTTCTGGAGAAGGTTTAGTAAATGTTTATCGTGGTACTGGTAAAGTGCTTATGGCACCATTAAATGGGTATACGCCTCCAGTAATCGCTACAAGCGTTTAATTTTCAACACATAGCATAGGTTGACTTTATGTTAACCTATGTTTTTTTATTTATAAACAAAAACTAAGGCTGTGACGAAATGAAAATCTCATTTTGTCACAGCCTTATTCGACATATATAACACCACTGAAACAGTGATAAATCATGCTAAAAAATTATTAAAAAGTCAAGGGGTGTGCCAAATTGTGACACACCCCTAATTCATTTTTATTCTTGTGGTTGTGTAGATAAAAATTCAATAAATGCTTCTTCGGATTGCGGACGAGAGAAATAATATCCTTGCCCAATGCTACAGCCCATATTTTTAAGCCATA
>CAYJKB010000007.1:0-13140 GCA_964370625.1 uncultured Oscillospiraceae bacterium | reverse complement strand
TAAGTTCATTTGCAACATCAAAATTCATCAATGTAGCCCCAGATAAGTTAACTGAAATCATCGGAATTTTGAATTTTTTACGATTGTACTTTATAAATCTGCACACTTCTTCAAACACATAAAGGTCAAGCTTTACAATGAAACCATTTTCTTCAAAAACAGGAATAAATTCATCTGGAAAAATTGTTCCACCATCTTTAGGCAACCAACGAATAAGCGCTTCCGCTCCACAAACTCGCATATTTGAAAAATCAATTTTAGGCTGATAATGCACTTTAAATTCCATATCTTTTAGTGCTTTATCCATTCTTTGTATAACTTTTGTTTTGCTTTCATATGCTTTTTGCATTTCTTCAGTGTAATAATGATATGTTGTGTTATGTGAATTTTTTCCTAAAACTCTTGCTTGATTTGCTCTATCAATCAATGCATTTAGATTTGCTGTATCTCCTTCAATTTGACAAATACCAACAGATAAAGATGCGTGAAAGTTTTTTCCAACTTGTGTTTTTATAGCAGGTAATACAGCTAATTCACACGTGTTTTTAATTCTGCGTTCTTTGCTATCTTCGCATAGTATTAGAAATACATCATTATTTTCACGAGCGACATATTCTCTGCCAGAAAATGCTTTGTCTAGCATCATAGCTGTTGCTTTAATAACTTCAGAGCCTGTATCAAATCCGAAATAATCATTAACAACCCTAAACATATCAATATCCACTGAAATAAGTTGCAAATTTTTGCTTTTGTTTTCAGCTATTTTCTTTTTAGCAATTTTTCTAAATTGCTCCATAGACATAAGCCCTGTTAGGCTATCGTGGTTTTTTACTTTTATAAGTTCACTTTTTTCAATAGTCTTAATTCGTAAGTTTACAATTACACCGATTAGTACAATTATTGTGATAATCGATAAGACAATATACGCTGTTATCATATGCTTTTCTCCTAGACATCTATATATTCATAGCATAGCATATTGTATACATTTTATCAAGTATATTGTAAAAACTTTACTATAAAAATACAACTTTAAATTGTCTATAACAGTTTTGCTAAGTAGACACAAACTGTCCTAGGAGGTATCACAAAAGATGTACAATGTTTATGTTTTTTGCGTATATGATGTTCAATTGTTGTAATTTCTAAGAACCAACCCATGCTATCTGGCAAGCTTGGAAGTGTTACTTTCATTTTTTCCCAATATGAGTTTGCAGCAACGAAAATAAATTCAGGTGGCTTATTTTTTTCAGAGCCCGCAAATAGCACACCGATATATCTTTCATAATCCTCAAATTTTTCACATTTTTTATTTGCATCAAAAAATGTAATATCATTATATTTCCATGCACCATTACTTATATTCGCACGTAATAATCGATGTTTTTTCCTAAATGCAATCATTTTTTTGAAAAATTCAAACATATCTTGGTTTTTTTCTAACAATGCCCAATCAAGCCAAGAAGTTTCATTATCTTGGCAATATGCATTATTGTTCCCATTTTGACTATTACAAAACTCATCTCCAGCTAAGAACATCGGCGTGCCACGACTAAGCATTAATAATGCAATTGCATTTTTCATAAGTCTTCTACGCAATCGAAGAATTTCTGGATTATCTGTTTTCCCTTCAAATCCACAATTCCAGCTTAAGTTATCATTGGTTCCATCTGTGCTATGCCAACCATTTTTTGCATTATGTTTTTCATTATATGAATACAAATCATTTAGTGTAAATCCATCATGGCAAGTTATAAAGTTTACAGATGCATTTTCTCTAAGTTTAGGGTCATAAATATCGTGAGAACCAGCTAGTCTGTTTGCTGTCGCAGTTGCAACGCCTCCATCACCTTTAATAAATCTACGTAAGTCATCCCTATATCGTCCATTCCATTCTGCCCATCTGTTCCAAGATGGAAAACTACCCACTTGATATAATCCACCTGCATCCCATGCTTCAGCAATTAATTTTGTATCTGCTAAAATTGGGTCAAACGCAAGAGATTTCAAAAGTGGTGGATTGCTCATAGGTGTTCCGTCCTCATTTCTACCTAAAATAGATGCAAGGTCAAAACGGAAACCATCAACATGATAAGTTGTTACCCAATAATGCAGGCATTCAATAATCATATTTTGTACAATCGGATTATTACAATTTAGTGCATTTCCACATCCACTAAAATTATAATATCGCCCTGAAGGGTCTAACAAGTAGTAAATATTGTTATCAAAACCTTTAAATGAGAAATATGGCCCTCTTTCATCACCCTCTGCTGTGTGATTAAATACAACATCAAGGTATACTTCAATTCCATTTTCATGCAGAGCTTTTATAAGTTCTTTAAGTTCTGTGCCTTCTCTATTATATTCTGCTGTCGCTGAAAATGAAGTATTTGGTGCGAAGAATGCAAGTGTATTATATCCCCAATAGTTATACAATTTATTTCCTTCAAATTCACGATAATCAAGCATTTCATCAAACTCAAATACAGGCATAAGTTCAACTACATTTACCCCTAATTCAAGCAAGTATGGAATTTTTTCAATTATTCCTTTAAATGTCCCTGGACATCGAACATCAGATGAGCCATGCCTTGTAAATCCACGAACATGCATTTCATAAATTATTAAATCTTTATCATCAATATGAGGTGGTCTTGATACACCCCAATCAAAGTTATCTTTTACAACACGTGCTTTATAAAAATGGTTTCCTCCAACAGGTCCACACCATACACTTTGCCCTGTAACAGCTTTCGCATATGGATCTAATAAAAATTTATCTTTATTAAATATTAGCCCTTTTGATGGATCATAAGGACCATCTACACGATAAGCATATTCAAATTCGCCAATATCAAGGTCGAATACTATCATTGAATAAACTTTACCTACTCTATAGTTTTCTGGGAATGGTATTATTGCAAAAGGTTCTTTTGAACCCCTTTTAAATAAAATAAGCTCTATTGATGTTCCTCCTTGTGAATGCACTGTAAAGTTTACACCACAAGGTATAGCTGTTGCTCCATTTACATCATAAAATCCAGGTCTAACAGCAAAACCATCAATTTCATGCATTGGAACTAGGTTCACATTTTTCACATTTTCCACAACATCGCTAGTATATGTATCTTCTGAGTTTGCAAGTATTTTTTCTGCTTCTATGTTAAAATCCTTATTCATTTTTGTCATATCCTTTCGGGAGCATTGTCAAATATTGCTGTTACTACACTATAGAAATTCTGTTTTGTAATTGAGCTACGGACATTTTATTACACTTTGATTATAACACTCTCTATTTTTAATTTCAATATATTTTGGTGCATTTAACTAAATTTTTTAAAATATTTTTGTCAATATTTTGCATTTTTCCCACATATTTATTATATTTTTACATTTTTTAACATGATTTCACTCTATGCAGGAACTTATTTAAAATTATACACCTTTATAAATAAAAATAGGTATTGGTGGGTCGTTTGGTCTATTGAAAAAGTCATGCATTATTACTGTATATTTTCTATAATCAAGCGATTTTAAAAACAACAGCAATGCATCACGCTCTTCGTATCCACTATCGCCACCTGAATAAATGCAAAGACTTATAACTCCTGATTCTTTAAGCAACTCAAGTCCTTGTTCAATAGCTTCTATGCTACTTTGTGGCTTAGTACATATATTATGGTCACCAGATGGCAAATATCCGAAATTAAACATAATACATTGCACAGAATTTAGCTGTACATATTTGTTCATATTTTCATGTCCATCATGGATTATTTCACACATTTGGTTATATTTTAATTCATTTATACGTTTTGTTGTAGAAATAACAGCTTTTTCTTGAATATCAAAGGCATAAACTTTGCCATTTTCACCAACAAGCGAACATAAAAAAGCTGTATCATGTCCATTCCCTGCTGTTGCATCTATACAGATATCAGCTTGTGATACATGATTTTTAACAAAGTCGTGTACTTCATTTATTGCACTTAATTTTTTTCTCATATTATCTTCTTTCTAAAGTTTTAAATTTATGATATACTTAATCAAATATCTTTTGGAGGACTTATGGAAAATCTATTTAAATATTCAGATAACAACAAGCGTTATCATACATATACATACCATTTGCAACAAAAATTCGGTGGCAAAGTTGCTAAAATTTCGTTAAATGGTGGCTTTACATGTCCAAATATCGATGGCACACGTGGTAGTGGTGGGTGCACCTATTGCTCCGGTGCTGGCAGTGGTGAATTTGCTGGAAATGTGCGTGATTCGCTTATTCAGCAATTTTATGATGTATCAGTAAAAATGGGTGAAAAATGGCAAAATTTGCAATACATTCCCTATTTCCAAGCTTTTACAAACACTTATGCACCACTTGATAAACTGAAAGAGCTTTATGAAACAGCACTCACATTTGAACGCACTGTAGGGCTTGCTATAGCTACAAGAGCTGATTGTATTACTGAAGAAATCGCCGATTATTTAGGCGAACTTTCAAAAAGAACTTATCTATCTGTAGAGCTTGGTTTGCAAAGTGTACATGATGAAACTGGTGTTAAAATCAACCGATGTCATACATATGAAGAATTTTTAACTGGTTTTAATATGCTTAAAAGTCGTGGAATTAATGTCTGCGTGCATATTATCAATGGTTTACCAAATGAAACTCATGAAATGATGGTTGAAAGTGTACGTACAGTATCCAAACTTCCGATAGACAGCATTAAAATCCATTTACTTCATATTTTAAAAAATACTCAAATAGAAAAAGAATATTCACGAGGAGATTTTGAACTTCTCACTCGTGAACAATACGTAAATATAGTGTGCGACCAATTAGAGCTTCTTCCTCCTCACGTTGTAGTTCAACGACTTACAGGCGATGGAAAAGCTGAAGATTTAATAGGCCCTATGTGGAGCCTTAAAAAGCTTGTTGTCATGAATGAAATCGACAAAGAGTTTATAAGACGTGGAACAATGCAAGGGGCAAAATATTATTCAGATAATTCAATATAAAGTGCATCAATTTGAACAGGATAACTTTCCTTTACAATATCATAGTAAATGACAATTTCGTCACTAACTTCAAATTCTGATGCATCTTTCCATGTAACATAAGCTTTATCACCAACTAAATGTTGACCACTTGGTGCAACGCTTACAAGCATTTCTTCACCGTCAATACTATCGATAGTTGCTGTAAAATAAGTATCTAAGGCTCTTTCTTCTACTTGTTCCACGCTAGTTTCAGTTGTAATGATAACTGCAGTCATTCCATCGCTACCACCTACAGCACTGACACTTGTATCAACATTAGTGTTTACGGCACTTAAACTCAACGATGAAATAATTGCTAAGGCAAAAAAATAGTTCATTTCATTTTCCTCCAAATGTTTTATATGATTTTAACTCTTTTAATTCAATTCTTGTGTTTTCAATTCTTGAAATAATCTAGGAGATGTGACAGAATATCACATCTCCATTTTTCATTTACAATACACCCCAGTTTGCATTTTACATGCTTCTACTGTGTTATAAAGTAGCATTGTGATTGTCATAGGACCAACACCCCCCGGTACAGGTGTGATATATGAAGCTTTTTGAGATACAGCATCAAAATCAATATCTCCAGATACTTTTCCATTAGCCATTCGACTAATTCCAACATCTATGACAACAGCACCTTCTTTTATCATGTCTGCTGTTACAAATTTTGATTTACCCATTGCAGATACTAAAATATCTGCTTTTCTTGTAATTTCTGCAAGGTCTTGTGTTTTCGAATGACACATTGTGACAGTTGCATTTCTATGTAATAATAGCATAGCTTGTGGTTTTCCCACGATATTAGAACGGCCTAGCACAACACAATGTTTTCCTTCGATATCAATATTATAATAATCTAAAATTTTCATAACACCAGCAGGTGTACATGGCAGAATTTCGAAATCACCTTGCATTACACGCCCTACATTAATAGGATGAAAAGCATCAACATCTTTGTGATAATCAATAGCATCAATAACCGTTTTTGCTTTTAAGTGTTTGGGCAATGGCAATTGACATAAAATCCCATGAATGTTATCATCATCGTTTAATTTTGCAATAAGGTGAAGCAATGTATGTTCGTCAATATCTGCAGGTAGTGCATGTTCTTCGCTATAAATTCCACAATCAGCACAGGCTTTCTTTTTATAGTCCACATAAATTCTACTAGCTGGGTCATCTCCAACAATAACTACAGCAAGCCCAGGTGTTATACCACTTTGCTTAAGAATTTTAACTTCCTCTGTCATTTTAGCTCGCATTTCTTTTGCGATTATATTACCTTGCATCAACATGAGAATAGACACCTCTTTCTATTACATATTATTTTTTGTTTTTGTATCCAGTATTATTATTTGAACGACTTCGTGTAGTCGTCTGTCTTGAAGTGGCTGTAGTTGTTCTTCCTTTTGCCGTTGGTGTAGAAGCTTTTGCTTGAGGCGCTTTAGTTGGTGCTTCTTCTTCTATCGACCAGTTAAAAGAAAGCTTTGTTTTTTTCAATTTTTTTCGCATTATGAAAATCAATGATAACGCTACAAGTACGCTAATTATTGCAAGCAATTGAGATGCACGAATACCTGTATTTCCGATGTATAATGAATCTGTTCGCAATCCTTCTATCCATGCACGCCCAGCTCCATACCATGTTATATAAAGCAGGAATACTTCCCCTGCAAATTTGCGTTTTTTAGAATATATATGAAGAATAATAAGCCCAATAAAATTCCAAAATGATTCATAGAAAAATGTAGGATGAACTCCATAAGATGCATTGTCGATAACCATTCTCCAAGGAAGATTAGTTTCACTTCCAAAAGCTTCAGCATTGACAAAATTTCCCCATCTGCCTATTGATTGCCCAATTAAGAGCCCAAGGCTACCTACATCAAGCATATTGCCAAGTCTCAATTTACGTTTCTTGCAAAATAGAATAACAACAATTATACTTGCGATTATTCCACCATAAATTGCAAGTCCACCTTCCCAAATTGCAATCATTGCAATAAAGCCTTTATCACGATATGATTCCCATTCAAAGGCAACATAATAAATTCTAGCGCCAATAATAGCAAGTGGTGTTGCTATCATAAGCAAATCAATAGAATCATCATCTCGCAGAGAAAAGCTTTTAGAGCGTGCTGTTATGTAAAACATTGCAATCAAAAATCCTATGCCTATAATTACTCCATACCAATATATATCATGTCCAAAAATCGAAAAAGCAACTCTGCTTATTTCAAGGCTTATTCCCAAATCAGGGAATTCAATTAAATGTTCCAATGGTAGTTTCTCCTTTTGACAGCTAGGAAGGGTGTTTACCCTTCCCTATAATTTAAAATTTTAGCTATTTAGTGCATTTACAATAGATAATGCTGACCTATTTTCTTCAATAAACTTCGCAAGGAAATTCTGCACATCTTCTACTGTTATTTTATCATAAATTTTATCAAAGTCAAAGAAATTACTTTCATCAAAGTAAGCACTTGTAAATGAATGACACACGCCAGCTACACTGTCAATGCTACGAATACGCATACCATAAGATGTTCTTGCCACTCTTTCAAAGAGTTTCTTCTCAATTCCTTCTTTTGATATTCTAACTAATTCTTGCTCGATTTTTTTGCGAACTTCATGTGGCTGTCTGCTTTCACCTGCAAAAATCAACATTCCGCCACCTCTAAACTGCATATATTCACTTTCGAATGAGCGATTTATAATCCCGCTTTCATAAAGCTCTTTATAAAAAGCTGTCGAAGTTGAACAAAGGCAAGATGCAGCAATTTCTGCAATAATATCATAATGAAGCTTATCCCCTGTTGGCGCATCATCTTTAAATCCTAACATAAATAATGGAGTGCTAACAGCCATGCTAACTTGTTCTTCAGATTTATATACAGCTTTTGGCTCGTCACCATAGTCTCTATCAGAAATTTTTGTACTTTCTTTTGGTGTAAGTTTTAACGCTTTATCAAATACACTTTGTGGGTCAACATCGCCACACACACAAAGAAGCATATTAGATGGGCTATAGAAACTTTTATGACAAAGATATAGTGTATCTTTTGTAATGTCTGCTATACTTTGCACTGTTCCAGCAATCGAACGATTAATAGTATGATTTTCATATAAACACTTAAATAAATTCACATAAACACACCAATGTGGATTATCTTCAATCATTCCGATTTCTTGACCGATAATACCTTGCTCTTTTTCTACGTTTTCATCTGTAAAGTAAGGTGAATAAACATAGTCTAACAAAATCTCAAGGTTTCTATCAAATTCTTCTGTACACTCAAAATGATAAGCTGTCATTGTGTGTGATGTAAATGCATTTGGTGATGCACCTGTTTCTGAAAATAATTGCAGTGCATTTGTTCCATCTGGTTGTTCAAATACTTTATGTTCTAAAAAATGAGCAACGCCATCAGGTGTGTTTTCCCATTTACCATCAACTTCAAAAACGCTATCAATACTTCCGTAGTTTGTTGATAACATTGCAAAGCTTTTTGAAAATCCAGTTTTAGGGATTACAACAACTCGCAGTCCGTTAGGCAATATATCTTCAAAATAATGCATATTTAGAGATGAAACTTCTACTTTATTCATTCGCTAAGTCCTCCTTTAAGTGTATAAATCGTATCTATAGACATTTTATTAATCGCTTTTATAATATCCTCACGTTTTACAGCATTTATTTTATCAACCATCATTTCTGGAGGATATTGTAAATCTGCACAAATATTTGACATATAGAAATTTTCAAGTGCAATCGGGCTATCGCTTACACTTCTAAATGTATTTGATAATGTTTTCTTTGCACTGAAAATATCAGCATCTGTAAAATCACCATTTTTCACTGCTTCAAACTGCTCAAATATCGCTTTTTCTGCAATTTCAAGCTTGTTTGTTTCAACGCCTGATGAAATTGTCATAATACCTTTTACTTTTTCAGTAAATGATGATGCATAATAACAAAGTGACATTTCTTCACGCACATGCACAAAAAGCTTTGAATTTGTGCTGCCTCCGAAAATTGTATTTGCAATAAGCATACTTGCATAGTCTAAATCATGCATAGTTGTGCCTGTACGAATTCCTATAGCAAGCTTACTTTGGGCTACATCTAATGTTTCCTCAACTCTTCGAACTTCTGTTGCTTTTTTAACCACTTCTGTTTTAAGTGTTGGAACATTGCGTGTTTTAGGAAGCATAAAGTTTGAAGAAAAGGCAGATAAAATCTCATGTTGTGATGTTGTGCCACAATAAAAAATTTCAAGTCTTGCATTTTCAAGCAAATATTTATAATGTTCAAATGCACTTTCAGCTGATATTTCATTCACTTCTTCAGCTGTGCCCAGCTCATTTTTACCAAAAGCTTCGCTTTCACACATAATTTCATGCATTCGACGATTAGCATAAGAGCGTTTATCCGTCATTTGTGCACCAATCATATCTATAAGGTTTTGTTTTTCACTTTCAACATATTCATTAGCGAAAATTCCATCTACTGTATATGGTTTAAATAATATTTCTGACATAAGCGTCGCAACTTCTGCTGCTAGATGCTCTCCCTTTGCATAGGCACTGTCAATAACATCAGCAATAAACCCTATAGACAATACTTCGCCATGTTTACGTGTAAATGGCTCAATTCTCGCTCCATAAAGTTCATCTAATTTTTCTGATAATTTAAGCATATCTGGAAAATTCATCGTTCCTCTACGCAAAATATTTGGAATAATTGCAGAATTTGCACCTTTTGCTTCATTGATAGGTAGCATAAGTGCCATGCTCATGCAGGATGTTTTGAATTTATCGGTTATTATAGTGTTAAGATATACACCATCTTCTATTTTATGTCGTTTGACAATAGCCATGAGGTTTCCTCCATAGTAATTTATTGTTTTAAAATCATTTGCAATATGCTTTTATACAAGATTGCACGTTTAATATTATACCACTTTTTTGCTTGCTTTAAAAGCATTAAAGGAAATTTTACACATAATTTAACAATTCATACAAAACATCTACTTTTTTATTCTTGACAAATGTGTTTTTATAGTGTATAGTGATTAATGTTGTAAAGGTAATATGCTTTACAGAGGAGCTGGTTATTTTGAAAAATAAACCTTTTGAAATGTGCCTTTTATTTGATTTTTATGGTGAACTTTTAACAGATAAACAAAGAGAACTCTTTGATTTATATTATAATGAAGATTTATCTTTAGCTGAAATTTCTGAACATGTAAATATTACACGTCAAGCTGTTCGTGATGCTATAATGCGTGGCGAGCATATCTTAAGAGAAACAGAGCAAAAGCTAGGTTTAGTTGCAAGATATAGTATGTTTGAAACTCGTATAACGGAAATTGTAAGCTTTGCTCGCAGTATAGAGCGTTTAAACTCTACAAGCTATAAAAATCCACAAATTGCGGCATATACTGATGAAATACAAAAGATAGCAGATACAATGAAGTAGTTTCTACTTAAAGGAGTGAATTACAGTATGGCATTTGAAGGTTTAACCGAAAAAATTTCGGGTGCATTTAAAAAACTTCGTAGTCGAGGTAGACTTACTGAAACTGATGTTAAAGAAGCTATGCGTGAAATTCGTATGGCTCTTCTTGAAGCAGATGTAAACTTTAAAGTTGTTAAAGATTTTATTAAAACTGTAACTGAACGTGCAACAGGTGCTGATATTCTTGAAACATTATCCCCTGCACAACAAGTTATTAAGATTGTAAACGAAGAACTAACTGAACTTATGGGTGGTCAAAACGTTAAAATACAAACGTCAAATAACCCACCAACTATTGTAATGATGGTAGGGCTTCAAGGTGCTGGTAAAACAACTAACGTTGCAAAACTTGCTGGCATGTTTAAAAAACAGCAATCTAAAAGACCTCTTTTAGTAGCTTGTGATGTTTATCGTCCAGCCGCTATTGACCAGCTTAAAGTAGTTGGTGGTCAGCTTGACATTCCTGTTTTTGAACGTGGACAAGGAAATCCTGTGGAAATTGCAAAAGAAGCTGTAGCTCATGCTAAAGACCACGGAAATGACTTTGTATTTTTAGATACTGCTGGTCGTCTTCATATCGATGAAGATTTAATGAATGAGCTTGTGCAAATTCGTGATACAGTAAAACCACACGAGATTATGCTTGTAGTTGATGCTATGACAGGTCAAGACGCTGTTAATGTTGCTAAAACATTTGATGATACTCTAGGTATTGACAGTGTTCTTATGACAAAACTCGACGGGGACGCTCGTGGTGGTGCTGCTTTATCAATTAGAGCTGTAACTGGCAAACCTATTAAATTTGTCGGTGTCGGTGAAAAACTCGATAATATCGAACCCTTTCACCCTGATAGAATGGCATCAAGAATACTTGGCATGGGAGATATGCTAACTCTTATCGAAAAAGCGCAACAAACTTTTGATGAGAAAAAATCTATCGAACTTGCTCAAAAAATGAAACAATCCAAAATCACGCTGACAGATTTTTATGAACAACTTTCTCAAATCAAAAAGATGGGTTCTATGGAAGATATACTCGGCATGATTCCTGGTGTTGATAAATCACAGCTTGCTGGTGCTAAAGTTGATGAAAAAGCACTTTCACGTACAGAGGCAATTATTTTATCGATGACCCCAAAAGAACGAGATAATCCATCTGTTATTAACTTTAGCCGTAAAAAGCGTATTGCTGCCGGCTGCGGACTTAAGATAGAAGAAGTTAATCGCCTTTTAAAACAATTTGAAGCTATGCAAAAGATGACAAAACAAATGTCAGGCATGACTAAGCGTATGAAAGGTAAAAAGAAAAAAGGCGGCGGATTTCCAATGCCAAACATGGGCGGATTTAAATTTCCGTTTTAACTATTGCTTGTAAAGAAATTTACTATAGATATAAAAATTAGGAGGTGAAAATAAATGGTAAAAATTAGACTTCGTAGATTAGGTGCTAAAAAAGCTCCTTTTTATCGTGTAGTTGTTGCTGATTCACGTTACCCACGTGATGGTCGTTTTATCGAGGAAATCGGAACATACAATCCTATGACTTCTCCAGCTGAAGTAAAGATTGATGGTGAACGTGCTAAAGCATGGATAGCTAACGGTGCTCAACCTACTGACACTGTTCGTGATCTTCTTAAGAAGAATGGCATTCTTTAATCAGTGAGGGTGTAAGCTATGAAAGAACTTTTAACTTATGTCGCAAGACATTTAGTCGATGTTCCTGATGATGTTTCAGTTACAGAGATTGAAAAAGATGATGAGCTACTTTTAGAATTAAGAGTTGCTCAACAAGATATGGGCAAGGTTATAGGCCGTCATGGACGTATTGCAAAAGAAATCCGAACTCTTGTTAAATCGGTGGGTAGCCGACAAAACAAAAAGGTAACGGTTGAAATCGTTGACTAAAATCTTTAAAGGTAGCACTTGTGCTACCTTTAGCCTTGTTTGTGGGGGTTGTTTTAATAATTTTATTATATTTTATCTTTTTAAAGAAGATTAAACTGCCCCAGTAGGGGACGGGTTTTCCGTCCTGATATATCTTTCGCAAGATGGCTGGCTATCCTAATCAATTAAATTTAAGTTCTTTTTTATTAAATGTTTGACACATCTGGATAGCTCATTCTCTCGGCAATCGTCCTGTGTGCAGACATGTACGTAACGCACTCTGTGCTATATTTTATAAAAAGGGACGTACCCATATGTAAATTTACGAGATTGATGTAAAGTCTAGGAAAGGGATTGTGCAAAACCCTCTTGAAGTAAGGCTGTGTAATTATTGTCACATAAAATACAACACAGAGTGTGGTAGTAAAGCAAATTAGCTAAACTGTCACCACCGAAAGAATGAAAGACTAGATACTACCAGAAATCGTATCAAAAGCGATTTTACTCCACTTTTGACAAGCCAAAAGTGGGAACGCTTGATTACTTGCCGTTACGCAAGTAATGAAAAAGAAGTTAGTATTTATTATAAAGGTGAGTTGCCGTCTTGCAAAAGACAAAAAGTAATAAGGAGAAATAAATAATGAAAAAATACATAGAAATTGGTAAAATCGTAAATACTC